>JALZEK010000164.1 GCA_030862065.1 Actinomycetota bacterium | reverse complement strand
GTCGGGATTGACCGGCGCCCGAGGCGGGGTCGGTCGTATCGCAGGCGGAGCCAGCCAGCAGGGCCAGGGGCCCAACCAGAATGCCGATGAATGAGACTCCGGGTGAGCGGCGAATCCGTGAGGGCCTCGCGCCGGCCGGCTTTCCTTTCCTGCGCGTCGCTTGAATTCGAATCCTCTTGACGGCCACTTCAAACCTCCTGGTGACGTTCGGATGGACAGTGGTCACTGTGGTTGGGGATGCCTGAACGGCTGCTGAAGGCAGTAAAGGGACGCCACTCAGGCTGTGTTCAGCGCATCTTCAGCTTGAACGCGGCAGGATTAGGCGCAGCGAGGGCGAGGAGGTCCGTTGCGCGTTCTGATCGTGGAAGACGAGAAGCGGCTTGCCGCCGGGCTCAAGAGAGGGCTTGAGGCCGAAGGTTTTGCGACCGACATCGCCCTCACCGGAACCGATGGTCTGTGGATGGCGCGCGAGCACCCCTACGACGCCATCGTTCTCGACATCATGCTTCCCGGCGTAAACGGCTACAAGATCTGCACCGAGCTGAGGGAAGAGGGGATCTGGACGCCCATCCTGATGCTCACCGCTAAGGACGGCGAGTTGGATGAGGCCGAAGCCCTCGATACTGGGGCGGACGACTACTTGACCAAGCCCTTTTCCTACGTCGTGCTCGTGGCACGGCTCCGTTCTCTATTGCGAAGGGGGGCCCCCGAGCGACCGACCGTCCTGACGGCGGGTGATCTGCGACTGGATCCAGGGGCGAAGCGGGTCTGGAGAGGCGACGGCGAAGTGCAACTCACGGCTCGAGAGATCGCGTTGCTCGAGTTTCTTCTCCGCCGCAAAGGAGAGGTCGTGTCGAAGCGAGAGATTCTCGATCATGTCTGGGACTACAACTTCGAAGGCGACACCAATATCGTCGAGGTTTACATCCGTCATCTTCGCAACAAACTGGACCGGCCCTTCGGACGAAACACAATCGAGACCGTGCGGGGAGCGGGCTATCGGTTGACCGTCGATGGTGGTTGACGAGAGACGCGGTTTCCGGGAAACGCTACGCGAACGCGCCGGCACCGTGCGGGTTCGAACGACCACGGCGGCGGTCGTGGTCGTGGGCCTGGCTCTAGTCGCCGCCGCTCTCGCCATGGTCATCCTGCTCAAACGATCTCTTACGGACGACGTCCGGGCCGCGGCCCTCCTCCGAGCCGACGCCGTGGCGGAGTTGCTTTCAGCCGGAGAAGACGACGGTCCTGTTCGAATCGGCGACCAGGAGGAGGAGTTCGTTCAGGTTGTCGATTCCGGCGGCAGGGTAACGGCGGCCAGCGCAAACGTGCAGGGAGAACCGGCGATTCTTCGGTTGGAACCGGGACGCAGTCGGGAGGTGAGCGGCCTGCGGTTCGAGGACGATTCCTTCTTGGTGGTGGCCCGTTCGGCATCCACTCCCCAGGGTTCGCACACGATTCTCGTCGGACGGACGCTGGAGACGGTCGCCGAATCGACCCAGGCGGTCGGGAGTCTCTTATTGGTGGGGCTCCCCATCCTTTTAATCGTGGTGGCCGGGACGACTTGGGCCGTGGCCGGACGAGCTCTCGCTCCGGTTGAGGCGATCCGTGCCGAGGTCGACGCGATCTCGTCGCGGGAGTTGCACCGGCGAGTGCCGGATCCGCCCGGAACGGATGAGATCGCCCGGCTGGCCACAACGATGAACAAGATGCTGGCCCGTCTGCAGAAGGGACAGGCTCAGCAACGGCGCTTCGTATCCGATGCGGCGCACGAGTTGCGCTCTCCCGTCGCGGCCATCCGACAGCAAGCCGAGATCGCGCTCACCCATCCGGAGCGGACGACGATCGAGGAGCTGGGCCGCGTCGTCTTCGATGAGGACGAACGCCTGGAGCGGATCGTCGATGACCTCCTGCTCTTGGCGAGGATTGACGAGACGACTCTGCGTCCCGAGATGGAGCCGGTCGATCTCGACGATCTCGTCCTCGACGAGGTTGATCGTCTGCGCGAAGCCACCGATCTCCGCGTCGATATCTCGGGCGTGTCGGCCGGCCGGGTCTCCGGGGTCCGCGCCCAACTGGCCAAGCTCGTGCGGAACATTGCCGAGAACGCCGCGCGCCACGCCCGTGGAGCCGTGGCCCTGTCGCTCACCGAGGACGAAAAGGAAACGGTCCTCACGATCGACGACGACGGGGCCGGGGTTCCCCCCGCCGATCGGAAGAGAGTCTTCGACCGGTTCGTCCGGCTGGACGAGGCCCGCGATCGAGATTCCGGTGGTAGCGGACTTGGCCTGGCGATCGTGGCCGAGATAGCTGCCGTCCACGGGGGATCGGCAGCAGCGCTGGACTCGCCCCTGGGAGGGGCACGGGTAGAGGTGAGGCTTCCAAGGCTCGATGACTGACGAATTGGCCCGGGAAGGCGTTCAGCGGAGCCTCAGGGTCCGAATGAAACGATCTTTTGGTGAAGCAGCAGTCCGAGACTGCGATCGTCAATTCGGGAGGAGACGGAGATGACCAAGAGAACAAAACTGATCATCGCGGTGGCGGTCGGTGTGGCCGCGATCGGGACGGGCGTGGGAGTGGGGCTGGCGGCGGACGGCGACGACAGATCTCTCACCGGCACCACCTATGACCGGGCCACGAGCGCCGCTCTGGAGCAGGTCGACGGCATCGTGATCGAGACCGAGGTCGGGGACGACGGCGAGGCGGCCTACGAGGTCGAGATCCGTCGCGCCGACGGCACCCAGGTCGAGGTTTGGCTCGACGCCGGGTTCGAGGTTTTGGGCACCGAGAGCGACGACGACAGGGCGAAAGACAGCGACGAGGCACGCGACGACGACTGAGCGGCGGTGAGCCGCGCCTCGGCCTCGCCACACTGATTTAGCGCCGGACCCTGGCTTGGGCGACGGGGCCGAGGGAATAGCACTCTTGTGAGAGTCGCGGTCACTGGAGCCACCGGAAACGTCGGTACGAGTCTTGTCGAAACTCTTTCGGCAGACCCGGATGTGTCGGAAATCGTGGGGATCGCGCGACGTCGTCCGGAACTGGTCCTTCCGAAAACGAAGTGGGTGACGGTTGATGTGACGTCGCCGGAAATCGGGGAGTTTCTCGACGGGATCGATGTCGTCGTCCACCTGGCCTGGCTGATACAGCCATCGCGCAACCTGGCGGAGCTTTCCCTAGTGAATGTCGAGGGCAGCCGCAACCTATTCGAGGCAGCGGCCGGGGCCGGGGTCTCGGCGATCGTTTACGCGTCGTCGGTGGGAGCGTATTCGCCGGGTCCGAAGGACCGACTGGTCGACGAGTCGTGGCCCGTAGAGGGGATTGAAACGGCCTTTTACTCGCGACACAAAGCCGAGGTCGAACGGATCCTCTCGGAATTCGAAGAAAGACATCGAGATATTCGGGTGGTGAGGTTGCGTCCCGCCCTCATTTTCAAAGGGGAGGCGGCGACGGGTGTGAGACGGCTCTTCGCAGGACCGCTTCTTCCCGGAAAGATGCTGAGAAGACCTTTCATCCCCGCGGTTCCCGACGATGAGAGGTTGATCTTTCAAGCGGTGCACTGCTACGACGTCGCCGAGGCCTACCGTTTGGCCGTCACGAAGCAGGTCTCCGGTGCCTTCAATGTTGCCGCCGACCCCGTCCTGGACATGTCTATCGTTGCCAATGTCCTGGGGCCCGGTAGGACGTTTCAGATCAACCCCCGTCTCTTACGAGGCGCGACAACACTGGCCTGGAAGTTGAGGCTGCAACCGACGCCTCCGGGATGGGTCGACCTGGCGTTAAAGGCGCCGCTTCTGGACTCCTCCAGGGCTCACGAGGAACTGGGTTGGACGCCCCGTCGGAGCTCCATCGACGCGCTGGAAGATTTGATCAACGGTTTGCGAACCGGACGCGACTTTCCGACTCCGCCGCTCGCGGGCAAAACCACGTCGCCCCTGCGATGGAAAGAACTCGCCACGGGCGTTGGGACCCGTGGGAGCTATGCCGGGTTCGGGAGATCGAACACGAAGGAGCTTTAGCGGTGGGGCGGGAGGGCAGCCCGAGGGAAATTCAACGATCAGGGGCGGAAGTCGCTCTGGTTCTGCGCTCGTGAGATACGGAATAGGCGGGGGTGCGCGCATGAAGGATCGGGTCGTCGGAGCGTTCAATGCCGTCGATAACGCGCCCCGGATCAAAGACCATCGGCTCGCACTCGACGCCCGCGAACTCGGTGATGGAAAGAGTCCCGGCCGAAATTGTCCTTCTGTCCTCCGGCCAGGCGATCGTTGGATCCGTCGGGTCGTCTCCCTCACCCGCGATCTGAAACCGAAGTTCGAACTCGACGCTAGTTGTTCTTAGACGAGTTTCGAGTTCGTCCCGCAGGTAGTTGCGCCCGAGTCTCCTCGTTTCCTCGTCTTCCAGAGTCGCCTCACCGGCGGCGGGGATCCAGTGATATCGAACGTAGTTCTGGACCCTGCCGGGCCCCGTCATCTTGAACGCGTGGATTCCGTGGAAGTTGCAGTTGGCGTAGCTTGCCGGCGCCATCGAGAACATCGCAAAGCCGAGCGCGGTTTGCGTTTCGGGATGGTCGTTGACGAATGCCTCCACTCGTGCAAGGTTCGGCTTTCCCGTCTCGGGGTCCGGCCTCTGGGCCTCCAGGAAGCCGAGAAAGTCCTCGGGCGAACGGACGAAGAAGACCGGCAGTGTCAGCGACACTATGTCGGTCGTGACGCCATCGAGGAGGTGGAACTTGACGGCCATCCCTCGCTCGTCCCGCGCGCCGTCGGCGCGTGTCGGCCTCCCCGATCCGTTCGAGAAGCGCACCGTCACCGGCACCTCTCCGCCCTGGAGATGCGGAGCGACCGAAAGTTCTGCCGCAGCCTGAGTGGCCGTGAACGTCCCTCGGCAACAAACTCCCTTCGAGTGGACGGCGCGAAAGCCCGGGTGGACCCCGTGGATCGCGTTCATCGCCTCGATGATCCTCTCGGCCTGGGTCGCCACAAGCCAAGGGTACGAAAAGCTCGACCGGCATTCATCGCCACTACGATCCGGGCGTGACCACGCTCACCTGGGTGCTGGGGACCTCGACGGTCTCGAATTGAATGCTGACGCATCCACAGTTAACGATCAGCGGGCGATCGATCTAGACGATCAAGAACTCGTCACCAAGACCCGGTTTCCGGACGGATCGGAGACAAGGACTCCTTCTTCTTTGTCCTCCCTGTCGATGCCGGCCTCGTCTAGGCGATTCACGACTGCCTCGAGTTGGGTTTGGTCGGGCACCACGATCTCGAACCATGCGAGGCCCTGGGACCCGGGAGGGGGAGGCGGAGCACCTCGGCCGGCCCAGGTGTTCAGCCCGATGTGATGGTGATAGCCGCCAGCCGAGACGAACAACGCCCCGGGATAAGTCGAAACCGTGACGTCGAAACCGAGGACGCCACAGTAGAAGTCCTCGGCTTCGGTCAAATCGGAGACCTGTAAGTGGACGTGACCTATTCGGGTTTCCGGCGCCATCCCCTTCGGCACGCTCTCGGTCCCGTTGAGTTCAGTGATGACGCCATCAACATCGAGGTGAAGAGTTGCCATCTGAAGCTGTCCCTCGCTGTATCTCCACTCGTCGCGCGGCCGGTCGCGATAGATCTCGATCCCGTTGCCCCCGGGGTCGTTCAGGTAGAGGGCCTCGCTCACGAGGTGGTCCGACGCGCCGCTGAACGACCACTCTGCGTCCACTACCCGGCGGATCGCTCGGGCGAGCTCGAGGCGATTCGGCACCAGGATCGCGAGGTGGAAGAGGCCGGTTGTCCCGGGAGGTCGGGGCGAGGCATCCGGCCGGTGCATCAGCTCGACAACGGCCTGGCCGCGAAGCCCGAGACGAACCAGCGAAGGGGAGCGATCGACGGGGCTCAGTCCGATCGCGCGCTCGTAAAAGTCCGCCATCCGGTCGAGGTCGGCCGCAATCAGTCTCACCGCTCCGGGTGCCGTCTCGGCCGGAAGCGCCGGTCGTTGCCTAGCGGCGGAGCTGGTGGAAGGCGTTTCAGGCACCGCGGTCATCTCCTTTGTTTCGTCCGGCCCAGGCACGGCCCTCGATGGATCCGGATTGAAGACAACCTTTTCAGGAGAGCGGAAATTCCATCCTCTCTTGCAGCCCGGATTTGCGACCCAGGTTAGGGTCACCTAACATCGGGCCACCGAAACTTCGACCTACGGTCTACCGAAGAAAGGGAGGCGATCTTGGGGGGCCGACTCAGGTGAGACGTTTGGCCGCGCTCGGCGGAATCGTGTTTGTCGTGACGGTTTGGCTCCTGGCCGCTCCCGCTCAGGCTCAAGACGTTGGAGTCAAAGAGGCACTCGTTGAGCTCGACCGGTCGCGCGCCCTTCTCGACAGGGCCCTCGCGCTGTACGAAGAGGGCCGATCCGAGGATGCGTACGTCGCGGCGCGCAACTCCTACCTCGACCATTTCGAATACGTCGAGATCCCACTGCGCATCCGTGACGAAGGTCTCACTCTGGAGGTCGAGGAAGACTTCGCCGCGTTGCGCAATCTGATCGAGGCCGGCGCTCCTCTCGGCGAAGTGGAGGACATCACGGCCGAGGTCAGAAGAGGGCTCGATGACGTCGAGAGGACCCTTGCGGAACCGGGCGTTGCCGCCCCGCTCCTTGCTTTCGGCTACGCCTTCACCATTCTGTTCCGGGAGGGACTGGAAGCGGTGCTTGTGGTCGCGGCGATCCTCGGATATCTGGAGGCAAGCCGAAACACTCAGTACCGTGCCCCGGTTCTAAGAGGTGTTGCAGGAGCCGGAATTGCGACCGCCATCACCTTCGTGCTGGCGACGGCGGTCATCCGCTTGGCGCCGTTACAGCGCGAGATTCTGGAAGCCGTAACGGCCGCCCTCGCGGTGGTTGTGCTCTTTTACGTGTCGTTCTGGCTCATTACCCGGCTGGAGCACAGACGGTGGATGGAATTTGTAAAGACCAAGGTTTGGAACGCCGCGACGACCGGTTCGACACTGGCGCTGGTAGGAGTGGGATTTACCGCCGTGTATCGGGAGGGTTTCGAGACCGTCCTCTTCTATCAGGCGCTCATTTCCTTTGCCCAGGGACTGATCGGTTACGTGATCTCGGGAACCGTCGTTGCCGCGGTCGTCCTCGCGGGCATTGGTTGGGTCATTTTCAAGGCCGGTCGCCGAATACCCGTAAAGCCATTCCTGACCACAGCAGTGACCCTTGTCATGCTGCTGTCGATTGCGTTGGCAGGCAACGCGGTGCGGGGTTTTCAGGTGGCGGCCGTGCTGCCGGTGACCTTCCTCGAAGGCCTTCCCGACCTTCCGATCTTTCTCTCGCAGCTCACGGGGTGGTATCCGACCCGGGAAACCATCCTCGTCCAGGCCCTCCTGGCCTCCATATACGTGATCGGGGCGGCATGGACGTTCTTGGTCATGCCACGACGTGAACGCAGGGCGGGTCGGGCGATCGAACCCAGCCCCTCCTCGGAGGCGGAGGTTGAGGAACCCACGGGAGCCCGTTAGTGGACGTTCGGGTGGGCGTCGACGTCGGAGGAACGTTCACCAAGGCTGTGGCGTGTGAATCTTCCGGCCCGGTCGTCGCCCGCGCCGTAGTTCCAACAACTCATCAGGCCGTCGCGGGAGTTGCCGAAGGGGTTGTTCGTTCGCTACGCGCTCTCAGGGAGCAGCTAAGGGACCGGGGCCGGGATCGCATCGCCCTAGTGGCCCATTCGAGCACGCAGGCCGTGAACGCTCTGCTCGAAGGGGATACCTCGAACGTTGGCGTCGTGGGGATCGGACGCCGACCCGATTTGAGGCGGGCTCGGAGGCGAACCCAACTGGGGGAAATTCGTCTCGCACCGAGCCGAAGGCTGCGAACCATTCATCGATTCGTTGATGCCACCTCGGGCCTCACGCACGACGTTCTGCGAGACGCGGTTCGTTCACTCGTGAATGAGGGCGTCGAGTCCCTATGTTTTTCAGAGGCGTTCGGAGTGGACGATGCACGCGGGGAGTGGATGGGCCTGGAGGTTGCGGAGGAACAAGGAATTCCGGCGTGCGCGGGACACGAGTTGTCGGGCCTTTACGGGCTCGAGATGAGGACACTGACCGCGGCGATTAACGCGACCATCTTGCCGGCCGCGCTTCGCACCGCTCGCCACGTTCAAGAGGGCATCGAGGAGTTGGATCATTTGCCGCTTCTCGTAATGCGGGGGGATGGAGGTGCCGCCGATCTCTCCGCGATGAGCCGCCATCCAATCTTTTCTGCGTTTAGCGGACCGGCCGCCTCCGTTTCCGGTGCGCTCAGGCATCTGTCCGTTCACGACGGAGTGGTCGTGGAGGTGGGGGGCACGAGCACGAACGTCAGCGCGATTCGAGCCGGACGACCGGTGCTCTCCTACGTGCGAGTGCTGGATCACGTGACGTCGGTCAGGAGTCTCGACGTGCGGGTTGCCGGAGTCGCAGGTGGAAGCCTCGTGCGTGCGCAGCGGCGCTTGGGGCGGGTCGAGATCGACGTGGGGCCTCGTTCTGCGCACATTGCCGGCTTGAGGTATTGCTCCTTTGCGCGCGAACAAGAGCTTGCGGGAGGACGAGTTGTTTGGCTCGCCCCGCGTCCCGGAGATACGGACGACTATCTCGTCGTCGAGAACCGGGACGGAGAGCGCTTTGCCATAACCCCAACCTGTGCCGCAAACGCGCTGAGGGAAGTCCCCGACGGCGCATATGCATGGGGCGATGCAGACTCGTCCAGGATTGCCCTTGAACTCGCGGGGCGAGAGCTCGGGTTCGAGTGGCGGGGGTTGGCGTTTCGGATCCTCCAGCGGGCCGCCGAGAAGATAGCGGCCTGCATCGTAGACACCGTCCGCGAACATGGGCTCCGGCACCCGACCATCGTTGGAGTCGGCGGTGGAGCGGGCGCGCTCGTTCCCGCACTGGCTCGAGGCCTCGACCTCGAGTGGGCGATCCCTCGTGATGCCGAGATCATCTCGTCAATCGGAGATGCTCTTTCTCTGATACGTGTCGAGATTGAACGCAGCCTCACTCGCGCTTCGTCCTCCGAGGTCGCCGACGCGCACCGAGCCGCGGAGGAAGCGGCCCTTCGAGCCGGTGCTGCGCCCGACTCAGTGCACACGGAAAGTTCGGCCGTGCCCGAGCGTCGAGCTCTCCGGGTCGTCGCCTACGGCGCGACCAGGCTCGCCGCCGATGCCCCCGGCCCGGACCTGGCCGAGCAAGAACTTCTTGCCGCCGCAGCTCGTGAACTTGGAAGCTCGGTGCGACTGGTTGCATCGGCTCCTCCTTATTTCGTTTTCGTGGACGATGACGAACGGCGTTGTGCCGTCGTCGACCGTTCCGGTTCGGTGATCTATTCGGGAGATGCGGAGATAGCGACCGGAACGGGTGCGCAGGTCTCCGCTCTGTTGTCACAAAAGGTGCCGCAACTGATTCGCCACTATGGGCCGGTCGCGGTCGCCCCCGCGATCCGGATCGTCCGAGGCAATCGGCTCATCGATCTAACCTTGCTGTCGGCGCCGGAGCGCGCCTTGGAGGCAGCTCTGGCCGAGTGCTCGGTGAACGAGTCGGATGCGGTCGTGGCTCTTTTGTCGCGCGACTGATGGCGATATATCGCCCACCGAAACCGCGCTGGCCTGCGGTGCTGGCCTCTATAACAATCGGTCTGGCCGTAGGACTCGTTGTGGGATTGGTCCTCGGCGGAGGCGAATCCGATCCCGCCGAAGCCGCTCGAGAGGTCCAGGCCGAACTCACGGCAGCGGCCGGAGCGATCGACGTCCTGACCGTTGAATACGAGGAATCTGTTTCGAATGGAGAGGTCGTATCCGAGGCCGAGTACAGGGGGGCCAGGGACGCGCTGGCAAGTAGTCGGGACCGGTTCGAGGAGGTTCGAGAGGCTCTCGAAATCCTGGCCCCGGCCCGGGTCACCGAAATCGACGCCGCCTTCGCGGCACTTGAGGATTCAGTGGGGTCGCAGGCGGATCCGGCCGAGGTGGACGACCAAGCAGACGCGTTGATCGAACTATTGCAGGGCTAAGACCTTCGGGCCGAGGCTTCGTTCTGTCGGCCTGAGATTTCGCCCTGCGCGACGTGAGCCCGAAAGTTCGCGTCGGCTTCCTTCTTTCGGCCTGAGATTTCGCCCTGCGCGACGTGAGCCCGAAAGCTGTCAGGTGCCGGGTCGGCTCCCTCCTCAGATCGACTTCGGTTACAGAGTTGGTTTTGTCACCATGAGAAAGACGATTACCACAACGATTACCCCGAGAAAAGCTCCCACAACGGATGATCTCTTGGACAATCGCCGGTACTCGTCGGTGTCGGTTTCGCCGGCTTCCACTACTGCGATTTGTTGTCGCAGCGTCGGCGTGAAGACGGCCAGGGCGATCACCGTAAGGACCACAAACAAAACCAGCCCGGCCGCTATCCAGAATGTTGAGAACTCGAGGTCGCCCTCGAGCACCATCGCGATCCCTGTGATGAGAAGCAGGACGTAGGCGGGGTTGGCGAACCTATCGTCCAAGAACTTGATACCTCTCAGGACGTGAGACTCGTGTTGGGGTTCTTTGGCCACCCTCGCCAACCAGATTCCATAGGAGGCATTGAAGCCGACGGCCAATATTGCCAGCAGGACGTGGACGAACTTCAGGAACTCGTACAGGGTCATGTCGGTCCCCCGGTGCAGCCTGGCTTAACGGAAAAATAACCTTCTGCCAGGGTGGGGCTTGGATCTGCCGCAGTCAAGAGGTCGCGATCACGGATCCCCATTTGGCCCTTCTCTCAGCCGGTGGATGGTTACAGTGATCGATACAAAGCCGCGAACGCGTTGAGGAGAAGAGATGGATCGGTCCCAAGATGGAGACCTCCGTTCGGAAGAACTGGTGGACGATCCCACCGCCCTGGTCGATTCCATCCTCAAAGTAGGGCCGGCCCGCTACTCGCGCGAGGAGGTAGCGAAGAAAGCAGGCGTGACTCTCGACTTCGCACAGAAGTTCTGGCGAGCCGTGGGATTTCCCCAGGTTGGCGAGGGCGTCCTCATGTTCACAGATGAGGACGTGCAGGCGATTCGCGGGGTGTACCTCGCGCTCGAAGAGGGCTTGACGGACGAGCAAGTAGCTCTCGAGATCGCTAGGGCCACGGGTCAATCCGCATCCAGGCTCGCCGACGCACAGGTCGGAGCGCTGCAAGAGACGGTGCCGCGTCCTCCTGTTACGGAAGAAGGTGTGGATACCCGGGCCGCGACCGAGCTGATGGGATACGCCCAGAAGGTGCTACCGGTGCTCGAGCGATCCCTTGTCTATTTGTGGCGCCGTCACCTCGCGGCCGCCACGAAACGTGTGATCCTTTCTCCCTCGGTCGACGAGCCCACCCGTGCCGTTGGATTCGCCGACATGGCCGATTTCTCCACCCTGAGCCAGCAGATGGACCAGGATGAGCTTGCGGCCCTCGTCTCGCGCTTTGAGGCGCTGTCCTTCGATACCGTCTCAGAATTCGGAGGTCGCGTCGTGAAGCTCATTGGCGATGAGGTCATGTTCGTCACCGACGACGTGATTGCCGCGGCGTCGATTGCGCTCAGTCTGGTGGAGCGCGCCGAACGAGATGAACTGTTACCGAGCCTAAAGGCCGGCCTTGCCTATGGGCCCGTCGTTGATCTCGAAGGAGACGTCTTCGGTGCAACGGTGAACCTCGCCAGTAGATCGACGGGCTTCGCGCGCCCGGGGACCGTCGTCGTGTCCGAGGGATTCGTCGACAACCTGCCCGATCGAGAATCCCTGGAACTGTCCCGAATCCGAAGGCCGGTTCATCTGAAGGGCCTTGGGAGGGCGAAGCTTTATGCCCTTAAGGGGTTTGCGGATCGAGAGGCCGCCGAGGAGTGACTCACCTACCGTTTACCACCGTCGCCGGGCCGACTCGCCACTAGGAGAGCCGCGTGAGATCAGGGTTTCGGAACAGAATTGAAGCAGGCCGGATCCTCGCCGAAAAACTCAGCTCATATCGGGGCCGCGACGACCTGTTGGTCCTGGGTCTTCCCAGGGGTGGCGTCCCCGTTGCACGGGAGATCGCCTCGGCCCTTAACGCTCCGCTGGACGTTTTCGTTGTGAGGAAGCTCGGCGTTCCGGGCCATGAGGAGCTCGCATTCGGTGCCCTCGCGGGCGGAGATGTCCGTGTCTTGAACGAGGAGGTCGTCAAAGGCCTTCAGTTGTCGGACGAGGCGATCGATCGGGTCACCGACCGAGAGCGCGAGGAGCTCAAGAGGCGCGAGCGAACCTATCGAGCCGAACGGGATCCTCACCCCGTCGAAGGGCGCGTCGTGATGGTCGTCGACGACGGATTGGCAACGGGGTCGACCATGCGGGCCGCGATAGCGGCGCTCAGAAGCATGGACCCGAGCCGGGTGATAGTCACCGTTCCTGTTGGAGCTCCCTCGGTGTGCGATCTTCTTCGCCAAGAGGCCGATGATGTCGTTTGTGCTCTCACTCCCGAACCCATGGGGGCGATAAGCATGTTCTACGAGGACTTCGCTCAAACCTCCGACGAGGAGGTTCGCCGGTGCTTGAGTGACCTCGAAAAGGAGGCGTGATGGCCGACGAGCACGACGCGATCGTGATCGGAATGGGAGTCGGAGGAGAAGAGGTAGCGGGAAGACTCGCAGACGGTGGTCTCGATGTCTTGGCCATAGAGCGCAAGCTTGTTGGTGGTGAATGCCCGTATTGGGGATGCATTCCGTCAAAGGTCATGGTGCGGGCCGGCAACAGCCTGGCGGAGGCGGCGAGGGTCATCGGGCTCGCCGGCGAGACGAAAATCGATCCCGATTGGGCACCGGTCGCCAAACGGGTCCGAGACGTAACCGCCGACTGGAACGACGAAACCGCCGTCGAGCGACACGAGAAAAAGGGGGAAACGTTCGTCCGAGGAGACGCCCGCGTCGTCGGACCCAAAGCGGTTGAGGTCGATGGGCGGCGGTTTACGGCAAGGAGGGCCGTGGTTATTGCCACCGGAGGTGAGCCGGGGGCCCCCCCGATCGAGGGACTCGACGCCGTCGATTACTGGACGAACCGGGAAGCGATCGAGGCCACGGAACTTCCGCAATCGATGGTTGTACTTGGAGCCGGTGCCGTCGGGCTCGAGCTCGCGCAAACCTTTCACCGATTCGGCACGGACATAACCATCGTCGAGGTCGCCGATCACGCCCTTCCGATGGAGGAGCCCGAGAACGGAAACGCTCTCGGAGAGGTTCTCCGGGCCGAGGGAATGATCCTGCGCACGGGGACGTCGGCGCAACGAGTAAAGCAGGAGCAAGGCGGAGTACAAGTCGATTTATCGGACGGCACCACAGTCAATGCGGACAAGTTGCTCGTGGCGACCGGTCGCAAGTCGAACCTCGCGTCGTTGGGCATCGATGCCGTCGATCTCGACTCCGAGGCTCGGTCGATCGAAGTCGACGACCACCTGCGCGCCGGCGACGGGATCTGGGCGGTGGGAGACGTGACGGGAAAGGGCGCCTTTACGCATCTCGCCGTCTATCAGGGAAGGATCGCCGCCGCCCACATCATGGGTTCCGACCACGTCCCCGCCGATTATTCGGCTATCCCGCGCGTCACCTTCACGGATCCCGAGGTGGCGAGCGTCGGACTGTCGGAGGCTCAGGCCAAAGAGAAAGAGATGAAGATAAGGACGGGTGTCGCTACAACCTCGTCATCCGCGCGCGGTTGGATCCACGGACCGGGGGCCGAACACGGGGTAACGAAAGTCGTTGCGGACGCGGACCGCGGCGTACTCGTCGGAGCTTCCACGATGGGCCCGGCGGCGGGAGAGGTAATCGCGGTCCTCGTATTGGCGATCAGATACTCGATTCCGATTTCCGACCTTCGCAATTTGATCTATCCCTACCCGACCTTCGTTCGGGGGATCGAGGATGCTCTGCGAGAGGCCGCCGGATAGGACTTTGCGTTCCTGGAACCGTCAGACTTGATATTTCAGCCTCATGGAGTCGGGACCACCCGATTTCGGCCGCTACGAACGTCAGCACTTGTAAATGGGCTTTCCGGCCACAGAATGGCGTTCGCCCCTCTCGTCCAAAATCAAAGGGATCACCGGCTCGGCAGGCTGTCCCATGGGAACGAATACCTTGTCGCCGCGATCGACCGAACGAATCCCCATCAGTTCAAAGATGTCGTCTACCTCGCGCGATTCCTGTCCGGTGAGTTCGTACCGACAGGGCGGAGGGTCCTGTATCTCTTCTTCTTCGGGAGGGTCGTTGTCCGCTCCGCCAAAGTAAACGGGCGCGCTCTGTGTGGCCCCCTCGGCGGCTTTGTCCTTGAATGCGCCGGCAGTAGTCTTCGCGGTGGCATTTCCTCGCTCTCTCATGAATTCCAAAGCGACCGCAGCCACGACCAGGTGGCTTTCAACGCGACGTAAGTTGACTTCAGCCTCGCTGAGAACCTCTTGGGGTCCGTTCCGAGGGTCCGCCGTGACGGCGGACTCGATGAGGATCCCGAGCGTGTGTCTCAACCCCATTGCGTTGCGCGCGATTCCTTCGTCGCCGTCCCCGGCGGCCTGGTGTATGTCCTGATCCGCGAGCGCGTACTGACCGTATTCGTCTGCCGAATAGCCGCGCTCCTCGGCCCCGAGCTTGATGTAGTCCGTACCGAGCGTTTTGGCCAGGTCGTGGACTTTCTTGTGGACGTTCAGGTTTCTCGGCCAGAGATAAAGAATCTCATCGTCATAGAGGGCGGGAATGGAAGGGCCGTACTCGTGATGATCCATCACTATCTCGGGCCTGTAATCGCGCACGACCTTTGCTATGGCGCGGGCCTCCGGCGTTTCGAGGGTGAGGTGATCTCGGTTGATGTCGACTCCGTTGGCGTTTTGGCGATCGTTCGCGACCCGCCCGTCCGGGTTCGCCGTCGGAATGAACAGGATGGTTGTGGTCTTGAGCTGCCGAACCAGAGCGGTTTGTTTGGTGAAGGCGAGGTCGCGCAGCAACTGCAGGCAGCCCTCTCGTGGGGCCGGTTCGTTGCCATGCTGTGTGCAGACGAAAAGGATTGTTGGCCGCCTTAAGGCTGCGGTCCGGCCGGGAGGTCTGGGAGCACCCACCCGAACGAGGTGGAGAGGCCGTTTCTGTACGGACTTTCCGATCTCCGTGATCTTGACCCGCTGAGAAAGGCGGTCCACGTCCGCCAGAAACTTCAACTCTTCCTTATGCGTGGTCCACGACTCCCCGTTCCGTTTCTCGAAACCGGTGACGGGTTTCTTCTGCCTCTTCTGCGCGACGGAGGCTTCGGAGAACAACGCAAAGGGGACGATGACGGCCAGCGAAACAAGACAAGCCTTGAGGCGCACGTTTTCTCCCTCGTCCGAATCGAGCTGATGGATTGCTTCGCCGGAAGGGGAAAGATCTCCTCCAGAAGAGATCGGGGCGCTACCGTCTCGATTCGAGACGGTAGATCGAGCCGCCGACGAGATCCGTGAGGTATAGGTCTTCGCCCTCGTCGAGTCCGAACGAGCTTATGGACAGGTCCGTATCCAGCACCTCGGTCGGGGCCTGCCTTGCCGGTCCATCCGCTCGTACCGCCCAGATCCTCCCCGAGAGGTAGTCGCCGAAGAAGTAACCGCCTGCCAGCCTGCGATCCGTTCCTCGGTATACGAACCCGCCGGTGACCGAGCCTCCCTCGGAACGGGTGTACTCGGTCAACGGAACGACCCGGTCGTCGGTCTCACAGCCCGAGGGAGGCTCGTAGCAGAGCGATCCCTCCATGTCGTCCCAGCCATAGTTGAGCCCGGCGGCCGCGTCGGGCACCCTGTTGATCTCTTCGATCGAACTCTGCCCGACGTCCGCGATCCACAGAGTTTGCGTCTGGGAATCGAACGAGAAACGCCACGGATTTCGAAGACCGTAGGCCCAGATCTCTGGGCGCGCGCCCTCTCGTCGGATAAATGGGTTGTCGTTGGGAATCCCATATGGGAACCCGTTGGTTCGCGAATCGACATCGATGCGGAGAAGTTTTCCCAGGTGCGTGTCGAGCCGCTGGCCGTTGTCGTTGGGGTCGCCTGCACTTCCTCCGTCCCCCGTCCCGATGTAGAGAAAACCATCCGGACCGAAGGCCAGATGACCGCCGTTGTGATTCGCAAACGGTTGGTCGATCCGAAGAAGGACCTTGGCTGAATCGGGGTCGACTCGATTGGCGTCATCACCGCCGGTCCTGTACTCGGCCACGACCGTGTCGCCCGCGTTGTCCGTGTAGTTGATAAACAAGCGGTCGTTTGTCTCGTAATCGGGATGGAAAGCAAGTCCGAGCAGTCCCTGCTCGCCGCTCGCCTCGGTCAATTCGGAGATGTCCAGGAAGGGTTCGTCGGCACCGGCCGATCCCTCGACGACGCGGATCGTGCCCCCCTGTTCCACGACAAAGATCCTGCCGGAGCCGTCGCCCGCGTTCGTGACCAGCAGTGGAGCGGTCAACCCGGTGACGACTTCATCGAGGCGAAGGGACACCTTCTGTGGATCGAAAGGCATGGGCTTGGGTGATTTCTTGTCGGCCGGGGACTCTGCCGGCGAAGGGGGGAACGAGAGGCGTGGGTTCGGACCGGGGCCGGCGGGCTCGGAACAGGCCATGGCCCACAGAAGCGCGCCGATAAGAAGGAGTCGGGTCGGGGCGGCGAGAGCAGGTTTCACGCCCCCAATCTCGCCGATCCGTGAGGCTAATGCGGACGGGTGTCTCTGCGGCGGGACTCCACGGTCTTGTGCCGCTCCTATGAGTTCCTCGAACTCCCGTGGCCCGCCGATGATCGTGCTTTACTGGACGGCGTCCTTGAGTTGCAGGTGGTGGGCGTTCTGAGGAAATCAGAGCGCCGACGCCGCCACGAACAAAGGGGGAAACTTGGCTTGTCGGTGAACCGCATCCCGCTGTCCTCCGTTCCCGTGATTTTGTTGCTCGATGCCTACAGGGTCGAGGGGAGACTGCATCTCGCTCCCGACATGGATCGATTCTCTGATGCCTGGGAGGCAGTGATGCGCGATACGCGTGATTACCTCCCGGTCACGGACGCGCGCATCGAAAGGCTAGATGGGGCAGAGGTCGTCTCATCGCCGTTCATTGAAGTTCGAAAAGCGGACATTCGAGCGGTCTATCCGCTCGAAGAAACGCGCTGAACTACTCGACAATCTCCACGTTCCTGGGGCGAGGTTTAGGCCTGCCGGCGCGGGGAACATGCAGGCAGACAGGACATTTCAGTCATCCTGATCCCCCCAAGGAGGCCTCAGTGAAGCGGCGATTCGTCGTTTGTCTCTTTTCGGGGCTACTGGCGGCGGCCCTGAGCATCTCTCCGACTCATGCCACGGTGGCTTCGCATGTGCCGAAGGGAGCAATTGACCTTGGGAACGGGGCTTATGCGGTTGAGCTCAAGAAAGACACTCCCGACTGGTACACGCCCGAATTGCATGCCCGCGTCGTTGCTGCGGGGAAGAAGGGCCAATCGGTACCCCTTCCCGAGAGCGCCGAGGTGCCGCAAAGTGCGTTGTTGTTTACCGGGATCCGCCCCGGTTCGTGGATGATCTCGCCGAGTTGGTGCACGCTCAACTTCGTTTTCGGGGGGGTCGATTCGGTCGGCACGGCCGGACACTGCACGGGCGTCGGCGAGGAGGTCACCATCGTGGCCGCCCCGGGCGTCCTCATGAACATTGGTAAGACGGTCACGAGCGTCGACAACGGCATAGGCGACGACTTCGCTCTCATAGACGTGTACCCGGCGATGGAGCAGCACGTGAACCCCTCCATGGCGATCGTCGCCGGTCCCACCGGCGCCAGACCGCCGCGACTCGGCGATGCAATAGTGCACGTCGGTCATGGAGTGGTGATCGGAACCGGCGGGACGGCCCGTCCCGGTGTCGTGACCTATCCGAACTTCCCCGTTGTCAGCGATCTCTTCCGGCAGAACAAGTCGGACGCAGATGCCTACGGATGGAACGGCGCGATTGCCCCCGGTGATTCGGGATCCGCAGCCCGGGCCGTCGGTGGTGAGGCCGTAGGCAACGTCACCCATATCGTGGTCGGTACGAGTTATGTTCCGGCAACCAATGCGGGGACGACGATTACTCGAATTCTGCAGATCGCAGGGCAGCCACTCTCGACCGCGTCCTTGGTTCCGGATCCGCTCGGCCGATAAGAATTCCGGTACTGTCCCCGCGCCTAAAGGATGCGCCGGAGCACATTGACCGCGATTGTGATCACCACGGAGATCACGATCATCGACGTGAGCGGGACGTAGACGCGAACGTTGTCGCCGCCGATGCGGATGTCGCCGGGCAGACGCCCAAACCAGCTGAAGGCTCCGGCCCACACCAGTACTCCGACGATTACCACACCGATTCCCCCGATGATCAGCAAGGTGCCGAGTCCCTTTGAAGTCATTTCCATTGTTCTACCGCTAACTCAGAGATAGTGTTTCGCTCGCATGCCTGAGGAGCCGTTCGCCTCTTATCAATACGAGATTTATCTCTCGGGAACGAGAGGGATCGTTCCCGAGTACCCGGTTTCGGTCGCCGAGCTCGAGAAGAGAGCCGAAGAGGTCATGTCGACCGAGGCGCGCGGATACGTGAGTGGCGCGGCAGGAAGTGAATCCACGATGCGCGCCAATCTCGAAGCTTTCGCCCGGTCCCGGCTCGTCCCGCGGATGCTTCGCGACGTCAACAGCCGACGTCTCTCCACAAGGATTCTCGAGACGGAGATGCCCGCTCCGCTCTTGCTTGCTCCAATCGGAGTCCAGGGAATTGTCCACAAAGAGGCAGAGCTCGCGCCCGCTCGGGCTGCCGCCTCTCTCGGAATCCCCGTCGTCTTGAGCACTGCGGCTTCGCGCACGATGGAGGAGGTGGCGGAAGCTTGTGGATCGGCTCCGAGATGGTTCCAGTTGTACTGGCCGAACGATCCGGAGTTGACCGAGAGTCTTTTGCGACGCGCGCAGAACGCAGGTTATGAGGCCGTAGTCGTCACACTCGATACGCCACTTCTCGCGTGGAGACCTCGTGATCTGCAGGCCGGTTTTCTTCCTTTTCTCAAGGGCGAGGGTCTTGCCAACTACTTCTCCGATCCGGTTTTCAGGAACGGCCTCGACAAGTCTCCCGAAGAGGATCTCGGCGCAGCCGTGCTTCGCTGGGTGAGCGTTTTCTCCAACCCCGGGGCAACTTGGGGCGACCTCGAGTTTTTGCGTCAGAAGACGCGGCTCCCGATAGTTCTCAAAGGGATCCTTCACGAAGACGACGCCAAAAGAGCGGCCGACGTCGGGGTGGATGGGGTCGTCGTCTCGAACCACGGCGGTCGCCAGGTCGACGGAGCCATCGCAACCCTCGAGGCTCTCCCGAACATCTCCGCTGCGGTCGGAGACCGGCTGACCGTCTTGCTGGATGGCGGGATTCGCACCGGCGCAGACATCGTCAAGGCTCTTGCTCTTGGTGCCTCGGCCGTCCTATTGGGACGGCCGTACATCTGGGGACTAGCCGTCGGAGGCGAGGACGGCGTGCGGCAGGTCCTGCGAGGTCTCCTCGCCGAGCTCGACCTATCTGTGGCGCTGTGTGGTTACTCGTCGATCCACGACCTCGGCCCCGAGGTGGTCCGGGGCATGGAGACGACGGCGCCACGTCCCTGACGCGTCCGACTACCATCGCGGGTATGAGCCGCTCCGAGCTCGTCTACGAGAACACGATTCACGAGCGCCTGGGGGTTCGGCAGGTCGAAGCGAGCCCCGACCGAGTGATCATGGAGCTTGACATAGGACCTCACGTCCATCAGCCCATGGGGATCCTTCACGGAGGCGCCTCGGCGGTCCTCGCGGAGAGCTCGGCTTCCATCGGCGCCTATCTGAACTGCTCGCCGTCCCAGTACGCGGTCGGGATTGATCTCAACATCTCGCATTTGCGAACCAAGACCGAGGGCTTGCTGAGGGCGACGGCAACGCCTATAAGAAAGGGCCGCTCGATCCACGTTTGGAACGTCGATCTCTCGGACGAGGGCGACCGGCTGGTGGCGAAGGCTCGATTGACCCTGTTGATCAAGCCATGGGACTCAAACGGCGCGAGCAAGGGGGCCTGATGTACAAGAAAATCGTTGCCGGGACCGACTTCTCGAAGACGGCCCGGATAGCGACCGACCATGCAGCGGCTCTCGCCCAACAACTCGAAGCCGACCTGGTGCTCGTGCACGCCGGATCCGATCCACAAGGGCAGCTGGAGGAACTCGCAAAGGAGTACGAGGCCACCCCCAGAGCGGTTGCAGGGAACCCTGCGGACGTCCTGATTGCGGAGACCGAACGACAGGGAGCGGATCTGTTGGTCGTGGGAAGCGTTGGCATGAGCGGGGCCCGTAGGTTCCTCCTGGGAAACGTCCCCAATAAGGTGTCGCATCACTCCGTGACCGATCTCCTCATCGTCAAGACCGATTCGCCCTCTAGGGGAACCGGTGATTACAAGAAGATTCTGGTCGGGACCGACGGCTCGCCGACGGCGACGCGAGCGGTCGAGATGGCCTCCGGTCTGGCGGCGGCCCTCGGCGTCTCTCCAGTGATCGTCTGTGCTTACGAACCTCCCACGGAGGAGGAATTGTCTCGGTATCGGTCCGATCCGAACGACCCGGTGGTGCAGTGGAAAGCGGGCCGAACTCAACGAGAGACCCCCGAGGAGTTCCGGTGGCGCATCGCCGCCGCGTCGCAGGCAG
This sequence comes from Actinomycetota bacterium, assembly GCA_030862065.1. Taxonomy (GTDB): domain Bacteria; phylum Actinomycetota; class CADDZG01; order CADDZG01; family WHSQ01; genus JALZEK01. Next base: position 17,277 of record JALZEK010000164.1, on the reverse strand, counting down.
AAGACATCCTCGAGCGAGCCTCCAGTCACGCGGCTCAATTCGGAGCCCCCGCCGAGGTCCGAGCGGAGGAGGGGGCGCCGGCCGATACCCTCCTCGCCATAGCGGAGGAGGAGAACTTCGATCTCATTTGCGTGGGTAGCGTGGGAATGATGGGGGCGCAGCGCTTCAAGCTCGGAAACGTCCCCCACCGAATCTCACACCACGCCCCGACCGACGTATTGATCCTCAGGACCGTATAAACCGAGTGCACTCGAGCGTTCCCTTCCGGGCACTGGTCGTGTCCGCTCACCCGGACGACATCGAGTTCGGCTGCGCAGGGACCGTCGCCACGTGGACCCGCTTTGGCGCCGAGGTCACCTATTGCATCGTCACCGATGGGTCTACCGGAACCCAAGATCGGTCGTTGATGGGAGAGGAGCTGGGGCGGGTTAGGCGGGTCGAGTCGCAGAAAGCGGCCGAGATCGTGGGAGTGCAAGACGTCCAATGGCTCGGGTATCGAGACGGCTACGTCGAATACAACCTCGACCTCCGCAAAAACATAGCGCGCGTGTTTCGAAGGCACCGGCCGCACCGTTTCGTCCTCCTCGATCCGACACCGACCATCGAGGATCGCTTCGTCAATCATCCGGATCACCGGGCCGTAAGCCTTGCGTCGCTCGACGTGACTCTGACCGCCGGAACTACACCGGGTCACTTCCCGGAGCTGCTCGATGAGGGCCTCGAGCCCTGGAGGGGTCTGCGCGAGGTCTGGATCATGGGACCCGGCGAGAAGCCTCGGGCGGTGGACATCACGGCAACCATCGATAAGAAGATCGAGGCCCTGATGTGCCATCGAAGCCAGGTGGGTGACAACGCCGATCAGATCGTTTCCTGGCTGCGGCGGCACACCGCCGAGGCCGGCAAGCCACACGGTTTCGATCACGCCGAGTCGTTCCAGGTGATCTCCGAGGGTCCGGGATTTCACGCCGACGAGCAGGACGACGAGGTCGATCTCGGCGACCTCGTTGAGACCCAGCCCGACCCCCGGTCGAGCCCTTCTCGGTGAACCCGACCGAGATTCGCCCACCTCGTTTTAACCCCGTCTACCAGGGAAAATGGGGAATAGACGGGATTTTGGTTAGGTTGACCTAACTGCTACAGTTGAGGCCAAGACTCGGAACTCGCATCCGAAGGGGGCATCCGTGGCCACGGAAGCCGAGAACCTGAAGGTCCAGGAAGAAAACCAGAAAGTCCGCTCGATAAAGGGCGACTACAAATACGGCTGGCACGACAAGATCGAGTATGCCAACGAGCCCAAAAAGGGTCTCTCGCATGAGGTCATCGACAACATGTCCGACCTCAAGGCCGAGCCCGACTGGATGCGCAAGTTCCGCCACAAGAGCCTCGACGTTTTCCGGCGCAAGCCCATGCCGACGTGGGGAGCCGATCTTAGCGGGATCGACTTCGAAAACATCTTTTACTACCTGAAGCCGATGGGCCAGGTGAAGTCCTGGGACGACATGCCCGAGGACATCAAGTCAACTTGGGACAAACTCGGGATTCCCGAGGCCGAGAAAAACTACCTCGGTGGCGTCACAGCCCAATACGAGTCTGAGGTCGTGTACCACAAGACCAAAGAGGAACTCGAGAAGCGCGGCGTCATCTTCTGCGACATGGACACCGCGGTGCGCGACCACCCCGACATCGTCAAGCAATACTTCGGCACGATCATTCCACCTGCCGACAACAAATTCTCCGCGCTCAACTCGGCGGTCTGGTCGGGTGGTTCCTTTATCTACGTTCCGCCCAACACCGAGGTCGAGATTCCTCTGCAGGCGTACTTCCGGATCAACCAGGAGAACATGGGTCAATTCGAGCGGACGTTGATCATCGTCGACGAGGGATCGTGGGTTCACTACGTCGAGGGGTGCTCGGCCCCCGTGTACACGAGCGACTCTCTGCATTCCGCGGTCGTCGAGATCATCGTCAAGCCGCAGGGTCGGTGCAGGTACACCACCATCCAGAACTGGTCGAACAACGTTTACAACCTTGTAACCAAGCGGGCCGCGGCGCACGAGGGCGCGATCATGGAGTGGGTTGACGGGAACCTTGGATCCAAGGTCACCATGAAGTACCCGAGCGTTTACCTTCTCGGCGAGCACGCCCGCGGCGAGGTGCTCTCTATTGCATACGCCGGCAACGGGCAGCACCAGGACGCCGGTGGCAAGATCATCCATGTCGCGCCGAACACGTCCTCGGCCATCACGTCCAAATCGATCAGCAAGGACGGTGGCCGGGCCGGATACCGCGGCCTTGTGAAGATTGACGAGGGGGCCGAGAAGGCCAAGTCTCACGTGATCTGCGACGCGCTGATTCTCGACGAGGACTCTCGCTCCGACACCTACCCGTACATCGAGATCGAAGAGGAGAGTTCCGCCGTCAGTCACGAGGCAACGGTCTCGAAAGTCTCGGACGAGCAACTCTTCTATCTGATGAGTCGCGGTCTCGACGAGACCGAGGCCATGCAGATGATCGTGCGCGGTTTCATCGAACCGATCACGAAGGAGCTTCCGATGGAGTACGCCGTCGAGCTCCAGCGTCTGGTCGAGCTGCAGATGGAGGGCTCGGTCGGCTAATTCCGGCGAGCCGGTACACCGCGCCTCGGTTCTGAAATCCCCAGGTTTGATCGACTCGTTTACGTGCTTCGGTCCAAAGAGTTGAATTATTCAACTCTGCGTACCAAAGAACGCGATGGGGGTACCGCGTGACGGAAACACGGCGGATAGTCATCGTCGGCTGCGGTGTAATGGGAGCTTCAACCGCGTGGGCCCTCGCTCGCCGCGGCCGTTCGGTCCTCGTTCTCGAGCAGTTTCAGGTGGGGCACGAGCGCGGATCGAGCCACGGAACCGCGCGCATATTTCGTTTCTCCTATCCGGACGAGCGGTACGTGGGAATGGCCATCGCCGCGCTCCCGATGTGGAGAGAGCTCGAGGCGGCGTCCGGCGAGGCACTTCTCACGACCACCGGGGGATTCGATCGAGGCAAATCTCTCGATGACCACGTAAACGCGCTCTCACATCACGGGGCGGATTACGAGTTGATGTCGGGTCGCGATGTGGCGAGGCGTTGGCCGTACATGACCTTTCCTCTCGAGGAAAGTGTTCTTTACCAGCCCGACGGCGGAATCGTGGCCGCGGACCGCGCCGTCGCGGCCTTCATCGGGTGCGCAATCGAAAATGGAGCAGAGCTGCGAGAGGCTGAACGCGTCCTCACCGTAGCGGAATCGGGGAGCGGCGTAACCATCGAATCCTCGAGCAGCCGAATCGACGCGGAAACGGTCGTCGTCACGGCGGGGGCCTGGGCGTCGGGTCTCCTCCGGGGGACCGGCATCACGCTGAAGCTGACGCCGACGCGCGAGACGGTTGCCTATTTCGGAACCAGGGAGGTGCCGCCCACCGTCGTGGAGTGGGGATCGCCTCGATCTACGCACTTGCGAGTCCCGGCGACGGCATCAAAGTCGGAGAGCACCAGGCGGGACCGACGGTCGACCCCAATGCGAGCGGTGAGGTCGACCTCGTTTCGGTCGATCGACTTTCCAATTGGGTCAGACAACGCTTCCCGGGAGCGTCACCGATCGCACATCGCGCGGAGACGTGCCTCTACACAAACACTCCCGATGACCATTTTGTTCTGACCCGGCAAGGGTCGATCGTCGTGGGCTCGCCGTGTTCCGGGCACGGGTTCAAGTTCGCGCCGTGGATCGGGGAGAGGCTGGCGGAACTCGCCCAGGAAGCGGTTGCCTGAACCCGACCGTGAAGCGTGAGTAGCGGATGGCGATGCTGATGCTTCACAGAGTGAATTCGGGACGGCGCAAACTGCCGTTCCCCGAAGTGTCAATACTCCGGATGCAGTGGGGTCCGGCGCCGTGCCTGAAGAAAGACGACCGCCCCCACGACGAGGACTCCGCCCACGATCTGGATCGCGTCCAGCGCTTCGGCCAGCCAGACCCACGCGAACACCGCGGCGAGAACGGGCTCAAGGGTTGCCGCGATCGAGGCGCGCTCGGCTCGGACCCGGCCAATGCCCCATACGTACAGAACGAACGGGGTGAGGGTCCCTCCCACACCCACAAAGAGCACCCGCCAGAAGTTGGACGAGTCGAACAGCTCGGCGGGCCATCCCCTCGGGATCATGACAACGATCCAGAACAGAGTTGCGACCGAAAAGGCGCGGAACAGAGTGCGGATCGGACCGTAGACCGCCTCCAGCCTCTCGCTCAGAACCGTATAGGTGGCGAACAGAATGGCGCTGGCAAGACCCATGGCAATGCCCAGCCGATCGAGTTCCGCCAGATCGCCAGTGGCTACCTCGGAGACCAGCACCACTCCGGCCAAGGCCGCCAGGAGCGCGGCGGAGATCTCGCCCGGAGGGAGCCTGCGTCTCAACAGCGACGCCCACGCAACGACGAGCGCGGGCGCGGAGTACTGCAGAACTATGGCCACCGCCACCGCGAGCCGGTCGATGGCGGTGTAGTAGGCGAAGTTGACAAGGGCGAGCGACAGACCGAGCAGGACAACCGCGGTGTACGTGTTGCGGTCGGGGCGGGAGGTGGTTCGGCTCCACGACGCCGGCACCAGGGCCAGAACCCCGGCCGAGATCACGGCCCGGGCGGTCGCCAGCTCGAGCGGTTCGACCCCGTTCTCGAAGAGCCCTCTGGCCACGCTTGCAGCGCCCGCCCACAAGGCTGCGGCGGCCCCGATGGCCAGCACTCCCAGGTTTCCGGAGGGCCCCACCTCGGATTCTGGTTTTCCCTTTGTGAGCAGGTCAAACGCCTCCTGTGGAGGGCGGGTTAGGTGACCCTAACTGTTAGGATCGTGAAAGCTTTCACAATGACCCTCTCTGGAGTTTTCAATGGCCGAATTGCTGACCAAAGAGACGGCCACGGCCCTCGCCACCGAGTTCGACGAGCCGGGCTGGCTTGCCGAGCGCAGGCTCCAGGCCTTCGACGTCTTCGAGAAACTCGACCTGCCCGACCCGAAGGGTGAGGAATGGCGCTACACCGACGTTCGGGACTTCGATTTCTCGCAGTTCAGCGCTCCCAGGCCGTCGACTGAAGCGCCGAGTCTCGATTCCGAGGCGGAAGCCAAGGGGGTCGTCGCCGCGAACTTCGCTTCCGCTGTGAAGGACTACCCGGATCTAATCAAGGATCACTTTTTCACCGAGGTACCTGTGGACGAGCATAAGTTCACGGCCCTCCATGCGGCCCTTTACTCGGACGGCCTCTTGATCTACGTCCCCCGGGGAGTGGAACTCGAGGCTCCCATCGAGGTGGCTCGCCGGGTGGATCCTGGGGGGTCGGCCTTTCCCCACATGACGATTGTCGTGGACGAACAAGCCTCTGCGACCGTGGTGGACCGGTTCTCCTCAGACAACTCGGAGCAGGAGTCGTTGTGCTCCAGCGTGATCGAAATCGAGGCACGCGCCGGGTCGACGATCAACTACATCTCCCTCCAGGAGTGGGGACGAAACGTTCGCCACTTCCAGACCCAGCGGTTCACCGGGTTCAGGGACACCACCGTACGAAGCCTTGCCGTGAACCTGGGATCGCGCTTTGCCCGGACTCAAGTGGAGTCGGTGCTCAAGGGACAAGGCAGTTTCTCGGAGATGCTCGGGCTTTACTTTGCCGACTCCGATCAACACTTCGCCCAGCGAACGCTGCAATCGCACGATGCAGAGCACGCGACCTCGGACCTGCTGTACAAGGGCGCGCTGAAGGAGAGATCGAAGTCGGAATATTCCGGTCTAATCAAAGTCGCGAAGGGAGCTCAGGGCACAGACGCCTATCAGGCCAATCGCAACCTCGTGTTATCCGATGAAGCCATCGCGCGCTCCATTCCCCAACTCGAGATAGAAGCGAACGAGGTCAGATGCACGCACGGGGCCACCGTGAGTCCCGTCGAAGAAGAGCATCTTTTTTATCTGATGAGCCGAGGGATCGAACGCGTTACGGCCCAAAAACTCATTGTTTTCGGGTTCTTCGAGGATGTGCTGGATCGCATCCGCGTTGAGCAGGTACGGGCGGAACTCGCGCGGTCGATAGCGACCAAGGTCGAAGGCGAGGAGACGTTAGAGGTAGTGGCATGAGTAAATACGAGACCGTCGCGAAAGTAGACGAGGTCGAGGACGGCTCGATGAAGCAGGTCGTCGTCGACGGCGAACTGGTGGGCCTCTATAGAGTGGGCCGGGAATTCTTCGCGCTGAGTGATATCTGCTCGCACGAAGAGGCCTATCTCACCGAAGGTGAATTCGAGCCCGACGAAATGGAGGTCGAGTGTCCGAGGCACGGGTCGAGGTTCCACGTGGAATCGGGCGGGGTTCGCATTCTTCCCGCGACCAAACCGGTGGCGGCTTACGACGTCAAGGTAGAGGGCGACCTCGTGCTGGTCGGCCCCCCCAAGGATGAGGAGTGAGCGATATGGCAGATGCGCTTTTGCACATCGAGGACCTGCATGTGCAGGTCGAGGGCAGGGAGATCCTGAAGGGTGTGGACCTGACCCTCGAGAAAGGCCAGATCCATGCCCTCATGGGTCCCAACGGCTCCGGAAAGTCGACCCTTGCCTACGTGGTGACGGGCCGTCCCGGTTACGAGGTGACCCGGGGGAAGGTCTTTTACAGGGGTCGCGACGTCATGGAACTCGCGCCGGACGAGCGGGCCAAGGCCGGTGTCTTCCTGGCGTTTCAGTATCCAACCGAAGTCCCGGGGGTATCGGTGGTCAACTTCCTCCGCACGGCCTATAACTCGATCCATCCCGACGAGCAGAAATCGGCTATGGAGTTCCGGATGTATCTCCAGGAGAAGATCGATCTTCTCGAGATTCCGTCGGAGCTCGTCGACCGTTACGTTAACCAGGGTTTTTCGGGCGGCGAGAAAAAGAGAAACGAGATCCTTCAGATGGCGGTCCTCGAGCCGGAACTGGCCATAATGGACGAAACGGACTCCGGTCTAGACATCGACGCGCTGAAGCATGTCTCCGCCGGTGTGAACAAGCTCGCCGGTCCCGACGTGGGAATCCTTTTGATCACCCACTACCAGCGTCTGTTGAACTACATCACGCCGGATGTCGTTCACGTCCTGGTGGGCGGGCGCGTGGTCAAATCGGGCGGCTTCGAGTTGGCCGAACACCTCGAGTCCGAAGGGTACGCTGGACTCGCGAAGGAGGCCGGACTGCCGGAAGAAGATATTGCCGCAGTGGAGGAGAAAGAGAGGGCTAAGGTTTAACCAATGCCTCTAGACGTTGAAGTAATTCGCAAAGATTTTCCTATTTTCGACACCCAGGTCCACGACAAGCGACTCGTCTATCTCGACTCGGCCGCTACGTCGCAAAGACCCCGTCCGGTCGTCGACAGGATCGTACGTTTCTACGAAACCGAGAACGCAAACGTCCACCGCGGGGTGTATCAACTGGGTGAAGCAGCGACGGCCGCCTATGAGGGTGCAAGAGAGACATGCGGTCGGTTCGTCGGTGCTCTGAGTCCACGTTCCATCGTCTTCACGCGTGGAACGACCGAAGCGATCAACCTAGTCCGCTACACGTGGGGTCGATCGAATATCGGTGAGGGCGACGAGGTTGTGGTAACCGAAATGGAGCATCACTCCAACCTCGTCCCCTGGCAGTTGCTCTGCAGCGAGAACGGAGCGGTGCTTCGCCATCTCCCTATCGACGACGATGGCAAGCTCAGGACGGATCTTCTCAGTGAATACATCACCGAGAAGACCAAGTTGGTGTGCGTCGCATTGATGTCGAACGTGTTGGGGACGATCAATCCGATTCGTGAGATCGCCGACGCCGCCCACTCGGTGGGAGCTTTGATCCTCGTGGACGCCGCTCAGGGAGCCCCTCACGTATCGTTCGATGTGAACGAACTCGATGCCGACTTCCTCGCCTACTCCGCGCACAAGATGTGCGGCCCCACGGGAGCCGGCGTTCTTTACGCCCGGGAAAGGCTCCTGGAAGACATGCCTCCGTTCCACGGTGGAGGAGAGATGATCCGTGAGGTCTGGGCGGACCGGGCGACCTGGAACGAGATCCCTTACAAGTTCGAGGCGGGCACGATGAACATCGCTCAGGCGGTGGGCATGGGGGCCGCGGTCGATTACTTGGAGGATCTCGGCATGGACGCAGTGCGCGAGCACGAGATCGAGATGACTCGCTACGCGCTCGATCGCCTCAACGACATCGGAGCGACGCTTTACGGCCCGAGAGACACGACCGAGCGCGGGGGCGTCGTGTCGTTCAACCTCGATGAGGTGCATCCCCACGATATGGCCACCATCGTCGACCAAGAAGGCGTGTGCATCCGAGCGGGGCACCATTGCGCGCAGCCGCTGATGAGGCGACTGGGAGTCCCGGCGACGGCTCGTGCTTCGTTCTACATCTACAACTCCAAGGAGGACGTAGATTCGTTGATCGGGGCACTGGACCAAGCGAAGGGATGGTTCGCTTGAGCCTCGATGAGCTCTACAAAGAGGTGATTCTGGATCACTTCCGCACTCCGCGAAACAAGGGGAGAATCGACCCCCACGACGTCGCGCTCGAACGAAACAACCCGCTCTGCGGAGACGAGATCGAGCTCTTTCTGAAATTCAACGGCGAAGCGGTCGAGGGCATCGCCTTTGAGGGCAAGGGTTGCTCGATCTCTCAGGCAAGCGCCTCGATGATGACCGAGAAGGTGAAGGGTCTGGACGTCAAGGAAGCACGCGAGCTCGTCGACTCGATCAAGCGAATGATGTCGAACGAGGAAGAGGGTGACCCCAAAGCTCTCGGAGACTTGATCTCTCTCAAGGGCGTCGTGAAGTATCCGGTGCGCATCAAGTGCGCACTGCTCGGTTGGAACACGCTGCAGGAAGGCCTCGAAGAGGGCAACGGTCCGCAGGAATAGATCGAGTCCACTTCGTAGCTCCAGTTGCATGGCGTTCGACCTCCAAGATCTTTCCGACGACCCCTTTTGTTATGTGACGACCGTGGGGCGAAGAAGCGGGCAGCCTCACGAGATCGAGCTCTGGTTCGCGGTGCACAATGGGGTTCTCTTTCTTCTCGCCGGAGGTGGCGATCGCTCCGACTGGGTCCGGAACCTGCGCGCCGACCCGCGCGTGGAGGTGCGCGTCGGCGACAAGAGCTTTCCGGCCGTCGCCGAGGTGATCGCCCAGGGCGGTGATTCCGATGTGGCGCGCAAACTTCTCGCGACCAAATACCAGGGTTGGCGAGAGGGCACTCCACTGAGCGATTGGGCCCGGTCCGCCCTGCTGGTGGCGCTGAGACCCGGCTCGCCCTAATTTGTACCATTCGCACTTGACAAAAGGTAAGAACATCTGTTAGCAAGTCGCCCATGGCCCTCGGCGACGACACGGCGACCAGGACCGCCAAGGTCCTTTCCCTGCCGACGCGGGCCGCGATTCTGTCCCTTCTCTTGCGCGCCGGGCCCAAGACGGTCAAGGAGATCGCCGACCATTTCAAGATCCACCCGAACGTCGCTCGGGCCCATCTCGATTTGATGGTCGAGGCGGGCTTTCTCGCCACGGAGACGAGACGACGCTCCAAGGGCCGGCCGGCAAAGGTCTATTTCACCTGGGAGGGCGAGTCGGCCGCGCTGGCGGAGGCGGGCGTCGACATCCCCGAAGAGCAGGGCCGGCCCGAGGCTCCCGACGACCTCGAGCTCGAGTTGAGGATGCTCGAGCGCATGGTCGCCGACGCCGGAGCACAGATAGCGCGTATTCGAGAGGTAATGGAGGAACGAAGAAGACAAAGAGGAGGTCTCAGTGACTGATTATTCAAACCCGGACGTTCTCGTCGAGACGGATTGGGTCGAGGAGCAACTCGAAGACACCGGCGTAGCGATCGTCGAGGTCGATGAGGACATCGAGGCCTACGAGAAGGGGCACATCCCCAACGCAATCGCGATCAACTGGGAGACGGAGCTTCACGATCTCCCCAGGCGCGACTTCATCTCGTCGCAGCAGCTGGCGAAGCTGCTGGGACAAAGGGGGATCTCCACCGACAACACGATCGTCCTCTACAGCGGCAACAACAACTGGTTCGCGGCATACGCCTACTGGCTGTTCAAGTACCGAGGGGTCGACAACCTCAAACTGCTGAACGGGGGACGCAAGAAGTGGGAGCTCGAGAGCAGGCTGTTGACACCGGACGTGCCTCAGCGTCCGGGAACGACGTACGAGATCGGCTCCGAGAAACCCGAGTTCCGTGTCTTCAGGGATGAGGTGCTGAAGAGGGTGGAATCCGGGGGCGCGTGGGTGGACGTCCGTTCGCCCGAGGAGTTCAGGGGCGAGTTGCTTGCGCCTCCGCACCTTCCGCAGGAGCAGGCGCAGGTGCCGGGCCACATCCCGGGGGCCGCGAACATCACGTGGTCGAAGACCGTGAACGAGGATGGATCTTTCAAGAACGCTGATGAACTAAAACAGCTCTATGAAGACGAAGGCATCACGACCGACAAGGACGTCGTCGCGTACTGTCGCATCGGCGAGCGCTCCTCTCACTCCTGGTTCGTGCTGAAGGAGCTACTTGGGTTCGAGAACGTCAAGAATTACGACGGTTCCTGGACCGAGTACGGAAGCCTGGTGGGAGCGCCTATCGAGAAGTAGGTGCTTGGCCCCCTCGGAGACGGACAAACTAGGGGGCCGCGGCGATGCTGCAGAAGTAGCGTTCGCGTTCGGCCAGCGGCGAGACCTTTCCGAGGTTCGCGAGCCACGATTGCGTGAACTCCTGCTTCGTGGGGACCTTTCCCTTCGGATCGAACTTCAGGATGTCGATGCCGCGGGCGTAGTCGACCGTGTAGGCGTACCAGCCATCCTTTCCGGTTATCCAGTACGAGGCACTTGCCTCCGTGGTCACCGGCTGGAAGTAACCCACCTGTCGAATCTTCCCGTTGGTTGGGTTGATCTTGAAGAAACGGATGCCGTGCTCGTACCACCCGGCGGTGACGTAGTTCTTGTGCTCCGTGAACCAATGGCCCGAGCAGCCCAGCGCGTTCACCGCGGGATCCCCACCGACGTAGTCACCGCTCAGGGGCCGGAAGGAATGGAGCTGCTTGAGATTCCTTCCCTTGTCGAAGTTGATCATGCTCCAGGTTGAAAGGCCCCCTCCACCCGATCCGCAGGTGGGATTGATGTTCGTCTCGGTGTTGGCGATCAGTAGCTCTCCCGGACGCATTTTCGAACTGTCGTAACCGGGCGTGCCCTTCTTGCGCAGCTTCCAGTCCTCGGCCCTCGGTCGGATGCTGTTGTGCTGATAGTCGGCGTCGATGTTGGGGTTCGGGTTGCCGATCGCCAACACCTTTGGCTTCGCGGGGTTTTTGCGGGGATCGAGGACCAGCCGAGGGCTCGAGTCGCTTATTACCAACCCCGTGGTGTCGCGGTGAAGGTCATGACCGCCGCTTCCCCAGGCACCCACGTTCTTTATGTTGGCCGGGTTGCGGGCGTCGTAGATGTTTCCCGTGCTTCCGTAGATCCACTTGCACTTCGAGTCCGCGCATGTGGCGGTGTGGTTGCCCTCGTCGATCGACCCCAGAAGCTCTGGGGTCGCGGGATTGCTCGTGTCGATCACGTGGATGCCCCTGGTTAGGGGCATTATCGGAACGAGGAGTGCGCCGTCGGCGGAGATGACAACCCGCTTGCCATCGTCGCTCACGTCGACGTCTTCGTTCTGCGCGTGGGGGAAGGGGAATGTGCCGAGAACAATCGGGACGGCGGGATTCGTGACGTCGTAGATGGTGAGGCCCTTGAGCCCGGTCACGTAGAAGCGAACCTGCTTGCCCACTTTGACCACGCGGCCCCCGACCCCCGGCGAGTCCAGCGGGAGCGTGCCGAGGTAGGTGACGTTGTCGGAAATGAGGACAGGGGCCCCTCCCAGAGGAACCTGCTCGACGAGACCGTCGGGCGATCCGTTGGGGGTTGAGGCCGAGGCGGGGGAGGCCCCGGCCACCACGGCCAGGACGAGCAGAACTGCAGCGAGTCGGGACAAAGGGGTTCTCCAGTGCCTGGGCGGACTACTTACCCCTTCGCTGCCGGGCTGGTTCCATCCTTCTTCGGGCCCGGAATGCCGTGGGCTCCCCTAATCTGGCGGGATGCGGGTCTCGGTGATCTGTTTTGGCGCAATGAGGTCATATCTGCCCCGCGGGGATCAGGCCGCCCAGTCCCAGATAGAGGTGGCAGACGGGGCCTCGGTGGGGGACCTCGTTGACGCTCTGGGGGCGCCCCGCCGGCTGGTCTTCTCCGCCCTGGTCGACGGTGAGCGGGCCGAACTCGACAGGCCGCTCGCCGAGGGGGCCCAGGTAACCTTGATGCCACCGTTCACAGGAGGCTGAGAAGGAGGCGGTATGGCAGAGGCCAAGGCCACCGCGCCAAAGGGAAAGCAGCCGGCGCGCAAGAGGACTTCGAAGTCACAAAAGAGATCGCCCGGCGCCCTGAAGTCGCTTAATCCCCGGACGGGCGAGGTCCTCCGGGAGATCCCGACCACCTCTCCTGGAGAGGTTGGAGACCTCGTGGCCCAGGCACGAAAGGTGGCCCCCGAGTGGGCGGCCATACCGCCCCAGGGACGGGCCCGGATCCTGCGTGAGGTCCGCTATCGCCTCTACGACATGCTCGACGAGATCGTTGAGACCGTCTCGACCGAGTGTGGCAAGCCCCGAGCCGAAGCTCTCGCCCACGACGTCGTGCCCGCTCTGTTTATGTGGCTCTACTACGAGCGAGTGGTGCACAAAGCTCTGCGCTCACAAAGGGCGGGCCGGCTGCTCGGGCCCATCGCCGGGGTTACGTCTCGGATCGATTGGCGTCCCTTCGGTGTCGTGGGCTGCATAACTCCCTGGAACTATCCGATAACTAATTCCTTTTTGGCCTTTTCGGCGCCGCTGTTCGCCGGAAACACCGTGGTCGTAAAGCCATCCGAGGTAACACCAGGCTGTGGTGAGTTGCTTCGCAAGGTCCTCGAACCGCTTCCGGCCGGTGTCGCGACCGTGATCCAGGGCGGAGGCGACGTCGGTGCGGCTCTCGTCGATGCGCCCTGCGACAAAATCTCGTTCATTGGTTCCCCTGTCACCGGCAGAAGGATTTGCGAAGCCGCGGCCAAGCACCTGACGCCGGTGGTGATGGAGCTAGGCGGCCAGGACGCGGCCATCGTTTGCCGTGACGCGGATCTCGATATCGCCTCATCGGGAGTGCTGTGGGGGTCGTTCTTCAACGCCGGCCAGACCTGTTGCTCGATCGAAAGAACGTTTGTCGTTGACTCTGTAGCCGATGAATTCAAAGAGAGGATGCTTGAGAAGCTGTCCCGACTGAGGCAGGGGCCCGAAGATGGAGACGTCGGGTCGATCACGTTTCCCAGGCAGCTTGAGATCGTCGAGAGGCATGTCTCGGACGCGGTCGAGAAGGGCGCCACTTTGGTCGCAGGAGGTCCGGACGAGGGACCGAAGAACAAGAGTGGCTCCCTTTGGTACGCACCAACCGTTCTCGAGGACGTGACCTCAGAGATGGACGTCGTCAAAGAAGAGAGCTTCGGTCCGATCTTGACGATCACGCGCGTCCAGGACGAGCAGGAGGCGGTGCGCAGGGCAAACGACGAGGGCGTCAATCTGACCGCTTCCGTATGGACGAAGGACAGAGATCGGGCAGAGGCAATCGCCGCACAACTGAAGGCGGGAACCGTATCCTCCAACGATCACGGCACCGAAGTGGGGATGCCGTGGGCTCCCTGGGGAGGCGTGGGTGAGTCCGGATTCGGCCGCCTCAACGGAAAACTTGGACTTCAGGAGTTCACCGTACCGGTACACGTCACGCACAGTCTGATGCCCGGTATGAAGAAACTCTGGTGGTATCCCTACACCGAGAACACCGACGAGGCATTCAGAGCCCTCGCCGGGATACTCGGCGCTCCGGGGATGGGACGAAAGATCGAGGCGGGCCGCTCCCTGCTGAAGCACTTCGGAAGTGTGCTCAAAGAAAAGCTTTAGCGTCTTCCCTCCGGCGCAGGAAGCTCGAATTCGCGCGTTTCGATTCCGGCCAGGGCCTTGCCGGTCATGGCCTCCACGTCCAGATCGCGTTCCGCGTCGTCCGCTTCTTCCGGAGTCGACCTCGTGACTGGCGACCGCGGCTGGAACAACACGCAGCAGTCCTGATATTTGCGCGTCGAGATGTCGAAGGTCCCGATCCGCTGTGCGAGCTCCACGATCTCGGCCTTGTCCATGCCCACGAGGGGCCGCAGGATCTGAATCCCCGGCACCGCCGCATCGACTGTCGCGATGTTTTCGATGGTCTGGGACGCGACCTGGCCGAGCGAGTCTCCGGTCACGACCGCTTGGCTCGCACGGTCCGCGGCGAGCGCGGCCGCGATTCTGAGCATCTGTCGACGATAGAGGACGACCCTCATTCCGGCGGGAGCCCCGGACACGATTTCGCGCTGGGCGTCGGCAAGCGGGATGAAATGCAGGACGGTCCTCAGCTGGTAGCGAGTGAGGCTTTCAGCGAGGTCCGAGGCTTGGCGCAACGAGGATGGGTCCGTATAGGGCTGGCCGTGGAAGTGAACGAGCTCGACCTCGGCTCCCCTGCGCATCATCCGCCAGGCGGCGACCGGAGAATCGATCCCCCCCGAGATAAGCGCGAGCATCTTCCCGGACACACCCACCGGTAGACCTCCGGCACCCTCGAGCCGCCGGCAGTAGACGATGCCCTGCTTTCCGAACAGCTCCACATGCACGGTCACGTCCGGGTTGGAGAGGTCGACCGAGGTCTGTGTTGTCTCCTTGATCCTCTGGCCGACCTCGATGTTGATTTCACGGGAGGTCGGGTCGAAGACCGAATAGCTTCGCCTCGCCCTCACGCTGAACGAATTGAACTCGTGGCGTTCGAGGAGTTCGAGCGCAAGGTTCCCGATGGCGGCCATGTCGGGTGTGACCGTCTTTCCGAGGCCGACGTAAGCGACCCCGAATACCCTAGCCACGCGTTGGAGCGCCTCGTCGATAAGAGCATCATCGTTGAGATCGACGATGATGCGACCGAATAGACGCCGGACCCGTTTGTAACCGGTCGACCGCAGGGCGCGCTTCAAGTTGCGGACTAACGCCAGTTCGAAGAACTCTCGGTTCTTACCCTTGAGTCCTACCTCGTGATAGTGGACGATCAGCGCGTCGCTCAAGGCGACCTCCGCGCAGTGTTATTGGCCCTCGAAACCGACAGAGAAGAGCGCTTCGACGTCGTGCCTCGAGAAGACCTGGAAAGCCACCAGCGTCTGCGTCCGCTGGACTCCGTCGATTTTGGCGATTCCATGGGTAACGACTCGCGCGAGATCTTCATGCTCCCGCACTCGAACCATGATCACAAGATCGTAGTCGCCGGCAACGGAGTAGACCTCACTGACCTCGGGGAGATCCGCAATCTGCTGCGCGGTCTCGGGGATGCGATGAATATCGCAGACCGCCAAAACGATTGTGCTGACCACAGAGCGTCCCGGCGACCTGGACCTAGATGGTCACCATGTCGCGCAGCTTGCCGGGAGTGCTGGGATGACGAAGCTTCGACAGGGCCTTGGCCTCGATCTGCCGGATTCGCTCCCGGGTGAGGTTGAACTCCTTGCCGACCTCCTCGAGAGTGCGCGGCTCGCCGGTGACGAGCCCGAACCTGAGCGCGAGAACCTTGCGTTCCCTGTCGGAAAGGGAGCCGAGCATGTCCCACAGGTCTTCCTGACGCAGCGCCACGGCCGCCGCTTGGAACGGACCCTCGACGTCCTCGTCTTCGATGAAGTCGCCCAGTTCGGCATCCTCGTCGCCGACGGGCTCGTGCAGAGAGACTGGCTCGGGGAGGACCCGGAAGGCCTCTCTGACCTTGTCCGGGGTGAGATCCGCCTGCTGAGCGATCTCCTCGATCGTCGGCTCGCGCCCGAGCTTCTCGAGCAACTCGGACTGGACCTTCCTCACCCGGTAGAGGGTCTCGACCATGTGCACCGGGATCCTGATAGTCCTAGCCTTGTCGGCGATGGCGCGGGTGATCGCCTGGCGGATCCACCAGGTGGCATAGGTGGAGAACTTGAATCCTCGCTGCCAGTCGAACTTCTCGACGGCTCGCATCAGCCCGAGGTTTCCCTCCTGGATCAAATCCAGCAGAGGTAGCCCGGCCGCGGAGTACTTCTTCGCGATCGAGACCACGAGCCGCAGGTTTGACTGAATGAACCGTCTCTTGCAGGCCCGCCCGCGCCGGACCTTAGCCTCGAGTTCGGACCGTTGCTTGGGAGTGAGCTTCTTGGCCTTGGATAGTTTTTCTCTGGCCTTTTCGCCCTCCTCGATCCCTTGAGCCAACTCGACTTCCTGGATGTCGGTGAGCAGGGGATACTGGCCGATCTCGCGCAGATACTGCCGCACGAGATCTTCGTGGGCGGCCTCCTCCCTGTTGTCATAAGGGCGCGTTGCCTCACTCATCGACTATCGATCCCTTTCCAGAGATATGCGGTGTTAATCGGATGCGCCCGAACCCGGGCAAATAGATTGCCCACCATCCGTGAGGGGCGACCGGCTTCTTCAAATGAGTACCGCAGTGGCGGCCGGGCCGGGGCTGCGCCCCCCTCGAAAGCGCTTCGATTTCCCTTCCAACTAGACTGTTCTCCCATGGTAAGGGAATCCCTTCCGAAGGGGAAGGGGGGATTTGTTGTGCCCACTACACAAAAACGGTTCGGGCGGCCACGCTATTCCCCCCGTCCGATCCCAGTTTTTTCTGGATTGCATGTCTAAATCGCTTCCTATCCTCAACTCGGAGAAGGTCCTCGTCTCGGCCTGTCTGGCCGGATGTGCCTGCCGCTACGACGGCACCGACAACCTCGACGATCGCCTGGGGCGGTTGATCTCGGACGGCCGGGCGGTGCTGGTCTGCCCCGAGGAGGACGGTGGGCTGGGCACCCCCCGTCCGCCGGCAGAGATCGTCGGTGGCGACGGGGGAGACGTACTCGACGGCCGGGCCCGGGTTCTGACCGTGGATGGAGAAGACGTGACGAAGCAGTACCTGAGGGGGGTGAGGGTGGCGCTCGAGAGGGCCCGACGGACGGGCGCACGCGCCGCGGTGCTCAAGTCCCGCAGTCCCTCCTGCGGACGCGGAGCCATCTACGACGGGAGCTTCTCCCGTACCGAGCGGGCCGGAGACGGGGTCACGGCCGCTCTGCTTAAAAGAAGCGGAATCACGGTCCTCACCGAAGACGATCTCCGCTCCTAGGAGGAACCTCCCCGCTCGTAGCGAATTCTGCCTCTGGA
>JALZEK010000152.1 GCA_030862065.1 Actinomycetota bacterium | reverse complement strand
CTGGGCAAAGCCCGCGATCGCGGTCGAGTCGAGGCCGGAACTGAGAAACACACCGAGCGGAACGTCGCTTCGCAAATGTCGTCCAATCGCGATTGTGAGCAGTTCGCGCCCCTCTTCGATCGAACCTTCACCGTCACCGCTGGGCCGGGGAAACTCCCAGTAGGTCTTGGTCGAGACGATCTCGCCACTTTCGTCTACCTCCATCAGTGAACCCGGAGGGAGTGTCTCTATCCCTTGATAGATCGTGAGTGGTTCGGGCACCGAGCCGTAGGCGAGAAACCCGGCCACGCCCTGCGTGCTGAGTCCGTCCGCGAAAGCCGACAGCGCCTTTGTTTCCGACGCGAAGACGAACTCGTCCTTTTGCCGTCGGTAGTAAAGAGGCTTGATCCCCAAATGATCGCGCGCCAACACCAGGATCCTGCGCTGAGCGTCCCAAACGCCGAAACCAAACATGCCGTGCAACCGTTCGACGCAGCCGGGTCCCCATTCCTCGTACGCTCGTAGGAGGACCTCGGTGTCACCGTCGCCTCGAAAGTGATACCCGACGGACTGGAGTTCTTTACGCAGGTCGAGATAGTTGTAGATCTCGCCGTTGTAGACGAGCACGTCGTCGGTGTCGGGGTTGACCATCGGTTGGTGGCCGGAAGATGAGAGATCCAATATTGCGAGACGCCTGGAACCGAGGGCCAACCTGTGGTCTCCGAGGTCGATGGCTTCGACCCCCCGGTCGTCGGGGCCCCTGTGGGCCTGCACATCGACCATTCGCTCGATCAGACCGATTTCTCTGTCGGCCGGTCGCAGGAGTCCCGCTATTCCGCACATTTACACGAGCTCCTGTTTCCGATCCACTCTGTTCAGTTCTTCCTCCAGATGTGTTTCGACCTGTCGGGAGGGTGATCCCCGGACCGTCATTGTCAGCGCGATCCGAAGGCCGCGCTGGAAAGTTGCCCTCCCAATCGGAGCTCGCTTAAGAAGTCTCGCTCCCATCCGTCGCGCCAAGTAATAGATCTGGCGGGCGGCTATGAGCCGAAAAGCCGACTTATTCAGTGCCCCTCCGTGTCGAGACAGCACGAGCAGCCTCTCGAGTACGTCCCTGTTGTTGCGGAAGGAGGCGAACGAGATGCTGGCCGCGTGTTCTCGATAGACGATCAGCGATTTTGGTATGTACCCGATCGCCCAACCTCCCTCGAGACAGCGAAGCAGCCAATCCCAGTCACCTTGTTGAGGCAGTATGGGGTCGAATTCGCCAACTTCGGTGAAACATTTGAGTCGAATGGCGCACCCGGATATGTGCCACCAGCATCCCTGGTGAAGGGTGTCGGCCACCGCTTCCGGGCGGCCACGGATGATGCCCATCTCCTCCGAAGCGGAGTTCTCGCCGGGGACCGTCGAGCCCTCTGTGAGAGTGTCCCAACTACAGCAGATGCTTCCGACGCCCGGTTCTGATACCTGGATCCAGCGCAGCAGCCACTCCAACCACCCGGGCTTGGCGAGGTCGTCCGAGTGGAGCAGGAGCACCCAATCGATGTCGTCTCGAGCGAGCTTGATCGCGCGGTTGACGTTTCCTCGCTCCCCAAGATTCTTTTCGGACGCGACGATTTGGAGCGGAACCGAAGCGCTCCATTCCTTCGTGGCCACGTTCGAGGTTGCGTCGGTGGACCCGTCATCTGCGAGATAGACAGATTTGAGTTCATCCAACCTTTCTTGCGCCGTGACGGATTGCAAGGTCTCCGCAATGGTCTTCTCGCTGTTGTAGGCGGGAATGAGTAGACCCACGCGCGGACCGGTCATCGCTCGGTTCTGGTTGGGGGAGATTTGGCGGCCGTTGTAATTGACTCGAAGGCCTCGGCGATGCCGGCCGCGGCCCGTTCGACGGTGTAACCTGCGACGGCCTCCCTGCAGCGTTGACGAACTTGGCGGCCGCCTGCTGCTCCAATTGCCTTTCGTAATTCCTGGGCCAGGGAGTCGGGTCTGCCTGCCGCGCAGATCCACCCGGTCTTCTCGGGTGTGATCAGGTCCGGAGCGCAACCGACGGCGTCGGAGACCAAGCAGGGGAGTCCATGGTGAAGAGCCTCGTTGACGGCCAACCCCCATGTCTCGGAATGTCTGCTGGGAAGACACAGCACGTCTGCCGCGTGGTAGTAGGCGCTGAGGCGGCTCTGGTTTCGGAATCCGATGAAGCGCGCGTCGGCGGTTGGGGGGGCGGTTGCTTGGCGTTTGAGGCCTTCCTCCATCTCGCCACTTCCCAGGAAGGCCACGACGACTCTCTGTTGGTTCTCCTCCTCTAACAGCCGGACCGCATCGACTAAGAGATCGGGCCCCTTTCTCGGGCTCAGCTTTCCGGAGAAAAGGACCACGATTTGACCATTGTCGATTCCCAGCTCTTTTCTGGTGATGTCTCGGAATGTTCGGCGGCCGTTCTCGTCGGCGGAAAATGGAGTGGTGTCGACGCAGTAGGGAGAAAAAACCAGCTTCTCCGCAGGGCATCCCAGCCTCTCGTAGTGGGCGCGTGACAACTGGCCGATGTACAGGAGTCCGCTGCACCGTCGATAAAGGCGCCCGAGAGCGGCGTCGCGAACCGCGCGCTTGGCCCAACCCCGCTTCGCCGCATGATCCGTGGTCTCACCGCGGAACAGAACCCGAAGCGCGGACTTACGCAAGGCCCGGATCGCTCCGCGGTTGAAGGCCGAACCGTATCCGGTCAAGAGGACCGCGTCGGGCTTCAGTCGGTTCAGTCGGCCCGCAAGCCCCTCCGCTCTGACCTCATCAACCGATTTCGCACCTCCCTGCGCGACCCTTCGGACGAAAAGCGGCGTGTAGCCGCTCAGCAGGTCGGCGTCCCAGGCGAAGCCGGCTCCGAATTCACGATCGAAGTACCCGCCCACGCTGAAATCCGATCCGTACACCGCCGTAACCGGGATTCCAAAGTCCTGCTGCAGAGCGCGATACACCGGAGCGTGATATTGGACGGGGTGGCTTTCGACGACGACGAGCGACCTTGTCGGCATACCGGTGAAATTATCCCGACCCAAGGATGCTCTCGTAGAGTCGCTTTACCTCCGCTGCGACTCGGTCAGGTGCGAATCGCGCCGATAGCCGACGCGCCGCCCCCGACATCTGCTGTCGTTTTTCTTGTGATGCCAGCAATTCGCCCATTGCTTCGGCCACCTCATTCGCCTCCAGCGTAGTGACGAGCCCGGCCCCAGCCCTCTCGATCTCTTCGGCCAGCGCGACACGGTCCGAGACAACCACGGGGGTGCCTGACGCGAGCGCCTCGGCTACGGCGATCCCGAAGTTCTCCGAGCGCGATGGAAGCACCAGCATTTCGGCTTTTGCCAGAAGGGTGCTCTTGGCGGATCCGTTCACGAATCCGACCCAGTGGATTCGGTCGGTGAGTCCCAAATTATCAGCGAGTCGTCGTAGTTTCTCCAAGTATCGGGGATCTCCGTCGCCGGCGATGACGAGATCGGCCGAGCCCTGCAAGGCAATCGCCTCGTAAGCCTCCAGGAGGACGTCCAGACCCTTCTTTGGATCGATCCTCGACAGGAAAAGAACGAATCGCCGCCCCTCAAGGCGGGGGAATTGAGCGCCGATGGCGGCAGGTGTTGAAACCGGTTCGTACAAGGGCACGGCATTGGGAATCACCACCGAGCGACGAGGAGAGACGATCTCCTCACTTTCGACCCTTTCCTTCTCCGAGGTGAACTGCACCGCGGCCGCGCCTCTCACCAGCCGCCGCTCGAGGGCGGCCAGAGAAATCTTCTTCAGCGTCGCTCGGCGGCTTCGTCCCCATCGATCCAACGTGCCGAGGGGACGTATCAGGTAGGGGATGTCTCTTCGTTGCGCCGTCCGGCATCCCGTGATCGACGGATGGGAGAACAGCGCGTGCACATGGATCAAGTCGTAACCGTCGATGTGGTCATGGAGCCAGCGCTTCAACGCGGGACAGAACGTGTAGAAGTGGGTGGCTCTAGGGAAATACCGATACACAACTCCGTCTTGTTCGATCGGTTCGTTGTGTGAAACCTCAAGTCGCCCGGGCCCGTTGTCGTCGGTGGTGACGATCTCCACCGAACCTCCGGCGCGAACCAGCGCCGAGCATAAT
>JALZEK010000122.1 GCA_030862065.1 Actinomycetota bacterium | reverse complement strand
CGGTGCACGGCGAGAAGATCGTGCTCCGGATCCTCGACAAGTCGAGTGTCCTGCTCGAACTCCAGGACCTCGGTTTCCTTCCGGAGAACTTCCAGAAGTTCGAGCGGGCGTACTCGAAGCCCTACGGTCAGATCCTCGTCACCGGCCCCACCGGCTCGGGTAAGTCCACGACGCTCTACGCGACGTTGAACATCCTCAACCGCCCCGAGGTGAACACGATCACCGTCGAGGACCCCGTCGAGTACAGGCTGCCGGGCATCAACCAGATCCAGACCCACGCGAAGGCGGGGCTGTCGTTCGCCTCCGCCCTCCGCTCCATCCTCCGAGCAGACCCGGACATCGTGTTGATCGGAGAGATCCGCGACCGCGAGACGGCCCAGATCGCGACGGAGGCGGCCCTGACCGGTCACCTCGTCCTGTCGACCCTCCACACGAACAATGCCCCCTCGGCGCTGACCCGTCTGGTCGAAATGGGGATCGAGCCCTATCTGGTCTCGTCCGCGCTTGACTGCGTCCTGGCGCAGAGGCTGGCGCGGAAACTATGCGACCGGTGCAAGGAGCCGTACGAGCCGACCCGAGACGAACTGATGTCGGCCGGCTTCCCCATCCACCCCGAGGGCGAGATACCCACGCTTCAGCGATCCGTTGGCTGCACCGCCTGCGGGAAGACCGGTTACCGAGGCCGCATGGCTCTTCATGAGGTCATGGAGGTGACCGAGGAGATCGAGAAGCTCGTCGTCGAGAACGGTTCCTCGGAAGACATCAGGAAGATAGCCGTGCAGCAAGGAATGATCAGCCTCAAGGAAGACGGGATGGAGAAAGTCCGAATGGGCCGCACCTCCATCGAAGAAATCCTGAGAGTCGTGA
This sequence comes from Actinomycetota bacterium, assembly GCA_030862065.1. Classification (GTDB taxonomy): domain Bacteria; phylum Actinomycetota; class CADDZG01; order CADDZG01; family WHSQ01; genus JALZEK01. The sequence continues at coordinate 3,011 of JALZEK010000122.1, read as the reverse complement.
TCTGAGTTTGCGATGAAGTCCTTCCATGACCTACCGATAAGAGAGATAGCGCTAGTAGGGGAGATTTCTTGATGAGCCATAACCCAGAGAGTTCAGCTTTTCCCGGCCCGCCTCCGCCTCCGGGGAACGGCATGAGGGCCCAGGATGCGGGCTTCACTCCGCCTGCCTCCGAACCATCCGGGAGACAAGGCACGCCACGCACCGGTTCTGCGGTTCCAAACGGGCGCGCCGATGTCGATCGCTTCGGACCCGGAGAGATGGCCCGCATGCTGGTCGAGGCTCCTCCGCCCGACCCCGTTTTCGATGAGGTCCAGGAAGAGGAGGAGGAGAAGGAGCCGAGCCTGGCCGACTTCCTCATTGCGGTCATGGAGAAGCAGGGCTCCGACCTCCACCTGACGGCCGGCCTTCCGCCGATGGTCAGGGTCTACGGAGATCTGAAGCCGCTCAAGGGCTACAGAAAGCTTCAGGCCAAGGACCTTCAGGAGTTGATCTACGCGATCCTCACCCAGAAGCAACGGGAGATCTTCGAGCAGAAGCTCGAACTCGACATCTCCTACTCCCTGCCGGGCAAGGCCCGGTTCAGGGTCAACATCTTCCAGCAGCGGGACGCGCTCGGCGCGGTCATGCGTTTGATTCCCTTCGAGATCAAAGGCGCCGATGATCTCGGGCTGCCCCCCGCGTCCACCGAGTTCGCGCAACTGAGAAGGGGACTAGTCCTGGTCACCGGCATAACCGGCTCGGGCAAGTCGACCACCCTCGCCTCGCTTATAGACATAGTCAACCGCGAGCGAGCCGAGCACATCATGACGGTAGAGGACCCGATCGAGTTCCTTCACCGCCACAAGAAGGCGGTCGTCAACCAGCGCGAGGTCGGCACCGACACGCATGGATTCGCCAACGCTCTGAAGCACGTTTTGCGGCAGGACCCGGACGTGATCCTCGTCGGTGAGATGAGAGATCTCGAGACGATCTCGACCGCTCTCACGGCGGCGGAAACCGGGCACCTCGTCTTTGCGACGCTTCACACGCAGGACGCGCCCCAGTCGATCGACAGGGTGATCGATGTGTTCCCACCCCACCAGCAACAGCAGATCCGGATCCAGCTTGCCGGAACGCTGGCCGGAGTGGTCTCGCAGCAGCTCGTCCCGACCTCGGACGGCAAGGGCCGAATCCCGGCGGTCGAGGTGCTCGTGGCCACGTCGGCAGTCCAGAACCTAATCCGGGAGGGCAAGACCCACCAGATCTACACGTCGATCCAGGCCGGAGGCAAGTGGGGCATGCAGTCGATGGACTCGAGCCTCGCCGACCTGGTGAAGAAGAACAAGATCACTTACGAGACGGCTCTCGAGCGATGCCACAAGGTCGAGGAGTTCAACCGCCTCGTAGGAAAGGGACTGAACGATGGCTGATTCGTATGCGTACAGGGTTCGGAGCAAGGACGGTCGCTTCCTCGAGGGAAAGATGGAGGCGGACGGCGAGGGCGCCGTCGCGTCTGCGCTCAGAACTCAGGGCCTTATCCCGGTTGAGATAACAAAAGAGGCAAAGGTCCACCTCAAGAAAGAGCTGCACATTCTGCCAAAGAAGGTCAAGCTCAAGGATCTCGCGCTCTTCTCGCGCCAGTTCGCCACAATGATCAACAGTGGGCTGTCGCTGCTGAGGACCCTGAACATCCTCGCCGAGCAGACCGAGAATTCGCTGCTGGCCGACACGATCGGTCACCTGCGAGACGACGTCGAGCGCGGCTCGAGTCTTTCGGCGGCAATGAGCAAGCACCCGAAAGTCTTCACCGAACTGTTTGTGTCCATGGTCAAGGCGGGAGAAACCGGCGGCCAGCTGGACATCATTCTGAGCCGGATCGCCGACACCTTCGAGGCCGACTACAAACTTCGTCAGAAGGTCAAATCCGCGATGACCTACCCGGTCATAGTCGCCGGCATCGCGGGGATCCTGGTGACCGTGATGCTGCTGTTCGTGGTGCCGACCTTCGCCAAGATGTTCGAGGACCTAGGCGGCGATCTTCCACTGCCCACCCAGATCCTCGTAACCATGAGCAACCAGGCAAAGTTCCTCGTCCCTCTCTTTGTGGCGATGTTCGTCGGTCTGACCATCGCCTACAAGAAGGCCCGCGCCAAGAGCGCGGAGTTCAGACTCAAGGCGGACAGGTTCAAGCTCAAGATTCCCGTGTTCGGTGAGCTCTTCAAGCGGGTCGCCCTGTCCCGGTTCTCACGGACCCTCGGGCTGCTGTTGCGGGCCGGTGTTCCGGTCCTGCAGGCGCTGGACATCGTGGCGGGAGCCTCCGGCAACGAGGTCCTGGCCCGAGCCGCCCTGGACGTAAAGGACAGCGTCAGGAGCGGTGAGGCCATGTCCAGGCCCCTCAAGGATCACAAGGTCTTTCCTCCCATGGTCGTGCAGATGATCGGGGTCGGAGAGGACACCGGTGCTCTGGATGCCATGCTCGACAAGGTCGCCGACTACTACGACCAGGAAATCGAGTCGATGACCGAGTCGCTCACGGCCATGATCGAGCCCCTCATGATCGCGGTGCTCGGAGGGATAGTGGGATCGATGATCATCGCCCTCTACATGCCGATGTTCAAGATCTACGACCTCGTCAAGTAGCCGAACGAAATTCACAATATGGAGGGTCGCTCCCGGCGGGGGCGACCCTTTTCAATTGGATTAAGTTTCAAAGTTTTGCCAACCCCGCTTCTACGTAGAAATGCGTACCCCCATGGCCTAAAGAGGCCTTCGTGCAAGGTCGATAAGAGAATCGCAAGTCGGAAACCGTAGTGCGCAGTCAAAGGCAAACCCGCCGCAAGGCGGGGACGCAAAGCCACGGGGCCCTCGAGGTCAGCCGGGTTGCCTGCAGCAAGAGCGGCGAGATGTCGTTTCGAGCTCAGGCGATGCGCAACGCATTGTCGTCGTCGTTCCCTTCCCCGGCTTGTAGGGGACGGAAGAAGGAGGTGCTGGAATGTTCCAGCGTTTTCACGAGATGAGGGAGCGCCACGAGG
>JALZEK010000114.1 GCA_030862065.1 Actinomycetota bacterium | reverse complement strand
GTTAGGGAGTTCCCACAACAACCGTCACCGGACCGCTTGCGCCCACGGCGTGATCCAGGTGTCGCTTCGTCCGAGCTCTCGCCCGGTACGTACCGTCGCTCGGAACCGGGAACCTCTTACGAAAGCGGCTGTCGTCGTTAAGCGCCAGTTTCCGTTTCATAACGCGTTCGAATGTTCCGTCCTCTTGCTGCCGTCCCACGGTCAAGATGATCCCCCGTCCCGGATGAGGCGGAGACACCGAGCCCGCCAGCACTACGCCCTCGGTCCCCGGTGGGAAGTAAGAAATTCCCTCGAGGACGCTCATGGCCCCTCTTGCATTAAGCGAGACATTTGGAGCCACCTTCTGAAGCTTCGGCTCGCTTTGCGAATCCCAGGCCGCCGGCCCCCCCTTGAACTCGGTGATCAAAGTGGTGTTCTTGTTCGGGCCGAACGAGAACGAGTAGCTCCCGTCGGGGCCGGTGAAGGTCTTCCCGGCTCGCATCCACCGCCCTCCCCGCGGCCTCGAGTGAACGATGATCTCGCGTCCCGCCAATCTCACTCCGGACAAAGTCTTCAATTCACCGGTCACCACCGCGCCGTCGCCGGACGAGACCTTGCCGTCGACATTAAGAGTTAGTTTCGTGCCGGCCTTTCCCACTCCGATTGTTCTCTCGACCGCGCGCCGAATACGTGGCAGGCTCTGATAGACCTTCCCGCCAGGGCATTCCGTCTGGCCCGCGTCGCGGTGGCCGGCAATGAACGGCAGCCGGCGCGTCAGCCCCGTTTCGGGATTCCTGTAGATATGTCGCCCTCTCGGGGGGAGGTTGTGACGATCCGCTTCCCAAGCCAGGAATCTGACCAGCGCCCTGCGCATGACCCGCGGCAGCCGGACGTTCGAATAGTTGCCCATGAGACTGACCCCGACGCTTCCGGAATTGTGGTCCAAGGTGTGGGCGCCCTGCACGACCTCGTCGCGCCTGTTCTCCGAGTCGTGTAGCTCCCAGGGGTCGTAGCGACGCGCTCTGCGGCCCTCGAAGATCCGGCCGTCGGAACCGATCACGAAGTTGTAGCCGATATCGCACCATCCCCGGCCCACCGTGTGATACCAGTAGATTCCCCTCATCGTTGCGCTGGGATGCGGGTCCCTATTCCTACCGACCGTGTGATGGACGAACAACTGCTGAACGTCGTAGTACCGCGGCGTGCAACTTCCTCCGGTTCGCCTGATTGACTCGTCGGCACCCCACTCCCTGCGCGTGACGATATTGGGAGTCGTGGCCTCTGCTTCGGCCGTCAAGGGGACCTCGATCTTTCGCCGGGGACCATCAAGGGTGTTGATGTAGTGAACCGTGATGGGCCCCATTTCCGTCCTCCTAGGAACGACCGGTCGCCACTGAACCGCGTCCGGCCGATCGACCAACTGCAGTCCGCTGTAGTGGTGGTCACCGTGGGCCATGTCGTGTGCCTCGGCCGCCCGTCGCCAGGGCGAGTTGATCCCCGCGTCAAGCGTTCTGTACTCGACCCCCGTCCTCTCGTCGCCGGTCCAGGAAAACGCGACGTGGGTGGGGGGAAAGGGATAAGAGATTGAACCCGCTCCGTCCACCCGCAGTTGCCGCGCCCAAGTGGTCGGGAAAGTAAGCGCCCGGACGGGGTTGATGAGAGAGGGGACGAGCGTGCTCGCGAGAACCGCCAGACCGACGGCCGCGCGAGTAAGAGGGGCCCTGCCGCCGCGCATGGCAAAACATGCTAGCCGGAGCAGAAGCAGGCAGGGCCCGAACCCGCGCTGACACTCCTATAGGAGTGTTATAGGGTCCCCTCCATGCGACCCGTCGACCCCGACCGGAGAGCCGAGATCCCCCTTTCACAGGCCCCCGGGCAGGGTCCGGCAGCTCCGGCGCGCCCCTCTCCGCCCCCGGAGGCTCGGCCCCGTCGCTACCGAACTCTCGGGGGATTCACGTGGGGGTTCCGCTTTTTGCTTGCCCTGTTTCTGTTCGTGGGGGCCCTCCAGGTGATGAAGACCGGAGCGGGCGGCTTAGACGTTCTGCAGCACGGGGGGTTCTTTGTGAAAAACGCCGGTTCCACGCTGGGACTGGGCTGGGTCGGCGCGCTGCTGGTTCTGTCGGGGTCGCCGATCGCGGCCTCCGCCCTGACGCTCGTGGCCGCGAATTCAATCTCCGAGAACGAGGGTTTCACAATGCTGACCGGTTCCCGGCTGGGCGCGGCCTTCGTCGTATTGCTGGTGGCGGTGATCTACGCGCTGAGGGGGGGAGCCGGGGAGAGAAAGAAGTCCGTGTCCACCGCGGTTCTCGCCCTGACCACAACCACCGTCGTTTATGTGCCGGGCTTTCTGATCGGTCTCGCCGTGCTCAACTGGGATGGGTTCCGGCGAGTTGATCTTCAATTCCCGGCAACGTTCTCGGACCTCATCGATTTCGTCTACGGGGGGATTCTGAGCAGAATCGACGGCTGGCCCCCGCTGCTTCTCTTCGTGGGAGGTCTTGGGATCCTGTTGCTCTCCTTCAAGCTGATCGATCAAGTCGTGCCGGAGATGGGCAACGAGACTATCGAGCGATCGAGGCTCTCATGGCTGCGGCGAAAATGGCCGATGTTCGGTGTGGGTTGCCTCGTCGCCCTGGTGACGATGTCCGTATCGGTGGCGCTTACGGTTCTTGTGCCCCTTGTCTCCAAGAAGTACGTGAAACGAGAGCACATACTTCCCTACATCATGGGCGCCAACATCACCACGCTCGGCGACACGCTTCTGGCGGCCTTCCTCCTCGACGACCCGGCCACGGTTCGCATAGTTTTTGCCAGCATCATCGGTTCGACCGTGGTATCACTCACGATCCTGACGTTCTTTTATGAGCGGGTCCGCAGTCGAATCTGGATATTCCAGCGGGAAATGACGAGGACCAAGACCCGTCTCGCAGCATTCACGGCGGCTCTGTTTCTCGTTCCAATAGCGACCATCGGGATCGCGGGAGTGGTGGGATGAAAAAGAAGGCCTCCGCCGAGTCGCACGTCACCCTCAAGATTCCGAGGCCGCTCTACGATCAGTTAAAGCAAGTCATCGTCGGGTCCGGGTTCCACTCCGTCACGGAGTTCACGGTGTACGTCTTGAGGGATCTCCTGTCCCATAGAGAGCGCAGGCCGGACAAGGCCGCGGCCGCGGCGGCGGGGCTCGAGGTCGACCCCCTGTCGCCGGAGGAGATCGAGGCCATCCGGGACCGTCTTCAATCGCTCGGATATCTCTAGAAATCCTTGCCCCGCAGGACTACCCGGGCGTTCCTATAGACTCCCTCCGCGATGGCGCAGGCTACCCAGAACGGGCATCTCGTCGAACTTCAGCGCGTCATAAAGAGCTTTGGCGACAACGTCGTTCTGGACGGGATCGACCTGAGCATCCAACGCGGTGAGGCCGTGGTCGTGGCGGGCCCCTCGGGTTCGGGGAAGTCCACCATGTTGCGCTGCATCAACGGCCTCGAACAGATCGATTCTGGCGACATTCGATTCGACGGCCGGTCCGTTCCTCAAGCGGGCAAGGACATCTATCGACTGCGGTCGGAGATCGGAATGGTGTTCCAAGCTTTCAACCTCTTTCCGCACAAGAACGTCGTCGACAACATCGCCTTGGGCCCGACCGAGGTAAAGGGCGACTCGTCCGAACAGGCCAAGAAACAAGCCAGAGAGTTACTGGAACTGGTCGGAATCCCGGAGAAGGCCGATGCCTTCCCGGCGGATCTCTCCGGAGGTCAGCAGCAACGCGTCGCCATCGCTCGCGCCCTCGCCATGGAACCCAAGCTGATGCTCTTCGATGAGCCGACCTCGGCACTCGATCCGGAGATGATCCGCGAGGTTCTCGACGTGATGCGCGATCTCGCGCGGGAGGGCATGACAATGGTCGTCGTAACTCACGAGATGGGATTCGCAAGGGAGGTCTGCGATCGAATTGTTTTCATCGACGAGGGAAAGATCGTCGAGGAGGCGCCTCCGGAGGAATTCTTCAAGGGAGCAAAAAGCGAACGCGCCAAGGAATTCGTGGACAAGATCCTGCATCACTAAGAAAGGATTTGACGGAAAGAGAAAATAGGGGCCGGCGAATCGACATGGGCTGCGATTCCGCAGTCCCAGAAAGGGGGAAGTAGATGCACCGGCACAAGAGATGGTGGTGGATAGTGGCGCTTCTCACCGCCCTCACTCTCACGGCAGCCGCCTGCGGCGACGATGGAGAAGATGGAGGCGACGGAGGCGATGGAGACGGTCAGGAGCAGGAATTTCCCGCGGGCTCCACGATGGCCGAACTGCAGGACGCGGGCAAGGTCGTTATCGGCGTCAAGTTCGACGTGCCTCCGTTCGGGTTCGAGAACCCGCAGACCGGAGAGGTAGAGGGCTTTGACGTGGACCTCGGGAACATCATCGCCGAGGAGCTGGGAGTCGAGGCCGAGTTCGTCGAGGCCATCTCGGACAACCGAATCCCATTCCTTCAGGACGGCACGGTCGACATGATCCTGTCGACGATGACGATCACGACGGACCGCGCCGTGGAGATCGACTACTCGAGGCCGTACTTCGTGGCCCACGGAAGGATCCTCGTTCCGGAGGGCTCCGACATCCAGGGGATCGACGACCTCAACGGCAAGAAGGTCTGCACCGGGCTGGGCTCGACTTACGAAACAACCATCAAGGAACAGGCGCCCGACGCCGACCTGAAGCTGGTGGAGTCTTACTCCGAGTGTTACGAGAACCTCCAGAACGAAGCGGTGGACGCCGTATCTACCGACGACGTCATCCTGACCGGAATGATCATCCAGTCGGAGGATCAGCCGCTCGAGATGGTGGGCGAGCAGATGACGGTCGAACCGTACGGGGTCGGAATCCCCGACGGGGACCAGGAACTCGCCGGCTTCGTCAGCGAAGTGATCGAAGGGACCTTCGAGAGCGGCGAATGGCAGGACATGTACGACAAGTGGGTGGGCAAGTACACGGGCGAGGACCCCGACCACCCCGAGGGCTACACGCTCTCGGACGCCTACGAGCTCTTCCCCTGTGATGAGTTCTGCAAGGAGGCCAAGGAAGAAGAAGACGTCCAGAACCCCGCCTTCTAGGGTCCACCAGTAGGAGGTCTGCACGAGATGGGCGATTTCTGGGAGGTCCTGAAAAATGGCCTCCCAGAATTCGTCGACGGTTTTCAAGTCACGGTGCAGCTGGTGGCGATCTCGTTCTTTATCGCCATAATCGTTGGAACGGTCGTGGCGTCTTTTCGGATCGCCCCACTCAAGCCGTTGAACTTCATCGGCACGATTTACGTCGAGGCCTTTCGGAACATCCCCCTGCTCGTGCTTCTTTTCATCACCTTCGCCGGCTTCGCGCGCGGCGGTTTTCCGGTAGCTCCGCTGACCTCGGCCACGGCCAGCCTGGGGCTCTACACCGCGGCCTACGTCGCCGAGGCCATCAGATCGGGTGTCTTTGCCATAGGGAAAGGTCAGTTGGAGGCGGCCCAGTCGCTGGGGTTCACCTTCGGGAAGAGCCTTCGAAAGATCATCCTCCCGCAGGCCTTCAGAACGGTCATTCCGCCGCTGGGGAACCTGATGATCGCCATGATCAAGAACTCGGCCATCATCGGGGCCTCGCTCGTGACCATCCGACCGGACCTGCTGAAGACCGCCCGCATCATCCAGAACAACACCTTCAAGACGACCGAGACATTCTTTTGGGCGGGGGTCGGGTATCTGATCCTGACGCTCACGGCGACGTTGGCCGTGCGCTACCTCGAAAAGAGATTGGCGATCCGGAGATAACCGTGGATCTCTACTACTTCTTCGATCCGAGCAACTGGGAGTGGGTGACCGCGGGGAAGAATTTCACGTTCCTGCTTGAGGGCTTTCTCGTCAACATCGAGATCGCGCTGGTCGCGATGGCGCTGTCGCTCATCCTCGGTCTCTTTCTTGCCCTGGCTCGGATCTCCAGGAATAGGCCGCTCAGCGCTGCCACCGGAGTGTGGATCGACATCTGGAGGAACTTGCCGCTGGTCTTCATCCTTTTGTACTTCTTCCTCGCCTTGCCCAGCGAGCTCAAGAACGCCTACCAAGACAACGCGCCCGGGTGGTTACCGGAGGTCTTCCAGGAGCCTCAGATCCTCGCCGCGATCTTTGGGTTGACGGTCTATAACTCGGCCGTGATCGCCGAGATCATGCGAGCGGGGATCATCAGTCTCGAGAGAGGCCAGGGGGAGGCCGCCTACGCGCTGGGGCTGAGCTATTGGAAATCGATGCGACTGGTCATACTCCCTCAGGGGCTTCGGAGGATGGTCCCGGCCACCGTGTCACAGCTGATCACCCTGACCAAGGACACCTCGCTCGTCAGCATCCTGGCGATATCGGAACTCGTTAGGCACGGCCGAATTGTGACGAACACGAGCGACAATCCCTTCGTCGGGCTAGGCGTCCCGGCCCCCATCCTTCACGTGTTCATTCTGGTCGGGGCCATGTTCGTGTTGTTCAACCTTCTTCTGTCGCGCCTGTCCCGAAGGCTGGAGATCAAAGAGAGACAGCGAACCGGAACCAAGATCACACGGGTGACCGGACTGGAGGACCAGGTCGCGGCCGAAGCCGACGTCACCTGATGGACGATCGCCTACGACGCGTATCTGCCGGATTGATCCTTTGGGGTCTTCTCGGCGCCTGCGTTCCCCCCGAAACCGAGGAGCGCGACTTCGGCGAGGAGAGCCCCATGCTCGCGATCCAGAAACAGGGGACGATGACCATCGCCGTCCCCGCCAACGCGCCCCCCTATGCGTTTGCCGAGGACGAGATCCAGGGCTTTGCGGTCGACATCGGACGCCTGGTCGCCGACGACCTGGGAGTCGATGCCGAGTTCCTCATGGTTGACGACGAGGAGATGCCGGATCTCGTGGGGGGTCCCGATCCAATTGTGGACGGGGACGGACGGGTCGACCTCGCCGTCACGACCCTGCCCATCACGTCGAACTTGTACAAGATCCGTTCCAGGAACAAAGGGATCGAAGTCTCAACTCCCTATTTCATCACTCATCAAAGACTGCTCGCTCCCGAGAATTCGTCCGTGACAAATGTCACCGATTTGGCCGGGAAGAAGGTCTGCTCATTAGCGGACGATGAAACCGGCGTGCGATTGGACTCGATCGAGCCCGACGTCGAGATCGTGGACGTCACCCTGGTGGAGGAATGCGTGGCCCTTCTGACGCGCGGAGCCGCCGACGCGGCCACCGCCACAGAGGACAAGCTCTACGACATTCAGATGCTGCTCGACCAACAACCCCGAACCGAACCGTTCAAGATCGTCGGAGACCAGCTGACGACGGTTGCCTTCGGCCTCCTCGCCGACAGGGGCATGGGGTCCTACGTGAGCAGCGTGATCAACGAGGCCAAAAGCGAGGGCCGGTGGGCCGAGATTTACGACGAGTGGATTGCGCCCCTCAGTGAACGGCCGGCGGAACCGCCCGAGCTGACCCTGTACGACGCGGCGTCGTTGTTCCCGCTCGAGAATTGAAAAGGGCGCCTCTCAGGGACGCCCCTTCCACAACTTACGGAGCGGAGTAGATGTTTCCCGGATCTCGCTTCGCTTCGAAGATCTGCTGGACAAACAGTTGTCCGCCGTCGCGCTTCGCCCCCACCCCCATGTAGCGGTAGGGCCCAAGAATGTTGTCTCGGTGTGGCCCCGATCGCCAAAAGGCCTTGAACAGGCGCCGGCAGGTACGCCCGGCCCCGACGTTGTCGGCGAGTCGGCGCCAGCGGGTGATCTTGTCGCCGAGGTTGCCGTCGTGGAAGATGGCGCGCCGCCGCGCCATCTTGCGGGCGTGCACCCTCGCCACGTAGCCGAGCTGGCGATCCCAGGCCAATCGACTCCGGCCGTGCCTTACACGCTTCCGGTTGATCCGTTCCATCATGCAGCGTTCGACCCTCTTGAAACTCCACCGCCGCCGTGCGGCCTGCGATTGGTTGGTCGACGGGAAGGATCCGACGACCAGAGCCAGGGCGATGAGGAAGCTCACGCAGATGTTTACGGGCGTGGCAACGCGCGCCTGAAGCATGCGCAACTCCTTTCTGTCCTGGATCCGCCACTGCTACGGAGCGTTACTAACTAACAGGTCGTTCGGGACCCGGCCGGGCTTTCCTCGTTACGCAGCGTGGTCGATCACGCACATGGCGTCATAAGGGGCAGGTCACGCCAAATAAGAAATTCTGGACATTTTTTTCGCGTTGCCGTCGGGGGGTAGACAAGGAGTCTGCGAAAAGGGAACCTTGCTCGCGATGAATGGCCTCAGGACCAATCAAACGGTCCTCATCGTCGACGACGACGAGGAGATCCGCCACGTCCTCCGCTTGCTCTGCGAGCGGGACGGCCTCGAGGTCGTGGGGGAGGCCGGCAACGGGGTCGAGGCGATTCCCATGGCCCTCAAACATCAGCCGCACTTTGTGATCCTCGACTACATGCTTCCCAGGCTGGACGGAGAGGGGGCCGCCGAGATCCTTCGGGCGGTGACGCCGGAAAGCAAAATTGTTGCCTTCTCGGCGCTGCTCGAATCGCGGCCGGACTGGGCCGACGCCTATCTGAACAAGACCCACATCACAGAGCTGATGCCCCTTCTCAAGAGCTTCGTCAGGTAAGCGCCCCGCCTCAGAAGCGGGCTGTATGGAAGAAAGCGAGCAGGCGCGAATCACTGAGGCACCCTGAGAACACGGGGGGAATTGCTGCGAGGCGGCCGGATCCTCTGAGGCACCCTGTGGAGAAAGCATCCGTTTCAACGGATGCTTTCGGAACCAGCGAAGCGCGGGTGCCGAACG
>JALZEK010000109.1 GCA_030862065.1 Actinomycetota bacterium | reverse complement strand
TTGACTTTTCTCTCAAGAGTCCGCCTGAAGACGGGATTGCCAACCAAACGTCGTGAATTTGCCTGGGAGAGGAAGCTGTCCGCCGGCGTCGAATTCCTGGGGATGAGGCTCCCGACGAGTGGGCTGGCTACGATTACGGAGTCTGAGGCCTGCTGATACTGGCTATCTAGGGATGTCGATTAACTGGCAACAACCTTTCGTGCGGGTAGCGTGGGAGGCGCGACTCGTGCTGGTCGGTTTCCTCCTTGGGACCCTGGGTCTCTTCGGGACCGCAGTGACGTTAGTCGTACGGGACAGCTTCACCGGTGGAGCAGTGATTTTCCACCTCGGAGCGACGCTGGGAGCCGTTCTGCTTTCCTTTGTTCTCTTGCGAGTTTCGAAACGTGTGTTGGGTTCCTACTATCCGCTGTGGCGACCTCTGGCGATGCTTTCACTTCAGTTTCGCTTTCTTGGTCGCATCTCTCGGGAGGCAACGCGGATACTCGGTTTCCCTGATGCATTGGGTAATGGATTGGCATGGTCTCTTCCCGCTTCGTTCGTAGTTGATTTCCTCGTGATCATTCTCTGGCCGTTTAACTAGGGCGTGGAAGCTGGCTGCGTTTGTCTGGGAAACCTATGGGCCCTCCGAAATCACGATTATCGCTTCTGTGGTCGAACCGTTGTAGGTATCGCTGCCGGGGAAGGTGACCTGTATGAGATACGTGCCGGGCGGTCCCTTGAGCCTCACCTGCGCGACCGCGCGGCCGGACTCGTCCGTTATCGCCTCCATGACTTCTCCCCGAAAGTCGAAGATCAGCGGTTGGGCGGCCAGGGGGTCGCCGGACGAATCCTTGAGGGTCGCGGACAGGTTTGCGGTCCTGCCGACTGATCCGTGGGTGTCTCCGTCATAGGAGAGAGGCGGCCGCCGCCGTCCACGAATCATTGGGGGGTACCTTCCGATGATTCATGTACCGGTCGGCCTCTTTAGCGAATAAGACGCCTACCCCGGCCAAGGTTGGAAACCCTCTTGACCCGCCCAGAACTTAGTGGTGAAGTGGTGGATCGTTTCTTGAGGGGGCCTCGATGCGGACGAAATTAGTTGCTGCTGTTTCGCTGGCTGCGTTACTCGGCAGTCCAGTGGAGGCCGCTCGTCCCCAGGCCCAACTCGTCGAGGACATCTACGTGGGACCAAAAGGGTCCCGAGCTTACGAGCGAGTTGCTCTCGGCGATGTCGCCCTCTTTAGGGCGAGAGAAGAGGAGACCGGCGAGGAGCTGTGGCGTAGTGATGGGACAGAATCGGGTACTTATTTGGTCTCCGACATCAATCCCGGGGAATATGACTCTGACATCATCGAATTGACGCGCCTTGGCGACATCCTGCTCTTCAATGCGGCGGATGTATCTGGCGGGCCGGAGTTGTGGAAGACCGATGGAACCGAAGCGGGAACCGAGCGAGTCAAGGACATCAATCCGGGACCAGGCAGCTCCTATCCCTACTCGCTCACTCGAATGCACGGAAAGGTTTTCTTCTCGGCGTTTGATCCCGAGGTCGGCCCCGCCCTATGGAAGAGCGATGGGACAAGCGATGGGACAAAGGTCGTTGCTGATATGGGGCCGGGCAACGAAGGAACCAATCCACAAGAGCTGGAGAACGTGCAGGGAACCCTCTTCTTTCTGGGAAATGACGGAACGACGGGCCCGGAACTTTGGAAGAGTGACGGAACGCAGGACGGGACGGGCCTTGTCCGTGACATCCAGCCCGGGCCGGGCAACTCGAACGCTGACTGGTTCGTCGGCGTAAAGGACACGCTCTTTTTTCAAGCGGGGAATAGTGAGTCGGGATCCGAACTGTGGAAGAGCGATGGAACCAGGATGGGCACGAAAGTCGTCAAGGAGATTGGGCCGGGCCAAAAGGGGTCGGGGCCCTTTTCGCTGTACCCCTTCGAATCCAAACTTCTGTTCGCGGCGCAAACGGAGAAACATGGCATTGAGCTCTGGATAACCGACGGGACTCGTGCTGGGACGAGAATGCTCAAAGACATCAACCCGGGCGTAGATAGCTCAGAACCGTTCGGCCTAGAAAGGTCCGGCGCAGACGTCTTTTTCGCTGCAAAGGATGGTTCCTCGGGCGTTGAACTTTGGAGAACGGACGGTACGTCGAAGGGAACCCAGCGGATCAAAGACATCCACCCAGGCAGGTACGACTCGGACCCATGGCAATTAAAGAACCTAGAGGGCACGCTTTTCTTTCAAGCACGCGATGGTGTTCACGGTATGGAGTTGTGGGGTTCAGACGGCAGCGCGAAAGGAACTAAGCTTGTAGCCGATATAAATCCGGGGGAGGGGAGATCCTCTCCAGGCTTTTTCACCCTGCTGGGGCAGACCCTGTTCTTCGGTGCCCGTCACCCTGAGACCGGTTGGGAACCCTGGAAGCTCGATCTTTGAGTATCGGTCACATGGTACGCGGAGTGATGCCGAGATTGAGGCTCTTACATGTCGCGGCCCGTCGACCTCTCTGGTAGTCATGGGGGATGGACACGTGGACGGCGATCGACTCGGTCAGGGTCGTGCGTGAGTTCTCCGACGAGCCTTTAGCCGAGAGCGATCTGACCCGCATCCTCAACGCGGGGCGCCGGGCGGGGAGCTCCAAGAACACGCAGCGGTGGGCCTTCGTCGTCATCACGGACAAAGACCTCCTTCAGGAGCTTTCAAATGGCGGCCCCTTTGCAGGGCACGTGGCGGGGGCGGCCGTCGCGATCGCTCTAGTGACCCCCGATCCCCACGACCCGCAAAGCCCCCTTTCCGTCGTGTGGGATTCCGGGCGCGCCGCTCAGAACATGGTGCTTGCCGCCTGGGAGCTCGGAATCGGAAGCGCCCCGGCAACTGTGTACGACCACGCGTTGGTGTCGGCTTCTCTAAAGCTCCCGCCGGGGCAACACTGCGAGTACCTCCTATCGTTCGGCTACCCGAAGGATCCCGCCGTCCTTAAGGCTCCGAAGAAAGCCGGCGGACGGCGCCCGCTCGACGAAGTCGTGCATAAAGAGCGGTGGTCCGACTAAGAAACGGCCTCCGCGTCGACGTCACCGTCCGGTCGCGCGGCCTGACTTGACCTATAGGAATCGCGGCGCAAGCGATTGAGTCCACCCGCCGGGTGCAAATCCGGATGTGTGTTCCAGGGGTTGAAGCTAACGCTGTCACCGTGGGATTCATCAAGAACCAGCGAGGCGAACGTCTGGTGCTCCGATGTCCCGGCCCCCCCGACGGTCAGTTCGAAACGCAGGCGACCGGTGGCCACGAGAGGACCGAGATCCGCGAGCTCTGCCCGGGACATCTCACGCAGATCATCGTCGGCCTTGGCTCCGAAGACGATCAGCCGGCCGTGCAGCTCGTACGGCAGGATCGTCGAGTAGGGCATGGAGAAGAACCCACCAGCCGGCAACAACAGATGACGCGTTACGGCGGACTCCCCGGAAGTGGCGAACAAGAGGTCCTGGTTGTCGTCGGGGATCTTGACCGCGAGGCCGAGCACATCCGGGGCCGACTGGGGCAGGCCTATCCCTCGAGACAGACGTGCGATCACGGGGTGGATCCCATCGAAAGGAAGCCCGAGGCTCGTTTCCTGGAACGTGATCTGCCCGCCGAGAACCTCGCCAGTCGGGTGAAAGAAACGTTTTCCGCGCGCGGCCGAGAGTCCGGCAAAAGTCGCGGCGGAGAGGCCGGCCAGGGGGCCGGCGGCGCGCTCCAGAAGTCGAAAGGCATCCACGCCTTGCGCCTTACCCGACGAACACGTTTCCTACGCTCGTTGGAGTAGGGATGCGTGTAGCGTCGTCACGAATGAGCACGAACATCGGCATATTCGTGTTCGAGGGGGCCGAGGAACTCGACTTCGCCGGGCCCTTCGAAGTCCTCGCCGCGTGGGCTCAGACGTGGCCCGACGACGACGTCGAAGTTTTCACGCTGGCCCAGAATCCGGGCGTCGTTAGGTGCGCGAAGGGCCTCCGCGTGGAGCCGCAGCACACATGGGCCAGCGCTCCGGAATTGGACGTCGTCGTCTATCCCGGTGGCGAGGGCAATCGACGTCACCTCGGGGATGAGGCCATCCGGGAGTGGCTACACAATTTGCAAGCCGGCGGGACGCTCATGACGAGCGTTTGCACGGGGGCGCTGGTATACGCCGATGCGGGATTGCTCGATGGACGGCCGGCGACGACCCACTGGATGTTCTTCGACCAGATGCAGTCACTGGGTAAAGACATCGAAGCCAGACCCGACAGTCGTTTCGTGGACGACGGCGAAGTGGTAACGAGTGCGGGCGTTTCTGCGGGGATTGATATGGCGCTGCATCTCGTTGCCCGTCTTCATTCGATTAAAAGAGCAAAAGAGGTGAGGCGAGCCATTCAGTACGATCCCGAACCGCCGGTGTAAGAACAGCCCCATGCCCCCTGCCTTCGAGACTCACGCCCTCTCCAAACGCTATGGGGACACCGATGCCCTCAACGGCGTCGATCTCCGAGTGGACGAGGGCGAGCTCCTCGGTCTCTTGGGTCCGAACGGGGCGGGGAAATCGACACTCGTAAAGATCGGATGCGGTCTCGTGCGGCCTTCTTCGGGTGGGGCCACGGTGTGCGGGCATGCGGCCGGATCGCCCGAGGCCCGCGCCGCGATCGGCTATCTCGCAGAGGTGTTCCGTTTCCCGGGCTGGATGAAGGCGTTCGAGGTGATTGCCCTGCACCAGGACGCGGCCGGCTCCGACGGTGGCGCCGACGAACGGCGCGAACTACTGGAGCTGGTCGGGGTCGGGGACCTCGCCGACCGTCGCGTGGAGACCATGTCAAAAGGCATGCAGCAACGACTCGGGATAGCGCAGGCACTGGTGGGCTCGCCGAGCCTGTTGCTTCTGGACGAGCCGACCAGCGCGCTCGATCCGGGCGGGCGAAGGGTCGTCCGTCGCATGCTCGAAGACATCGGCGCGAGAGGTGTTGCGGTTCTGTTGAACTCGCACCTTCTCAGCGAGGTCGAACTGGTGTGCGATCGCGTGGTCATGATCTCCGCAGGTCGGGTCGTGGCCGAGGGGGAACCGGCAATGCTCGTAACGCCGCGCGGCGTGCGAATCGAAACGGCCGACGGCGTTCGCAACTATCCCGACGCCACGAGAGACGACATCCCGGGATTCATTGCGCAACTCGTGAGAGAGGGCACCTCCATCTACTCGGTGAGCCTCACCAAACCCACTCTCGAAGACGTGTATTTGGAAACCGTCGGAGACGAGATGGGATGAGGGGACTATGGATAGTCGCCCGACAGACGCTTCAGGAATGCGTTCGTCGCCGCGTCTTTCTGGTCGTGCCCGTAGCCACCGCCGGTTTCATTGGTCTCTTTTCCCTCGGCAGCCACTACGCGTTCCAGGCACGAAACGGGCCGGGGGGCTTGGTTCCGCTTCCGCTCGACATCCGCGTGCTGACGGGGTCGACGCTCGTTGGACTGTCGATGTTCGTGACGTTGTTCCTCGCCTCTGCTCTGGGGATCTTTCTGACGTTCTCGGCGATCCGGGGCGACGCGGAGCAGGGGATGATCCAGCCCCTCATCGTGCGACCCATCGCTCGGCCCGGCCTCTTGTTCGGACGCTTCATCGGGACTTCGATCGTGTGCGCGACCTACGCGGCTTTCCTGTATGCCGCGAGCGTGACGATTACGTGGACGATCGGTTCGTGGCGACCCGAGCCGCTTCTTCCGCCGGCCCTTGCGCTTCTCGGTGCCGTCGAGATCGTGATCGTGTTGTCGCTGCTGGGCTCGGCCTTCCTGACCGCCCTTCCCAACGGCATCGCGATGTTCATGCTTTATGGAGCCGGCCTACTCGCCGGATTGTTGAGCCAGCTCGGGCGAACGCTGGGATCGAGCGCACTGGAGACGACCGGCAGGGTCGCGTCGTGGCTGCTTCCGTTCGAAGCCCTTTACCAACACGGCCTTTATTCGCTCACCGCGACAACCCGCGGAGTGACGGGAGTGGTCGTGCGACTGGGACCTCTCGGGGGAGCCGAGGAAGGCGGACCGTTGCTCACGCTCTGGGTCGCGCTCTACTTCGTCCTGATTATGGGAATCTCACTGACAGTCTTTGCGAAGCGAGATCTCTAAGGGGATCGATCAGTCCGGTTCGTGATCGGAAACCGGCTATTTGGCGAGCACCTCCTCCGGCTCGTGCTCTTCGATCCACTGATCGATGCGCTCCCACCAGCTGTAGAGCCAATCGATGAGCTCCGGTTCCGTGGTCGGGACCTCGTCCGGCGGGATCCTCCAGTAGCGAGCATCGATCGGCTCCCTCAGCGGGACATGACGCCAGAGCTCGCCGAAGGTACCGATGTCTTCCAACACCGAGTGGACCACGAACACGACGTCCGCCTCCGGAGCGTTCGTGATCGCGACCATGGGCCCCCGATGCCGCGGCGGCAGCACGTGCTGCATCCGCTCGGCTTTCTCGGCGTGCTGCGCGAACCCCTTTTCCTTTAAGTACTCGATGGCGCGCTCACGAAGCCTCTGAGTGAAGTCGCGACCCTCGGGGAACAGAACGAACGCGTCCTGGTCGCCTAGCCCGCGGGCGAGTTCCCCGATCGCGGCGACGTAGACCGCGCTGCTCTTCTTGTCGTGCCTGATGAAACGGTTGGGCAACCGGTTGCCCATCGTGTCGAACAGCGGATCCCATTGCAGCTTGGCGAGCATTACGATCCGCGGCCGCCGGTTGTAGGCGATCATCATGGTCCCGATGAGCATCAGGGAATTCCCAGGTCCCGCATGACGACAGAAGACAAGCAGCGGCCCCGGCTGAGGGGCCGGCCTCTCCTCGATATTGATGCGCAGGCCGAACAGCAGAACGACGGCGCGATACATCGACTTGAGCCACCACGCCATAAAGCGGTAGTGCCATTCCTGCGAGCGCGGAGACTTGGTGTTCAGGCCGAAGCCGGTGGAAATCCATAGAACGAACATCACGATCAGCCCGATTACCTCGAATACGAGATAGAACGCCCCGAAGGCAACCAGCCGTAGCGTTCGCCAGCTCCCGGGGAGGAAGAGGTCGGCTATCGCGGCCATGAGCAACAGCGCGGGAGATACGGCAACCAGCGCGAGGCAGAGGAGCAATACGAGAGGGGCAAGAACGAGCCGCCGGACGATCCGTGGAGGAAGCCGGTCCACTCAAACGCCCTTAACCAGAGAAGGTCCGGCGCCGCCGGCCCCCTCGTCGAAACGTCTCACAACTCTTGCAAGAAAGCAGAGGTCGCCTCATGGGCGAGCCGGATCTGCTTGTGAACGGAGCCGAAGTTCTTGTACCTCAGCTGCGACAAGCTGTCGAAGCGTTCCGGATCGCTTTCGCCGGAGGGAAGAACCCGGGCGACCACTCCGTTCGGAAGCGACGCCAGGTCGCGTGCAAACCGATGCCGTCGCGCGATCTCGAAGGCAACCATTCCCACCTGCCAGGGGTTCTTTGGCGCCGTCAACGGTCGTTCGATCCGCCCCACATGGAGGACGAATATCTCGGTTGCCCCCAGCTCTGCCGCCCGGCCGATGGGGATGCTGTTGACTATCCCGCCGTCGACGAAATGTTCCCCGTTGATCTCCACCGCCGGCAAAATCCCCGGCACCGCGGAAGACGCCAGGATCGCGTCCACCAATGGCCCCTCGAAGAACCAGTGCTCCGCGGCGCGCTCGATGCACGCCGCCACGCACTGAAACGGGATGCGGAGATCCTCGAAGGCCTTTGCTGGCAGGAGCTCGGAGAGCAACTTACGCAGCGGCTCGTTCGAATGGATGGAGGTACGGGTTCTAACCAGATGCGCGGCGCCGGAGAAAACCGTTCCCGAAAAGACATCTTTCTCATCGAGCGTCGTCCACGCCTCTTCGAGCCGATCGATGGTCGCGAGGGTGGGCTCGGCGGCTACCGCGGCCCCATTGAACGCTCCGACCGAGGTGCCGATGACCACGTCTGGAGGGATGTCGCCTTCGAGAAGTGCCCGTAGCATTCCGACCTCGTAGGCCCCGAACCGGCCCCCTCCGCCGAGCACGAAGGCGACTTTCTCACCGGCCGATCTGTGCACTCGGGGGGTCATGACCGCGAGCTATTCGGCCGGCGGGGCCGAGTCGGGAGAAGTTTCCTCGATCAACCTCAGGACGTCGATCTCGCGCGCGGCAAGTGCCCGCGCGGACGTCATGCGCCGGTTCACGGTGCGCGCCACCTGTTTCTTGACTTCGGATTCCATGTCTCCAACTCGCTGGAGCAATCCGGCGGCGGATCCCGACGCCCTCAGATCGACGTCGACATCGGCCGGATTGACGTCGGCCACCTGGATGACGAGTCTCAGGGGCTCGGCCGTTCGCACGGTGAGTTGCAAAGGGACCCTCACATCGGCTTCGTAGTCGTGGCGAGTCAGTGCGAGCTGGACCTGCAGCCGGAGATCGATGGGCAGAACGGCCTGAAACCCCAGCAGCTCCCCGGTTTTCTTGGTGATCTGTGGAGCTCCTATGAGACCGTCGACGCGGACCTCCGCGATACCCCCGGGCCCCGCCGGCATCGGCCCTTCTTCGACGCGACGTCCCGCCGTCTCGCCGATCGAGGCCGCCACCCGCTCCTCGGTGACCGCATAGGCCACGAATCGAGGGCCGAACTGCTCATAGGTAATGAATTGCACCAGGGGATTCTCCCCGATTCGCCGCGCCTGGTCCGGGGAGCGGCAGGAGAGGGGCCGAGCGTGACGAACCATCTGCCAAGGCTTGTATCGGACGAGGAGGCTAAACATTCACATAAAACGACTACACCGCGCCGCAATCGCGGTCGTCGTAGTGCTCGCCGCGCTCGTCCCTCAGTTTGTCCAGCCCTCTCTCGCCCAGGATTCCTCTGCCAGAAAGGGCACGTGGAAGCAGTTTCTCGGCGATCGCAAGAAGCTGTACGAGACACTGGCCCCCGCCTTCGTCGATTGCTTCAAGAGGCGCGACTCCGCAATCGATCCCCTGAGCCCTATCTTCCACGGCTGTATCGATTGGCACTCCGCGGTGCACGCGGCCTATTCGCACCATGTCCTTTATCGGCGCACGGGAAAGAAGAAATACCTCGATCTTGTTCAGGACCAGATCGCTCCCCAGGGGGTTTCGCTCATCCCGGCCGAGCAGGTCTACGAACAGGCCAAGGCGCCCGACTACGCGCTCGGGGAGAACCCCTATGGCTTCGGCTGGTTCCTCGTTCTCGCCCGCGAACGTGAGCTCTCAACGAAGCAAAAGGATTTCCGAGACATGGCCGACTTCGCCGCAGACCAGATGGTGTCGTGGTTCGAGACGCGCGCTGCCGAGGGCGATGCTCAGAGCTTCATCCTGAACCGGGCGCACGCGAATTACAGCTGGTCGCTCATCAACCTCGATGTGTGGGCGCGCTACACCAAAGACAAAGCGCTCCTGGCGGCCGTTCGGGAGGCAAGCAAGCCCTTGTTCGCGCGCGATCTCGACGAGTTCTGCCCCCTAGACACAGACACCTCGCCCGGCGCGTCGGGCTTCCAACCCGCTTGCATGATGCGCTTGGCGGCCGCCGCGCACGTGTGGGGGAAGAACGTCAAGAAGTGGGTTGCGGCGCGGATCCCGAAGGACTTCCAGGTCCCGCCGGTGACCGACCCTTCAGGCTGCCACGCGGGAGGCCTCAATTTCACGCGTGCCTTCGCTCTCTACCAGCTATTCCAGTTGACGGGGAACAGCAACTACCGCGACAACTACGCCGAGCTCATCCGCTATCACGTGGGCCGGCCGGACCTTTATATGGGGCCCGGCTATCTCGAGAACCCCGGCTACCTCTGCTACTCGCACTGGGTGGCTCAGGTAGGAGTCCGCGCCATCTCGCTGTCGTACGAGGGCCGTCCCTCATCGCCTCCAGGACCCGCCCCGACCCAATAAGACCCTCTGGGGTCACGCCTTGAGATCGGTAGTCCCCACCCGCCAGTCCGCGCGGCCGCGTTCCAGCTCGGACTTGGCGATGTCGGTGGACGTCGGCGAAAGATATGGCCGTTTCATCTCCGAAGGACATGAAGGTGCGGCCCCCGTGCAGACACGCCTGTCGCCGGATGAGGGTGAGGAGATCCTCGTCCCGGAGGACCGTCGGCATTAGCGCCGGCGTTGACTGAATCTCCGTATCCCCTCCCGAGCCGTGCCGGATTGCCATGCCTCGCGCGCCATGGCGTTCTCGCGCTCGATGGCCCGCTCGACGTCTTCGAGTGAGGGCCGCAGAAGTCGAAGGTGATACGGGGTGGCGAGCCCGTCTTTGTGCCAGGTCTCGAGGAGGGTCACCGCCCGCGGCAGTACGTCGTCGCCCTCCTCGACCATCGTGTCGATGATGCCGAGCTCGTGGGCTTCCGTCCCCGACAGGCGCCGGCCCTCGAGAACCAGCGGGAGGGCTCGGGCCCCCAGTAGCCGGGGCAGCAGGTAGCTGGAGGCGTT
>JALZEK010000102.1 GCA_030862065.1 Actinomycetota bacterium | reverse complement strand
GTCTACAACAACGCTGTAGGTAGCCCTGTCAAGGGAGCCGCCTGCTAGTCAAGCACCATCGTTTTACTGAAGTACAAGAGAGGCGGAGGAGACTCCGCCTCTCTTCTTTTTGCCCGGTGGAATCCCTGCGCCCTTTTTTCTTACTCCTGTTCAATCTCCTGCGAATTAGTGGGCTCGAAGCGAGGGAGAAGCGCCAACGTGGCCGGTGGGCAGAGACGCAGGTTCGGGAAATCGTTTCTTACGGATTCGAAACTTCTCATTCGTTGGCCCAGCACGAGTTCGGTGGCGATGACGACGTGGCAGTTGCTGGCCCGCTGGCGTGGTGACCACGTCATTGCCGCCTGGAGACTAGAGCGAGCCGTAGCGTCGTTCCCCGCAGCGTGGGCGGCAATCGCCACCATCGCCGGTATCTCCGGGTACCTCTCGCGGTAGTCGGGAAGCTCGTCCTCGATGGCGTCCTGCAGCCGGGCCGCCACTCGAGCAGCGTCCTCCGGACGGCCGCTGTGGACGAGGGCCTCGGCCGTGGATACTACCGACACCGGGTTGTACGGATCTAAACGGCGGCCGGCCAAGAGCGCCCTGAGTGCTTCCCCTTCAACGGCGGGCATGTACACGGACCACTGGTGCATCCAGTCGGCGTAGCTGCTCAGGAACCTAATGCTGGGGAAATCCTTCAGGTAGGTCGACTCGCTCCGCATCTTCGAGATGTAGTCATGTCCGTGGGAAGGATTGCTTAGGGCAGCCCTGCCCAGTGATCCGATGAACAGGCTCTTGTAGTGGGGGTCGAACCGGAGCCCGAGCGCTTTGTCGAAAGCCGTCTCTCCCTCGTCGAAGCGCTTCTCCTCGAACGCCTCGACGGCGCCGACGATTTCGGCGTCTACCCTGACGAACCTAACGCTCCACGATACGGAAGCGAGGATTAAAAGGACTCCGGCGCCGAGGCCGAGCGCCACAGCCCATCTCGGTCGCTGAACGCCTTCCGACTGGGGTGGCCGTCCTGTTGCAGCACTGGCGCCGAGAGCTCCGAGGCAGACCCACAGAGCGAAGCCGAGTACAAGTGAATCGAGGCTTACCAGCGACTGGACGAAATAGGCGATTGCTGCGGCGCCGAATCCAGCCCTTAGGACCGTGTATGGCTGCGAACGGATCAGAAGCCGGATCGTCCATACCGCCAGCAGAGTAAAACCGAGTAAACCCAGCAATCCGGCGTTTGCGAACAGCGAGAGGGGCACAGAATGTGGTGCATCGGCAAAGCCCATCTCGTGGGCAAGGGCATCCTCGAGGACCCGATGATGTCCTCCCTCGATCGCGAACACATTGGGGCCATGTCCCCAGACGGGTGAGTCCCATGCCATCTCGAGCGCTGAGCGCCACCAGAGGCCACGTGCTCTCGCAGTAGCGGGAACGACAGAGTCGGCGGGGAGAAAAAGCCCTGCTACGACCACCCCAACCACCGCGATCGCGACAACGCCCGCGATGCCCAACCCGGCGATTAGGTGCCTTCTCTTTGCTCGCCGCGCGAGCCCCCCAAAGGCGGCCAGAGCGGCAACCGCTGCTGCCCAGCCCCCCTGCGAAAAGGCGAATACGAGGCCCAGCGTCGTGAAGATCGCTGTCCCGATCGCCGCGCGTTGTCCCCAACCTTCTTCCGTCCACCACAGGGCCAGAACCACGGGAAGGGAGATCGCGAGAAAGCCGCCCACGAAATTCGACTGACCGATGGTGGAGGGGGCGTAATCGGGCAGCATCGGCACGTTCAAGGGGTCAAGGCCCACCGACTGGGCGATCGTGTAGAGAGACACGACGAGTGCCGATGCCGCCATCGCCCGAGCAGGATCTCGCAGATTCCCCCCAAAGGTGTCGGCAACTAGAACTCCGGCCAGAACTATGAGAAGCGTCGGGATCAACCCCTCATACCGTCCGTATGCACCCAGCAGGCTCCAAGTTTTGTAATCGGTGGCCAGCCAGGCCACCGCTAGAGGAACGAGAACGAAGGAGGCGGGCCATAGAAGAGGTGAATGGGCAAACGAGCGGCCGCATACAGCCTCGACAAGTCGAATACCTGCGCAGCAGCTCAGGCCGATCGTAAGCAGAGCGAGCTTGGGGACGTTGAAAGCGTCATAGGTCACGCCCCAGAGGAAAAGAGTTGGGATTCCGAAAATCAGGGCCAGCAGGATCGCCCGGCGGGCGCCGGGCCCGTGCCGGAGTAGCGCCGCCCCCGCCTGGGGGGCCCTCAAGATTCTGTTTCCGAGCGTCGATCTAAGAGGTGCAAGGGATCTTTATAGGGATCTGGGAGCAAGGTGAAAATGAGAGCGCGCGATCCAAAGGCGTCCAGCGATGAGGAAACTAAGGGCCGTTTTCGTGTCCTCGGTGTACGTGTCGACGCCGTTACTCCGCAGTCCGTAATCGAGTCGCTCGAATCGGCCATCGCGGCACAGGCTAAAACATACGCGGTCTTTTCCACCGTTAGTTCGATCTTGAACGCGCGCGAGGACGACCGAATGTTCTCCGCAATCGAGAACGCCGGAATAGTCACGCCGGACGGTATGCCACTCGTCTGGCTCGGTCGACGCAGATCTGACGTAGGTATCGACCGTGTCTACGGCCCCGACCTCATGACGGAGTTCTGCGGAAAGAACCCGGGATCGCTGCGGCACTTCTTTTACGGAGGGGCCCCCGGTGTGGCTGAAGAGATGATCGCTCGTCTTCGCGGTCGCTGGCCGGAGCTGGTTGTGGCTGGCACTCTATGTCCCGTCGTCGATACCGGAAGTGAATTCCTCGAGAAGGATGTCGACACCATCAACGCAGCGGCCCCCGATGTCGTCTGGGTGGGCCTTGGCCATCCCAAGCAGGAACGGTGGATGCACACTCACCGGGACGCCATCAACGCACCCGTTCTTGCGGGGGTCGGTGCAGCGTTTGACTATTTGTCGGGTCGCAAGCCGGAGGCGCCACGCTGGTTGAAGCGCAGTGGACTGCAGTGGGTGCACAGGTTGGTGAGCGAACCTCGTCGACTCTGGCGCAGATATCTCATCGGTAACTCCAGATTCGTGCTCCTCCTCGGGCGCGAGAGCCTCACATCACGTGGTGTGTCGTGATGCTTCACGCCTTCGTGCCCACCGTCGGAGTGGGCGTTGTCGCCGCATTGGTGACTTTGGGAACAACTCCGGTGGTGGGTCGGCTCGCACGCGTCTTAGGAATGCACGACGCTCCGGATGACCGAAAACTGCACCAAAGTCTCGTTCCCTACCTGGGCGGGATGGCCATCTTGGCCGGCTGGATCGTTGCCTTCCTCACTCCCGGGACGTTTGCCCAGTCGGCCGTGTTGCTGGGGTCGATGACCGTTCTCGGAATCGTGGGTTTTGTCGACGATCGCTACGACATCAGCCCTCATCTAAGACTTGGCGTCCAGGTCGCAATCGCCTGCTTGGCCTATGCCGGAGGGATTCGTATGACGCCGACAGAGATCACGGCCCTAGATTTCCTTTTGACGGTTCTGTGGCTCGTGGGCATGACGAACGCCTTTAATTTCATGGACAACATGGACGGGCTGGCGACGGGAGTCGGAGGCATCGCTGCTTTGTTCCTGGGACTCAGCGGGATCATCTTCGGCCAGCAGCTTGTATCGGTGCTCGGTTTCGGATTGGCCGGAGCGTGCTTGGGTTTCCTTCGCCACAACTTCCACCCGGCTAGGATTTTCATGGGAGATACGGGAAGCCTTCCTCTTGGGTTTGGGCTCGCGGCACTTGCAATCAAAGTGAAGTTTCCCGGCGTTCATCCCCTAATTGCATTCGCCGTCCCCGTGGTCATCCTCGGACTGTTCCTGATCGATACGACGGTTATGGCGTTGGGACGAGCCGCTCGGCGGGAGCCGTTGATCGGCGGACGCTTGGATCATCTCTCTCACCGGCTTCTCAAGAAAGAACTGCCCGTACGACGAGTTGCCGTCCGGATGTACGGGGCCGCTGTCGCACTGGGTTGCTCGGCACTTCTCATGGCCACGCTCAGCCTCGTCTTCGGTCTAGTGAGTTTGGGGGTCGTCCTTATCGTTTCATTTTGGGCCGGAGGGGTTGCACTCCGGTGGCCCATCCTCCGAGGACTCGAGTCCACGACTCGTCCGGAGTCGCCACAGCTGGCCGCCGCTCGCCCGTAATCACCCGGTCCCTGCCCGTCGGATGGCAAGCTGAGTGGATATGAGCGTCCACTGGCGAGTTGACGAAACCTCAACGCGGGCCCAGGGCCTAACCCTGCACTTGGGCTGTGTCGACGACCCTGAGCGAATCGGTGTGGACGAGTGGCTACATCCGAGGCTTGTGACAACGGCCGGCGAGGTGGTGGGGCTCGATATCTCCCAGGCCGGCCTGAAGGAGATGCAGGACCGCGGCGTAGATGGGGCCGGGCTCGTGACCGGTGACGCGATGAACTTGCCGTTCAGGAAGGACACCTTCGACACAGTCGTTGCCGGCGAGATCATCGAACATGTAGGTCGACCTCAGGATCTCGTAGCCGAAGGGGGCCGCGTGCTGAAGCCCGGCGGACGATTGATCATCACAACCCCCAATCCGTTTTGCCTCCCGTGGATCATTAAATCGAGGCGAGGCCCACAGGCAACTTGGAATCCGGAACATGTGGGGTGGTTTGATGGGGCCACGCTGGCAAGGCTGGCAGATCGGGCGGCCGGCTTGAAACTCGAAGAGTTCGTGTGGGTCGAAAACCGCGATCCTCATCTCGATATGGCACCGGGACGCTATCGGACATATGTACGGCTAAAACCTCTTCTGCGTCGCCTCGTCCCACGTCGCCTTATCTCAGAGGGCTTCCTGGCGACCTTTACAAAGTAATGGCGGCCGGACCGGGTTCCTTTTCGCTCATAGTGGGTGACCTTAAGCCGAGCGCGTTCGGCAACATCGCGGCGGCCCTTTCGAAAGGACTTGTCGAACTCGGTGTCGAAGTCGACATCGTCCACCACATCGGAGAAAGGGATTCTACGAGACGCTTTGATCCACGCGTTTCGATCACCAAGCTCCGTACATCCCGAAGCCTTTACTCCTCTCCGGCGATCGCCTCGTACTTAAGTAAGAATTCACCAGCGGTCGCCATCAGTCTCGGATGGCTACAAAACGCGTCGAGCTCCCTCGCAACGGCGCTGAGCAGGTGGTCTGGAAAACTGATCCTGAGTGAGCACGGGCACATGGATTACGAGGCGCGCGTAGAACACGGTGACAAGTTTCTCTATCGCAACTTGCCCCGCTTCGCGCGAAGGTTTTATCCGCGCGCCAGCGGCCTCGTGGCCGTCGACGTCGACGTGCTGGACGGCCTAGAGACCAGAGTGAGACTCGATCGTAGGAGACTTCCCATGGAGGTCATCCCCAATCCCCTAGATGCGAACATGATCCGCGAGATGGCGGACGAAGACGTCGGATTGCTGTCACATCCACTAGTGGTGTCGGTGGGACGACTCGCGCCCCAAAAGAACCATTCGCTCCTAATCGAAGCCTTTGCCCGCGTAACACAAAAGGTGGATGCACATCTGATTTTGGTCGGCGACGGCCCGTTGCGAAGCTCCCTCGAGAAAGAGGTGGCCGGCCGCGCGTTGAGCGATCGAGTCTCCTTCGTTGGAGAGGTCGACAATCCGTATCCCTTTCTGAAGGCCGCCGACGTGTTCGCCCTTTCCTCCAAGGTCGAGGGGTTCCCCCTATCTTTGCTCGAGGCCCTCGCGCTGGGACGACCCGTCGTTGCAACCCGAGCGTCGAACGGGCCCATAGAGATCCTCGAACGGGGCCGCAGTGGAGTGCTTGTCGACCCCGACGACGCTCCGGCGTTAGCGGACGCGATCACGGGATTGCTCGCCGACGGCGAGCGGCAAAGGGAACTCTCGAAGGCCGCCCTCGCGCGCAGCGATGACTTCACCCCCACAGCCATCGCGTCGCGCTGGATGCAGTTTGCCGAACGTTTGACCGGTGTCTGACAACGGGTCCGGCGGTTGGGGTTCGTCTGCTAAACGCTCGGCATGGGCGGTGGCCGATCAGGCCGTCTCGAGCATCACCAACTTTGCTCTGGCTCTGGTGGTGGCACGCACGGTATCGGTGCGCGAGTTCGGCGCATTCGGTCTCGTCTTTGCCTCCTATACGCTCGCGTTGGGTATAGCCAGGGCGATCTCGACCGAGCCACTCGCGCTGAGGCATTCGACTTCGTCGGGACCGGAGAGTCGGCGGGCAACGGGGATGGCCGTGGGGGCCGCTCTCACGGTGGCGCTCGCGGGGTCGGTACTGAGCGGCATCGCCGGCGTCGCAATGGGCTCGGCGACGGGCCGCGGCTTTATCGTGCTGGCGGCGTTGCTTCCGTTCCTACTAGTTCAAGACGCCGTACGGCTCTCGCTATTCGTGAACCTTAGAGAGAGAGCGGCGTTTATCAACGATGCGGTCTGGGCGGTGGCCCTTGCCGTCACATTGGGGATCCTATTTGCCGTCCGATCTTCGCCATCGGTGCCGGAACTGTTGATCGCGTGGGGGGCCGCCGCCGGGGTTGCGGCGGCCGTCGGCTTGGCGCAGACGGGTGCGCTGCCGGCCGTCGCGTCGGGGCCGTCGTGGTGGAGGGAAAATCGAGATGTGGCGCCGAGCTACGTGGGGGAATTCCTCGCCACAACTGCGGGAGCACAGTTCGCGGTGTATCCCGTGGGGATCGCCGCGGGATTGGTGGCCGCGGGGGCACTTCGAGGAGGGCAGGTTCTGATGGGACCGCTCAACATCATGTTCATGGGGGCGGCTCTTGTGGCCGTCCCCGAGGCGGTTCGCCTTTTGAACAAGTCTCCCGCCGACCTGCGCAAAGGTTGTGCCGCGCTCTCTCTCGTTCTGGCCGGGACCGCCGCCATCTGGGGGTTCCTGTTGACGTGGCTACCGGATTCGATCGGCGAGTCCCTTCTTCAAGATACGTGGGCCCCGGCCCGCTCTACCGTGGTTCCCTTGGCGCTCTGGTTGTGCGCGTCGGGACCCGTAGCGGGCGCATCGCTCGGGACCCGCGTGCTGGGACGAGCGCGACAGAATTTCAGAACACGGCTCGGGTTGACCGTCGTCACGTTGGGTCTGGTGACGGCCGGCGCCTTATGGGACGGAGCGCGCGGAGCCGCGTGGGGATTGGCGCTGACGACCGCGGCCGGCGCCGTCGTGTGGTGGGTCCAGTTTCATCGGGCTTTGGAAGGACACGACGCTCCCGCTCAAGCCGCCGTCGAGTAAACGTTTTCGAGGGCATCAAGGTGTGCTTGGGGCGTCAAGTGGCGCCTCGCAAAAAGAGCCCCGGCCCGGCCCATCTCGACGCAAGCTCGTGGATCCTCGGCGAGGCGACGAACCGCCGCCGCCAGATCATGCACATCGCCCGCGCGCGTAACGAGTCCCCGCCCGCCATCTGCCAGCTCCGGCAGCCCCCCTCGATCGCTGACTATTACGGGCTTCCCGCATCCCAGCGAATCCAACGCGGCCAGAGGAGCGTTCTCCTCGCACACCGATGGGAGAACGAGATACTGGGCGCGATCGAGCTCAACGCGCGCGCGAGACGGTTCGACCCAGCCTTCGATCGTTAGATTCCTGAGGCCAAGCGTTTGAGCACGAGTCCGCAGCACCTCGAGCAAAGACCCGCCGCCGACGATGCGAAACGGCGGGTCTCCGGCGGCGGAGAGGGCGTCCAGCAACACATCGGGTCCTTTTTCGGAGGAGAGGCGACCCAGGAAAAGGCCGTATGTCTTCTCGGGGGCGCGCGCCGCGTCGGCCTCCGCCACGGTGCCTGAAAAGGACCTCACGAGCTTTACCTTGTCGGGCTCAAACCCCCATTCCCCCAGTCTTTGCGCCATGAACCGGCTGGGGGCGATAAAGCGAGCGACGCGACGCTCGAGCCGACCGGGGAAGCGGTGCAGCCACAAAGAGGTTGCGTACGCGGTCGCTTGCCCTCGCGACTCGAAGCATCGGTGGACGACCCCGTGTAAGTAGACGCCACCGGTACAACGCCGACACAGCTCCCCCTCGGTGAACATGAGTCCATTGGGGCAGCGCAGGCGGAGGTTATGAACGGTCATGACCAGGGGCGTGCGGGTGTGATCGGCGGCGAGGTGGACTGCCGGCCCCCAGCCGGGGTAGGCATTGTGCAGGTGGATCACGTCGGGATCGAAATCCCGGATAGCCGCTTCTATCTCTTGCCGGCGGCGAGGCGAGTAGACCATGGCCGCGGCGGTTCGGACCGTCGGCGACGAGTCCGTGTTCTCTCTCGCCACCAAGGCGACTTCGTGCCGGCCCTGTAACAACTGGACCTGGCGACGGACATAGCTGTCCTCTCCCCCCGGCCGTCGATAGAAGCTGTGCGCGATCAATATCCGCATGTGCAGAAGTATGGAGCCCGCCCTTCCAACTCCCGCGACTTTCGCCCCGTAACGCCGGTCCGGAGAACTCGCTTGGGGGTTCTCGTCGCCGATCTTGAAGAAATTGGCAGAAAGTGCCGATAGAGGTAGGGAAGCAGTCAAACCAGGTGCAAGGAAGGAGCAACATGAAAGATCGCGCAATGTCGGCCGTTGCCCAGCTCGCCGAGGGATCCGAGGAGTCTCGAGACCGAGGCCTGGCGACCTTCATGTTGGTGGCTCTAATGGCCATCGGGGCGCTTTTATTCGTCCGCCTCAGCCCCGCACTCGCAGGAAATCTTGGCGACCTCAACGGCGACGCCGTCCTGCAGCGCTCCGACGACGAGGAAGATGACGACAGCTCGGACCCGGGCAGTGGTGACGACGACTCCACAGACGGCAATTCGGGCGATGACGGAACCGCTCTCTCCGGCACCACCGACACGGCAACGGACGGTACCGGGGCGACCGGCCCGACCGGCGACTCCGGGACCGGCACCGACGGCGACGGCGCAACCGGGATGTCCGGTAACACCGGGACCCTCACCGACGGCAGGGATGCCACCGGACGCAGCGGCAACACGAACACGGCAACCGACGGACGCGGCGCCACCGGCGCAAGCGGCAACACCGACACCGGAACGGATGGGGCCGGCGCAACGGGCAAGAGCGGCAACACCGACCTCACCGACGGTGGGGGAGCGACCGGGATGTCGGGCAACACCGGCACCTTGACCGACGGCAACGGCGCCACCGGCCAGAGCGGCAACACCGCCACGATGACCGACGGTCTCGGCTAGCCCACAGCCATAGGCAACAAAAAGGGTCGCTTCGGCGGCCCTTTTTTTGTTGTGCTACCTACGGCGCGATCCCAACCGAGGTCGCAGGCGCCGGAGCACCGGGCGTGACGGCAACGCGCTCACCAGCGGCTCGAGGCGCGCCACGGCCTCAATCGCAAGCGGCCTTGCCCCCGGATCTGTTTTGAGACAATCCTCGATGACCTCTCTCAGGTCCGCCGGAATGCCCTTGGGAAGCGGATCGGCGACGCGGTGAAGCTGAGGCCAGCGCTGGGCGGGATCGTCTTTATCGTAGTCGTCGTCGCGGGGAAATGGCAGTCGGCCCGACACAGACTGGTACAACGTGGCGCCGATCCCCCAGACGTCGGCGGAAGCGCCGACCGGGGCTCTTGCCGGCTCGCATTGTTCCGGAGCCATGAACGGATCGGTGCCGATAGCCGATTTAATTCGGAGCGCGCTATCAACGGATCGGGCGACGCTCAGATCGATGAGCCGCGGCGGCCCACCCATGATGATGTTGCGAGGCTTTATGTCGAGGTGGACCACCCCCTCCCGCTCCAAGTAGTGGGCGGCCGAAAAAATCTGGATCGCGAGCGGAATCACCTGTTCGAGCGCCAGGGCGCCGTTCTGACGTATCAATCTCGACAGGTGGGGTCCCTCCAGATGTTCCAGAACCAGGTGGGGACGCGCTCCGGCTACATCGGCTCCGAAGGACCGGACTATTACCGGGTGGGCGAGTCGTTCCAGGACGGCCGCCTCGCGGGCGAGACTCTTCTTTTCGTGCTCGTCGTCTACGAGGTGAGGGCGGAGAAGCTTGAGCACTACCAGCGACAGGCGATGCGCATCCTGGGCAAGGTAGACCTCGTAGCTGTGGCCACCGCCGAGGACCTTTAGTGCTGCAAACCGCTCCGTGATGTCGTCTCCGGGCTCCAAGTTCCACGATTCGGCCATGCGCGGATATTAGGTGGCGGGTTTCCTTGTGCCGTCCAATCTCAAGTTCCGCCCGGCAAATGCCGATTTTGAGTAGCGACGGGTCGGATCGAAGCTGTGGGGACCTCTCCTTCTAGAAGAGGTGCCTTTGAAGCGCGCGACGGGCTTCACCCTTATAGAGATGATGGTCGTCCTCGGGATGACCGCGGTCCTTCTTACCCTGGGGGCGGCGGCCGCTCGCCATTACTGGCTTCTTAATTCTTTGGACGGCGGCGCAGACGAGATCGTCGTTCAGCTACGGGAGATTCAAGAACGCACGATCGCGGAATCCCACCCGCTTATCTACGGGGCGTGGTTCAGGGCGCACTCTGTGGGAGACGACTGGGGCATCCTCAGATTTAATCCCCGAGACACGTCGACGTCGACCGACGACCTCTGTGAACAAGTCGGCGCTTCGCGTGACTTGGCAGGGCAGGTGTACGTGGAATCCGTGGCCTTCGAAGACGGTCCGGACGCAACCACCCTCTGTGCTTCCGCCGCTCCACCGGGGGCCGAACTCACTTTCTTCTTTGCGCGCGGGAACGCGACCGCCGGCGAGCTGGTGCTCAACCAGGACGCCGTGGGCTCGTCGCGGACCATCACCGTTCTAGGGGTCACCGGAAGGGTGGACAAGTCGTGAGGCGCGTGGCGGCTTCCGATCGCGGTATGTCCATGGTCGAGACGATGGTGGCGATGATGATCTTTTCCATGGTCACCATCGGGATCACGCCCCTGCTTACGGCTTCGCTGCGGGGGGCCGGTCTCTCTCGCTCCTACACGGTAGGTAAGAACCTGGCGGTACAGGCCATGGAGCGAATTAGGGGCCTCCCGTACTTCGAATCGGTCAAAGGTGTGACGTCACCCACCCGCCGCGATGTCCTCGACCTGTATTTCCCCGATCGAGGGTCCGGCTACGCGGCGGGGAAGTTCGTGACCGAATGCACGATCGAGAACGAAAGCCCTGCACAGAGCGCTCCCCATGCTTGCCCCCCCGAGCTGCAGGACGGATCGAGCTCACTGCCACCGGCATACGCCCTTATCTACGAGGTCGAGTTCGTGCGTCCCACCACCGTTCCCGCGGGTGACCCGCAAGGTTTCACCGTCGTCACTCCTCCGGCTAACTACAGTTGGGCGACTCTGGAGACCGAGAGCCCGCCCTCACAGCTGCTGAGACTTTCCGTCGTGGCGAGCTGGAAAAACGCCGGCCAACTTAAGACCTACAAGCTGACGAGTCTCATCGGAGAACGTCGGGTTAGCCCCGACGCGGTGCGAGGGGACGCCACGGTGGACTTCACCGTGCAGGCCGTCACGTCGTATGTGGCAAGCGACGGTCGCGTGAGTACGGTCACGGCTCGCGCCGGCTCTTCGTCCTCGCGGATTGAGGCGCGTTCGGTGGCGGGCGCAGATCAGAGCGTTCGCGTCGGCCAGCTCACCTTGGTAGAAGAGGAGTTCGCCGGGCAACCCGGTTCGACCAAGCTCGATCTTTCCGGAGCGGCGAGCGTCATCCACAGCCCCCCAGATTCCTTTTATGCGCCGGGCGTCACGGCCCCCGCGCAAACGGCGAGCTATCAGGCCTCGCCTACGTCTCCCCTAACTGCGGTCGCCTATCTTGCCCCGAGCGCCACCTCCAATGTCGGCGTCCAAGTCCTCGAGGAGCTGCCTCGAGCCGAGGGCGTGTCGGGCTTTACCGGCCCGACCAGCGAACCGACCTTCTGGGTCAACAACCAAGCAGACACGAGTAACAAAGCCAACCTGCTCCTGGACCCCCTCGGTAGGGTGTTTACGGTTCATCGCGACGGAGCGCAGCGAACGACCGCGTCTACCAAGGCGGAGACAACCGCGCTCACGCCGACGGCCGGCCGCAAAGTCGAGACCACTGCGACCGCGACTCTGGGCCGTGTTGATCTATTTCCCACGACATTCATAGCCAGCGAGCGTCATGCAGTTGTGGTTATCCGCGACTTCACCGCGACAGTCAAATGCACTTCGACCGCCTCCGCTACGGCCACCGTAACGGGGTCGTGGTCGGCCAAGATCAAATACTGGGTGGATCCCGACAACAACCCCGCGGTGGGCGGCTATACCCCGGAACAGACGATCACCGGATCTTTGACGGGGGGGACGGACCCTTTCGCCGCGATCAAGGCTGCAAATCCCAAGGTGTACGACGTCCCGGTCGATAGCACCGACATCTGGCTTTTCGGAACGCCGACCCAGAGGGGATACCTCTCCGACTGGAGTAGCCGTCCCGAGATCATCTGGAGCGAGGACGCCACGGGCCGCAGCACGGGAGCAACCATCGACGGGGCCATTCAGATCGTTACGACTCCGACCAACCCGACTCTGCCGGCCACGGGATTGAACATCACGATTGGGAAGCTCTCATGCGGGGCGGTGGACAAACGTGGCCTTTAGGGATTCCGAGGGAGGTTTCACGCTAGTTGAGCTGCTGTCCAGCATCGCGATATTCGCCGTTGTCTCGACCGGCTTTTACAGCGTGCTCTTTTCGGTGCAACAGGGATCTAAGACTTCGCGCGCAACCACGACCATTTCAAGTGAGGCGCGTCTCGGCTTTAACAGGATGGTTCGAGATACCCGGGAGGGCGAACAGATCGAGACGGCAAATCCCACCTCTTTCACGGTGCGTGTCGACTACGAAAGTGATGGACTGGGACCTCAAATCCTCAACTACTCCAAGTCTGGAGACAGGATCCTGTTAGACGGAGAGACCTTGATGAAAGGTGTCGACTGCGTCCGCGCCGGCGACGGCACGTGCTCCCAAGACGTTTTCCATTACACCAGTAACCGTCTCGAGTATGACTGGGACACCGACGGAGTCACAACGTGGCAGGAGCTCGACGAGTCCTCCTCCTCGGCTCACGGAGTGGTCGGGGTGGGAAACAACGACGGTCAGCTGAATACGGAGCTTCCGTTCATCACCGATGTGACCTTTGCCCTGATGGTCGGAAGCGGCGGGGGCAACACTCAATTCATCGCTCAAGCCCAACTGCGGAACAGAAGGTAGGCATGAAGAAAACCTTCTTTGCTCGAATGCGTAACGAGGCCGGGGTCGCAATGGTCACGGTGATCTTCATTGGGGCTGCTCTGACCGTCCTGGTCTCTGCGGCCGCGATATCGACCATAAGTGAGCTCAGGGCTTCAACCGACGACCGACGATCGGCAGAAGCTCTCTCGTATGCCGAAGCCGGCATCGACAGACTTATGAGGTTTTTGCGAGTCGGCAACGTCACGTGGGCAAAGCTCATAAGGGCGGGTTGCGAAGACGTCGATGGGATCCAGGTCCCCGAGGGAATCGTCGGTAGTGGAAGCTTCCGAGCGACGCTCAAGGTCTATGAACCCAATCCGCCGACGGGCAATTCGGTCGACCAGGTCGTGCCGGGTGCCTGCAGCTACCGGGCGACCGTTCCCAACGATCCGCAAGGACAGTTCTTTGTGATCACGTCGGAGGGATCGCGACCGACTGCGAAGCGAGTCGTACAGCAGATCGTGCGGATCAAACCACTGGGTCTACCCGTCGGCATCTACGCTAACTCGATCGAGGCCGGGGGAAACCCGAACATGGTCGGGATCAGCATGTTCTCGGAGACCCAGATCAGGGGCCGAGACAAACTTGCGTTCAATGGGATCGATCCGTACTACTTCATGTCCGATGTCTTCCCCGACGGCGTCGTCGGCCGCTCTCCGACCGAGCATGCGCCCGCCGGAGCACATGCCGCGATCGGGATCTTTGAAAAACAGAATGGGACGAAGCCTGAGTTCCCCGGGCCCGCCCCGATGACGACCAAGAACTGCATCGCGAACGTCGGCGGCGCCCCCAGGCAGTCGCTGTGGGACAGCGACGGCTCGGCGGCCACCGGAGCCATCACGAGCGGCTGCTCGGGTCAGACCGGTTATCCGACCACGTCCAAGTTCACGACAGCGAATCTCGACAACATCCGTCCCCATGTTCTGGACGAACAAGATCACCAGGCCCTGCGGGATGCCGCCAAAGAGGGCGGCCTCTACTGCTCGATCGCAAACGGAACCGGGGCCTGCACCCTGCTGGGGGAGACCGTTTCGTTTCAATCGGTGTGGAGCGACGGGCATATCAATCCCTTGTTCG
>JALZEK010000079.1 GCA_030862065.1 Actinomycetota bacterium | reverse complement strand
ACCCGGGCCGCTCCTACGAGCGCACCCGCCACAACGCCGGCTTTCTCGTCGCCGATGAGCTAGCCCGCCGCCACGGCGGCTCC
Organism: Actinomycetota bacterium; assembly: GCA_030862065.1. Lineage (GTDB taxonomy): Bacteria > Actinomycetota > CADDZG01 > CADDZG01 > WHSQ01 > JALZEK01. Next base: position 2,856 of record JALZEK010000079.1, on the reverse strand, counting down.
TGGCGCAAGAGGAAGAGGGTCGAGGCCGCCCCGGTGAACCTCGGTCTCAAGGACATCACCCTGCTCAAGCCCGCGACGTTCATGAACAACTCGGGGGCGGCACTGGCCGAGTACGGGGCGGAGGACCTGATCGTGGTGCACGACGACCTGGATCTCCCGCCGGGCGACGTCCGCGTGAAGGTCGGTGGCGGCGCAGGCGGCCACAACGGCCTCCGCTCCGTTATCCAGCGTCTGGGGCCAGACTTCGTCAGGGTGCGCGTCGGCATCGGACGCCCGCCGGCCGGCGTGGGCGTCACGGACTACGTTCTGAGCGGGATGGATGCGACGATACGGGACGCCGTGCCCCGGGCGGCGGATGCGGTCGAGGCCGTCGTCGAGGACGGCCCCGAGACCGCGATGAACCGCTTCAACGTCCGATCCTAAGGACGAGCCGAGGTGCGTGCAAAAGCTGCGACAAACGAACACGGTGTATGCCGGGACGGAGATTCGTGTCCAGCGGAGTTCTCGGAGGTTCGTGCTAGTCGGCGGATGGGGTACTCGCCTTCCTCAGTATCGCCCATCCTACGACCCCCGCCAACAGCGAGGCCACCAGAATACCTAGCTTGGCGGCGTCCACCAGCGGACTATCTGGGAAGGCGAGGTCGGAGATGAAGAGGCTCATTGTGAAGCCGATTCCGGCCAGCCAGCCCGCGCCGTAGACGTGACGCCAGGTGATACCTTCGGGCATCTCCGAGATGCCACTCTTTACCGTCAGCCAAGCGAGCAGGGTGATGCCGAGCTGCTTGCCGACCACAAGCCCGGTCACGATCCCGAGGACGACCGGGTTTGCCAGCGCCCCTGCGATGCTCCCGACGAGCGGTACTCCGGCGTTGGCGAGTGCGAACAGCGGCATGATGGCGAAGACCACCCAAGGGTGCAGCGTGTGCTCCAGCTCGTGCAAAGGGGGCTCCAGCTTGTAGGTGGCGTGGTTGAGCGCCTGCAGGGCAGCTTGGCGCTCCTCGTTGGTGAGCACGTTCTCCCCCTTCTCCCCGGCCTGCTCGAAGCGGTCGAGGACGTACCTGCCGCGTTCGAGGAACTCGTCGGGGTTGATGAAGGAACTGGCCGGCACCGTGAACGCCAGGACCACCCCCGCTATGGTGGAGTGGACTCCCGACAGCAGGAAGGCCAGCCACAGCCCGACCCCCAGCAGGGTGTAGACCAGCGTCCTGCCTACCCCGATCAGGTTGGCTACGACCAGCGCGACCAGGAAGAGCCCACCGACGCCGAGGGCACCCCAGGAGATCTCTGAGGTGTAGAACATGGCGATCACAACGACCGCCACTATGTCATCAACGATGGCTAGCGCCGTCAAGAACACCTTGAGTGCCACGGGCGCCCGCTCGCCCAGCAGGGCCAAAACCCCTAGGGCGAAGGCTATGTCGGTGGCCATGGGTATCCCCCAGCCAGCCACGCCCTCCGTCCCGGCGTTGAAGGCGACGTAGGTCAGCGCGGGTACCACGGCCCCGCCCACGGCGGCGGCTAGTGGCAGCGCTGCGCGTCTCGGGGAGGACAGTTCGCCTAGGAGGACCTCGCGCTTGATCTCCAAGCCGACGACCAGGAAGAAGATCGCCATCAGCCCGTCGTTGATCCAATGCGTCAGGTCTTTGGACAGGGAGAAGTTGCCCAAGCTCACCGTCAACTTCGAACCCCACAGCGCCGTGTAGCTCTCACCCCAGGGCGAATTGGCCCACACGAGGGCTACCACCGTGGCGATGATCAGGAGGATGCCGCCAGAGGATTGCTTGTGGGCAAAATCCTGGAAGGGGCGTACGATCTTCTCCACCGGCCGCTCTTGCGACACGCTCATGCATCGCTCTTTCCAAGAAGGCCCCGAAAGAATCCCCTTGGTCTCTTAAGCTTATTCACCCATCTTCTGAAAGGTGCCAGCGAGGGAGTAGCGACCTGTGACAGTGTTCGCGCGCGTGTCTCGGTTGTGCCCTCTAAGGAGCGCCTCCGGTTCTACGACCGGCGTTCTTGCGTCTCCCGTTCTACCCGCGGCAACTGGCGGAGCATCCGGCCGAGCATCTCGACGCCGCCCTTGTCCAGCGTGCGGTCCTCTTCGAGGATCTTGAGGTCTTCCGGCGCGCCAAGCTCCCGGAGCCTCCTCGCCGTGAAGCTGGAGGATACGATCACCGGCACCTTGCCGAAGAGGGCGCGAGTCTCGTCCAAACGCTCTATGTAGGTCTCGGTCAGGTTCAGGTGGTCGAGGCCCGCGCCTTCGAGGGAGAGCGAGAGGTTCTCCATGCACGTCTGCGAGTTGCCCACCACCCCGACCGGGGTTCCCGGCGGCAGTTCGGTGAGGCGCTGCAGGCTCTCGAGCGTCGTCTCGGCCAGGAGCGCCACCGTCTCTATCCCGAAGGGTTCCATGAGGTCCTGCACCTCGTGGACGTGGAAAAAGGTCGTGACGGCCACCCGCCAGGGCGGCTTCTCTTCGCCCGATAGCCTCGCCGGAAGGTCCTCGAGCAATACCTTCTCGACCTCGACCGGGAGATGCTCCTCGAGCTCGACCGAGAACTGATCCAGCTCCGGCGACGTGCACTCGACGAACAAGATAGGTGTCTTCTCCTGGGGTTTGACCCCGGCCCGCGCCAGGAGCGCATACCCCAGCTCCTCAAGCGGGACACCCTGCGCCGCCGCCAGGTCCATCACCCGCTCCAGAACCTCCTGGCGCTTCAGCGCCTCCTCGTCGGCCGGCGGCTCGATCACGTAGACCCCGCTTCCCCGTCGGCTCTCCACGAAACCCTCGCGCTCGAGATCAGACATCACACGCGCCACCGTGTTCCGGTTGATCCGCAAAAACCCCGCCATCGCCCGGAT
>JALZEK010000075.1 GCA_030862065.1 Actinomycetota bacterium | reverse complement strand
GGCTAGCGCGGTGGTAGAGGAGTGAGCTCTTTGGCGTCCGCCCCCGGCAAGACCAGCAGTCCGGAGGTCACCGGCCGTTCGCCGGCCGGGTCGGAGGGGTCGTTGATGACCTCGCCCTCGAGAACCATGGTCGTGGAGCCTCCCCCGTCGAGATTCAACGCCCGATCGGCCCCCAGCCACCTGAAGAAGCGTGCGAACTCGACGACCGTCATGCCCGCGGAGTCGGACTGCCGGCCGTCGACGGTCACGAGAAGGATCTTGCCGGCGGCGGTGGCACCCACTCCCGTTCGGGGATGGCGTTGGCATACGTACCCGTCGCACTGCTCGACGACGACGAGGCCTTCCTGCATCAGGATGGGACTTCCGGCCACGACGTCCATCACGCCTGGCCACATGAGCTCCCACTTCACTCTCATCGTGTGCCCCTTGCGAACCTCCATCAGCTTCTTCGCCCCGCGCGAACCGGTCCGTGCCGCAAACACGATCCCGCCGTGAAGTCCCAGGCGGTCGTCGCCACATTGCTTTCGATCAACGCGGTAGGCCCGCCAGATCCCGCGCTGCCCCCGTCCCCAGGTCATGGGGCCGTCCGGCTTCACCCTGACGGCGCAGGAATAGCGAGGAGGTTTCACGACATCGCCCCCCGCCGAGGTGTAGACGGATATGCGATCGCGATTGGGATACTGATCGTTCCAGTCGACGACGCGCCACGCTGCGCCGGTATTGAGGTTCTTCGCGACGATGCGCAACTCGTGATACCCGACGTAAGAGTTGGTCTCGGCCTTGTCGATCGCGAACGCGGCCCCCTTGGCGATCGGGCTCGATTTCAAAGAGCCGTCTTCGGCAAAGATTCCGAGCGGGCGCCCCCAGGAGGTCCCGATACTCGCGTTGATTCCGGCGATCGCGCCGTGTCGTGCGACCAGTGAACTCGTTTTCTCCCGTCCCGGAAGAATCCCCGTGGCAAGAGCAATGTCCACGGTCAACACAGACGATGGCTCTACCTTCAGGACCTTGGCCTCGGCGCCCAACTTGGTGTCGGTGACCGTGATCAGCTTCAGCCCACCTACGATCTTGCGGGCCGAGACCCTGTAACGGACTCCGGCATCGGCCGCGTCACGGTGGGGACCCATCGCGGCGAGGGCCACGCCGACCAAAGCGATCCCGGCAATACGTACCCGGATCGCGCCTGGACGCGGTCGGATCGACTCCACCCGAAACAACTCGACCTCCTCAAGCAGTGACTGAGATCAAGCTACGTGAGTGGCCACACGAATGAACTACAGAGAACTGCGTATTTTTGGGCGACTTATCGCGGCGTCACCGGAGCGGGTTCGCCGCCGTCGTGTCGGCGGAGAACCAGCAGGGCCGAGACGACGGGCCGCTCACCGGAGGGGTCCGATGGCGAGTTGACCACCCGGCCCTTCAAGACCATGGTCGATGATCCGCCGCCGTCGAGGTTTAGAGCGGAGGTCGCCCCGAGGTATTTGAACAGGCGGGCGAACTCCACGACGGTCATACCGATCGACTCTCGCTGCCGGCCGTCCACCGTGACGAGGAGCACGTCACCCGAGGCGGTTATCCCGACACCGGTCCGAGGGTGTCGCTGGCAGACGTAGCCGCTGCACGGCTCGATCACGACCCCGCCGTCCTTCATGAGGACGGGGGTCCCGCCCATCGCGTCCATCACGCCGGCCCACCCGGTGGTCCAGCCGAGACGGACCCTCTGTCCCACCGATGCGGTCGCCAGCCGGCGCGCCCCGCGGCTTCCGCGGTCTGCCGCCAGAACGATTCCCTTGCCCGGGTAGATCGGATCCCGAGAGCACCGCACCCTTTCGACCCTGTAGGTGCGCGCCACGCCTCTCTTGCCCGCCTGCCAGGCGAGCGCGGACGCGGCACCGAGCCGGACGGCGCACGAGTCCTCGGGAGGACGAAGCCGGGCACCGCCGTCGTTGGTGTAGCCGGAGATCGAGTTCGGACCGGGATACTCGTCGTTCCAGTTGGAAACCTGCCACGTAGAGCCCGAGTCGAGGTTCTCGGCGGTGACCGAGAGATCGGGCCGCCCGATGTAGGACGCCGTCTCGCGGCGCGAGATCGCGAACGCCCCTCCGGGACTCAGTGGGCTTGTCTTGAGCGAGCCGTCCTCCGCCAAGAGGCCCAGAGGACGGCCCCAGGAGTTGCCGAAGTTGCCGTTGATCGCGGCCACCGCCTCGTGTCGTGCCGCCATCGATCGCACGGTCTCCCGGCCCGGCAGCTCGTTGTTGGAGAGCGCGACGTCCATGGTCAACGAGGTCGAGGGGTCGATCCTCAAGACGCTGATGCGGTTGGGCCCCTGGCGGTCGACGATGCGAGTGAACACGAGACCCTCTCGCACGATCGTGCTGCGCCTCGAGTACCGGGATCCTGCGGCGGCAACGCCGACCGGCGCGGTCCCGGCGATCCAAAGCGTGGCCGCAAGCGCCGCGGTCAGGATCGCCTCGGTCCGCCTACTTGCCCCCAGAGGGCGACCGCGGAAGAAGAAGCAAAGCATCGGGGGTTCCCTTTCTCGAACAGACCTCGCCACGTGGCCGCGCGGCGCAACTCACCTCACGCAGTTATCGGTTTTGCCGGGCCGGAAGTTGAGGGAAAACTTCTACTTTTACGTAGGCGCGGGGTAGCCCCGGATTGCAAACAGCATCTGGACGAGCGGTCCCTTACTCGGAGTAATCGTAGAACCCTCTGTTGGCCTTGCGACCGAGGTAGCCGGCTCTCACCATGTGCTCGAGCAGGGGGGCGGGCGCGTAGCGGCGCTCGCGAAACTCCTCGTGCAGCGAGTTCAGGATCGCGTAGGTCACGTCCAATCCGACGATGTCCATCAGCTGGAACGGGCCCATGGGATGACCGCATCCCAGCTTCATGGCGGTGTCGATGTCTTCCGGGGTCGAGTAACCCTGCTCATGCATGCGCACCGCGTCGTTCAAGTAGGGAAAGAGCAGGAAGTTCACGATGAACCCGGCCCGGTCGCGACATCTCACCGGACGCTTCCCGATGGTCCGGACCCAGGCCGCGGCGCGCTTCTCCGCCTCACCCGAGGTCGCAACGGTTCTTACGATCTCTACCAGCTTCATCACGGGGGCCGGGTTGAAAAAGTGGAGTCCGACCACCTTGTCCGGGCGGTTCGTGATCGCGGCCAGCTCCACCACCGGTAGCGAGGACGTGGTTGTGGCCAGGATCGCATCCGGCTTCACCGACTCGTCGAGGTCCTTGAAGATGGATCTTTTGAGATCGAGCTCCTCGGCCACGGCCTCGATCACGAGGTCGCACTCCGCCAGATCCGAAAATTCAAGCGTTGTGGTTATTCGGTCCAGGGTCTCGTCCGCCGCGGACTGCTCCAGCTTTGCCTTGTTTACGGCCCGATCGAGGCTCTTTTTCACCGCGCCCTTCGACTTCTTGATGGAGGACTCGCTACGCCCTCTCAGGACGACCTCGCCGCCCGCTTTCGCGACCACCTCCGCGATTCCGGAAGCCATGAGGCCCGTGCCGGTGATCCCGACTCGGGTTATCTCCGAAGTCGCCACCCCCGCCTCACCCGGAACCGCGTCCACGATCTTGGGAGACTCCGGTGCCTCGTACCGGTAGAACCCGCGTCCGCTCTTGCGACCGAGGTAATCGGCCACCATGTACTGCTTGAGCAGCGGTGCCGGCGCGTCTTGTGTATCGCGGAACTGCCTCCAGAGCGCCTCGCAGATCTCGTAGGCGGAATCCAGACCGATCAGATCCAGAAGAGCGAGGGGGCCCATTGGATGCCCGCATCCAAGTTGCATTGCCGCGTCGATGTCCTCGCGCGAGGCAAAGCCCTGCTCGAGAGTCCGTACCGCCGCGTTGAGATAGGGAAACAGGAGCAGGTTGGCGATGAACCCCGCCCTGTCCCGACAAACTACCGGAGTCTTGCCGAGTCGCCCCGCAAAATCTCGCGCCGTTTCGATCGCGCCGTCATCGGTGGCGACCGTGTGCACGAGCTCGACGAGCTTCATGACCTGGGCGGGATTGAAGAAGTGAAACCCAATGAGGCGATGAGGTCTTTTAGTGGCGACGGCCATATCGATAACCGGCAGCGACGATGTGTTCGTCGCCAGGATCGCATCATCGGAAAGGATTTGATCGAGCTCGGAGAAAATCTGCTTCTTGAGATCGAGGTGTTCGGGGACCGCTTCGATCACCAGCTGGCATCCGCCGAGATCCGAAATAGAAGTCGTCCCCGAGATCCGGTCCATCAAAGCGTCGGCGTCGGGCTGTTCGATCTTGCCGCCCGACACCGCTCGTTCGACGCTGCGCAGGATTCGCTCGCGGCCCGCGGCAACGGTTTCTTCCGACGTCTCCGAATAGACCACGTCGAGGCCGGCTCGGGCCGTGATCTCGCAGATTCCCGATCCCATGGTCCCGCAACCCACGACGCCGACCGTCTTGATCTCCACGAGTCAAATAACCTCCTGAGTCATCAATTGAAAGCGCCACCCAGCCTACCCAAGGCCGTCAGGCCGTACGATTGAGTCGTGCCGAGACGCGACAAGGATCATCCCTGGATCTTTCGAACCTACGCCGGCTACGCGTCGCCGATACTGACGAACGCCCGTTTCAAGCAGAACCTGGCGAAGGGCCAAACGGGACTTTCGGTTGCCTTCGATCTGCCGACGCAGACCGGTTACGACTCGGACCATCCGATGGCCAAAGGCGAGGTCGGAAAGGTCGGCGTCCCGATCTGTCACCTGGGCGACATGCGAACGGTGTTCGAGGGCATCCCTCTCGTGCAGATGAACACCTCGATGACGATCAACGCGACGGCGATGTGGCTGCTCGCGCTGTACGTGGCGATCGCAGACGAGCAAGGCGGAGAACGATCGGCTCTCGCCGGAACCACGCAGAACGACATCCTCAAGGAATACCTCTCCCGCGGCACCTACATCTTTCCTCCGGAAGCTTCCATCCGGATGACGACCGACCTCATCACATGGACTCTCCATGAGGTTCCAAAGTGGAATCCGATCAACGTTTGCTCGTATCACTTGCAGGAAGCGGGGGCAGGGCCCGTGCTAGAGGTTGCGTTCACACTGGCGAACGCGATCACCGTGCTCGATGCAGTAAAGGAGACCGGGCGCGTCTCCGAGTCGGACTTTCCGAGACTGGTCGGGCGAATCTCGTTCTTCTGCAACGCAGGAATTCGTTTCGTGGAGGAGACCTCAAAAATCCGCGCCTTCAAGCAATTGTGGGAGCGGATCACCCTGGAGCGCTATGGAGTGACCGACGAACGTTACCGGCGATTCCGTTATGGCGTTCAAGTCAATTCGTTGGGGCTTACGGCGGTTCAACCGGAGAACAATGTCTATCGAATACTCCTCGAAATGCTGGCCGTGACGTTGTCGAAAGACGCTCGAGCCCGCGCCGTACAGCTGCCGGCCTGGAACGAGGCGCTCGGCCTCCCACGGGCCTGGGACCAGCAGTGGTCGCTACGGGCGCAGCAGATCCTGGCGTACGAATCGGATCTTCTCGAATACGACGATCTCTTCGAGGGCTCGGAGGTCGTCGAGTCCTTAACCGAGCAGATCGCAACTCAAGCGTGGGCGGAGTTGAACCGGGTACTTGAGATGGGGTCGTCGGTCGAGGCCCTCGGCTACATGAAGGAGCGCCTCGTCTCAGAGCACGCGGAGAAACGCCGCGCCATCGAGGCCGGCGATGATGTCGTCGTGGGCATGAACAAGTTCGAGTCCACCGAGGTGTCCCCGCTGGTTGAAGGGCTCGACGAACTGGCCTACGAACGCATCGATCCCGCGCTGGAGGCCGAACAGTCCGAACGCCTCGTCGAGTGGCGACGCAAGCGGGACGACGACGCCGTCCGCCGCGCCCTCGACGCCCTGAGGACCGCCGCCGGCACCGACGAGAACCTCGTTCCGACCTCGATCCAGGCGGCTGGGGCGGGAGCGACCACGGGTGAGTGGGCCGACGCCCTGCGCGATGCCTTCGGCGAGTACCGAGCGCCGACGGGGATGGGGGCCCGTCCCGCCGGTGTCCAGCCCGAGGGGTTCGCCGAGGTAAGGGCCAGGGTCGAGGCGGCCGCGGGCAGGCGCGGAGTTCCCCGTCTCAGGATGCTGGTTGCCAAGCCCGGTCTCGACGGCCACTCCAACGCGGCCGAGCAGGTGGCGATACGCGCGAGAGACGCTGGGTTCGAGGTCGTCTATCAGGGGATCCGGTTGGCACCCGAGCAGATCGCCCGAGCCGCCGGCGAGGAGGACGTCCACGTTATCGGCCTTTCAATCCTCTCCGGCGCCCACGGTCTTCTCGTCCCCGAGGTCCTGGAGAAGCTGAGGACCGAAGGCGTCGATCTCGAGGCCGTTCCGGTCGTCGTCGGTGGCGTCATCCCCGAGGAGGACGAGCGCAAGCTCCTGGAGCTGGGGGTGGCAAAGGTTTACACGCCTAAGGACTTCGATCTCACAAAGATGATGGGCGAGATCGCCGACCTGATTGTGTAGGCACCTCAAGTCCGGAACTCCGGCTATCTCCTCGCCTCCCGCTCGTCGAGGGAGGCGAGGTCGTGGCTGCTAGCGTGAACCGGCTCGTTGATGTGACAAAGGGAGGCTGATGTGAAGATCGGCGTGGGGCTGTTCACCGGACAGATCCCGAAGGGCAGCGGTCGCACCTACCACCAGGAGTACCGGGACGCGATCGAGCTCGTGCAACTCGCCGAGACTGAAGGGTTCGACGGAGCGTGGGTCTCCGAGCACCACTTCGCCGAGGACGGCTATCTGCCGTCGCTGTTGCCTCTTCTGGCTGCGTTCGCCACGGTGACCGAGCGCATCGAGCTCGGAACCGGTGTCGTGCTCGCGCCGTTTCACGATCCGATCAGACTCGCCGAGGATTTCGCCGTCGTAGACCAGATCTCGAACGGACGCCTGATCTGTGGACTAGGTATCGGGTGGCGCGACGAAGAGTTCCGCGAGTTCAACATCAACGTAAAGACGAGGACGCGTCGTCTCGAGGAGATCACCGAGATCCTGCGACTGGCCTGGGGCCCGGATCGCTTCGATTTCCAGGGACGGCATTATCGCTACGAGGGAGTATCCGTTACCCCCAAGCCGGCGCGGGTTCCCCCGATCCTGATCGGAGGTTTTGTCGACGACGCGGTCAGGCGGGCCGGTCGCATCGGCGATGGATACATCTCGTCGCGCGCCAATCGGGAACGCGTTGCCGAGTCCTTTGCGATGGCCGCCGAGGAGAGAAAGAAAGCGCGGAGAGATGGACCTCCGATAGTGGGAGTCCTCATGAACGCATACGCGACCACGGACCCCGAGCGCGACTGGCCGATGGTCCGCGATGGAATCGGCCATCAGCTCGGGGTCTATACGGGATGGCGCAGTGGAACCGACGCTCCCGGCACCCCCCTTGAGGTCATGCCCCCCGACGAGGACACGATCCGTAAGACGACCGCGTACGGAACGCCCCAAGAGGTTGTCGAGTTCCTCGATCCGTTGATCGAAACGCTGACCGCTTACCCGGAGTCGCACCTCGTCGTCCGGCTCCACTACCCGGGGATGGACAAGGCCCCGGCGGCCGAGGCAATCGAGCTCTTCGGGAGGGATGTCGCCCCCCGCCTAAGGGATAAGGCCGCGCGACCATAGGTTGGTGAGCCGCGAGCACATAACCGTCAACCGTTCCGAAACGGCCCCGCCCCGGGGTCGAAACGGGCTAGCCGCCGCGATGGCCCTCGTGGTGACCCTCGCCGGGATTCTGCTGTGGCTCGAGATGTTGGCCGCGCCGTGGCGGGTGACCAGTGGCCTGTTGGAGGCGGGGCGCGAGCTCCAAAAGGGAGAGAACAGTCTCTCGAGGACAGCTCTGAAGCAGGCCGAAGAGCACATCCTCGCCGGCCGCGCTGCCGCGGTGAGGGCCGAGAGAGGCGCGCACGGGTCGAGCGCCCTATTCGACATCGGGCGCCTGCTCCCCGGCATCTCCGGCACGATCGATCACGTCGATCCCCTCATCGACGCGGCCGGGTATTCGGGTGACGCCGCCGCCGGAACACTCAGCATCGCCAAGAACGCGCTTCGGGGACCGAACCGAATCATCATCAAGGACCCCAATGACCCGGAGGCAGGGTCGATAGTCCGGCTCGAACGAATCGAGGACATAAGCGCATCGATTGCCGCGGTGAAAGCCGATCTGGAAGCGGTCGAGCAGACGCTGGACAAAATCGAGCTCTCGGACCTTCCTCGGCGGGCCAGACCAGAGGTGACCGACGCTCGCGACCGAGCCGACGAGGCAATCGACGTCATCGCCGATGCCCAGGCCGGGTTCGAGATCTTGCCGACCGTGCTCGGGCGGGACGAACCTCGGACCTATCTCATTGGGATGCAGAACCCCGCCGAACAGCGGGGTACCGGCGGCGCGATCCTGCGCTACTCGTATCTGACGATCGACGAGGGAAGGTCCGAGCTCGCTCCCGGGGGCTCCGTCTACGACATCGACAAGGAACGCCGCCAGTTAGACATCGACCTACCTGACGACGCGTGGTACGTGCGCGAGATCCCGGACGCGCAGAGGTTCGGGAACGCCAACTGGTCTCCTCACTGGCCCCTGTCAGCGAAGTTGATGGTTCGTTACGCGTACGCCGCCGAACGATTCCCGGGCGTCAAACCGGTACCCAATTTCGACGGAGTGATCGTCATCGACCCGGTCGCGATGGAGAAGGTTATCCCCGGAACCGGGAAGTTCCGTCTTTTTGGAGGTGGCGCCCGGCTGACGGCAGAGCGCGCGGTGCATTACCTGCTCTACAAGGCCTACGCCAGCTTCCCGCGCAAGGGCGCTCGACGCACCGCGTTGATCGACGTCGTCGAACGGTTCGAGGAGAAGATGCTCGATCCGGATCACCCCACCGACACCGTGACCGGTATGGCGGATGCCCTTCGTACGAAGCACATACAGATATGGATGACGGATCCGGACGAGCAGGCCTTCGTCGAACGCATGAAGTGGGACGGGGCGATCAAGCCGGCGAGTCGAAGTGACTACCTCATGGTGGTCGAGCAAAACGTGGGAGGAAACAAGTTCGACTACTTCGCCGATCAGCGGACCTCGATGGAGGTTGAACTTACGGAAGAGGGCGATGCGCGGGTCACGACCGAGATAACCGTGGACAACGGCACCTTCTTCCCGCAGACGAAGCACGCGATGGGCGATTCGAGCGCGCGGGCTCCGACGGGTGAGCGCCGAACACCGTTACATGAACCGATGATGAATGTCTACGTTCCCCGGGCCGCGCGGTTGGTCGGGGCGGAGGCGGCGGAGGGAAGGGAGTGCTCTGCGGTCGAAGTCGTCATCGAAGAGCCTTGTCGGATGGACGTTCCCGAACCGGGGGCCTGGATTGACGATCGACCGGCGGAGCACTTCGAACTGGGCAAGAGAGTCTGGTCGACAACGCTGGGAATCCCTCCGCAAGAACAAGGGTCGCTGCGCTTCGATTATGTTGTTCCGGGTGTTGTGCGTACCGAAGATGGGCGTAGTGTCTACCGCCTGGTCGTGCAGCGCCAGGCGAGGGTACGACCCGAGACGCTCGATGTGCGCCTCAGACTTCCCGAGGATGCAACGCAGGTCATCGCACCCGCCTTCGAGCGCGACGGAGACGAATTGGTGTTGACGAAAGAACTGGAGGAAGACGTCGAGGTGGAGGTGTCGTGGCGGTCCGAGCCGTAGTCCTTGCCGCGGGTCGAGGCATCCGCATGGGCGGGATCGAGCACAAGTCGCTGTTACCCGTGGGCTCGCACGAGCCCCTCCTGTATTACCTCCTCGGAGGGCTGAAGAAGGCGGGCGTCGAGGATCTGATGGTCGTGACCGGATACAGGTCTCAAGACGTTCAAGAGTTCGTTTCAAAGTACTGGGAAAGCGAGACGACATATGTGTTCAACGCGCGCTACGCGTCGTGGGGCAACTTTCACTCCCTGCGACTGGCGATCGACCAGTCTCCCGGGTTTGAGCTCCTGGCCGTCAACTGCGACATCGTCGTTCACCCCGACGTTATGAGCCGGGTCCTGTCTCAGCGGGGGGACCTCGTCCTGGCGGTCGAGCGGCGACTTCGCCTCGACGACGAGGACATGCGCGTCGACTTGAAGGGAAGCCGGGTCGCGGGGATCGGAAAGCATCTGAAGCGCGCTCGGAGCCATGGGGAGTTCTGTGGGGTCTCGCTGATACGGCCCCCGGCGGCGGGACCCTATGCCGACGTCGCCTCGGATTACGAATGGCGAGGTCGAAGCGACGTCTACTACGAGGACGTGTACGCGGACATTGTGGACCGAGTCGATGTTCGGTCCGCGCCGGTGAACGCCGAAGAGTACGCGGAGGTGGACGCGCCGGACGATCTCCCGGAGGCGGAAGCGATCATCGCTCGAAACCAGGGCGCGTGGGAGATCGGGGTAAAGAGCGCGTGAATCCGCCCGTCGAGTTTCCCCAGGTCCAAATATTCGATTCCTCTTCGAGCGAGGACGAGGCGTCCAAGGGACTCGCCGAACATCTCAACGATCTGAACGTCGAGTCCCCGTTCGTCCTGTCGAGCATCTACGGACGCCGACTGGCCTCGCATATCAAGAGTCGGCGGCCGCCCGAATCTCCGAGGTCTGGGGCCGACCAGCAGTGGGCCCTCGACCTCGGCTCTCGGGCCCGCCGGTCCGGAGCAGACGCCATCGTCGCGATCGGAGGGGGCCGTTGCATCGACGTTGCAAAACTGGCGGCGGCGCGAGCCGGGCTCGCTCTGATCGCCGTGCCCACGCAGCTCTCCCACGACGGGATCTGCTCGCCGGTCGCCGTCGTCCCAGATCACAACTCGAGAGCGGAGAGCGTTGGGGCCATTCCCCCACGGGCGGTCTTTATCTCCCTTCCCACCCTGGCGGGAGCGCCGTCGGCTTCCGTGCGTGCGGGGATCGGAGACCTCCTGGCCAATCCGCTCGCGCTGAAAGACTGGGCGCTCGCTGCCGAACACGGACTCGAGAAAACCGACCAGAGGGCGTGGGATCTCTCGGTCGAGTCCTTTCAGCTCATCAAGCCCCACTTAGACGTGAATCCGAGCGACGCGGCGCGCGACCCCGACTTCCTCCGTCAACTCGCCGACGCGCTCGTCCTGTCTGGCGCGGCAATGATCGTCGCCGGCACGTCGCGACCCGCATCGGGTGGGGAACACGAGATCTCCCATGCCATCGACGAGGTCCTTGGAGGCCGGGCCCTTCACGGGGCACAGGTCGCATTCGGCTGCATCATCTCCGTCGCGCTGTACGGCGAGGATCCCAGGGCTTTCAGGGAACAGCTCTCGAGGCTGGGACTGCCCCAGCACCCGGGCGAGCTCGGCCTCGACGAGGATCAGATGGTGCAAGTGCTCCTGGCGGCCCCGGACACGAGACCGGGTCGATTCACGATCGTCGAGGATGCCGACCTGGACGGGGGCAGGGCCCTCGCCCTCGTTCGGCGGATCTGGCCGGAGTAATTGGCCGCCCCTCATGACGGGGCAACAAATCGAGGCGCTCATATCATTGGTTCACCCCGGCGTCACAAAGGAGACACTGGCTCGCTTGTGAACGGTTCACTGAAGCGGCATTGACCATGGCCCAAACGGCTCCCCCGATCGAGACCAAACCGAGTGAGGTCGAGCGTCAGCCTCTCCAGAGACGGAGCGCAAAACGCATAGCTCTGCGCGTCGCGGCGGACGGCATGGCCGTCTCCGCCGCGTTATTCATCGCATCCACGATTCGGTTCGAGATCATGGCCGGGGCCCCGGCCCGCGATGTCGATTACACCCTGATCACGGTGCTGGGCACTCCCCTGGTCCTCGTCCTGTTCTGGCTCTACGGGCTGTACGAGCCTCGGCAGGTCCTCAGTCCCGTCAACGAGTTCAAACAGGTCTTTCACGGCGTAATTGCCGGCGGTGCGCTCCTATTCATCGTCGACTCCGCTCTCTCACTGCGCTTGGCCCGAGGATGGGTGCTGATCGCCATCGCCTCGGGACTCGTGGCGGTCGGAGGCGAGCGCCTCGCCGTAAGGAAGATCCTTCATTTCTTGCGTCGCCGAGGCGGTGATGCAACCCGCACCATCGTCCTGGGATCGAACCAGGAGGCGCGCGCGGTTGCGCGAACCCTCGAGCGTGAAAAGTGGCTCGGATACACGATCTGCGGTTTCGTGGACGACGCGGCGCCGGTCGGGGAGAACGTCCTCGAAGGGCACAACGTGATCGGTGCGACGTCCGACCTTCCTCATCTCATTCAGGCGCACGATGCGACGCTCGTTCTGGTCGCCGCGTCGGCATTCGACACGGCGAGGCTCAACCGCCTCTTCTGGGAACTTCAGGATGTCGACGTCGATCTCCAGATCACCTCGGGAACCGTTGACCTCCTTGCCTCGCGAATGGTCGTCCAGTCGGTTGCCGGCGTTCCGCTTCTCTACGTGAAGCGGCCCGGCATGACGAAATTCCAGAGCACGCTTAAGCGATCCATCGACGTGATCGCGTCCTTCACCGGCCTGGTGATCCTGTCTCCTTTGCTCTGTGCCGTCGCCGCGTGGATAAAGCTGGACTCCAACGGGCCCGTCTTCTTCAAGCAGGTTCGGGTTGGACGCGACGGTCGCCACTTCACCTTGTGGAAGTTCCGCACGATGGTCGAGGACGCCGAGCAGCGTCGGGCGGAACTCGAGCACCTCTCGGAGGGACCGGGGCTGTTGTTCAAACTCAAGGACGATCCGCGCGTAACGAGGACCGGTCGGCGCCTGAGGCGCTACTCACTCGATGAGCTCGCCCAACTGTGGAACGTCCTGAGGGGAGACATGAGCCTCGTGGGGCCCAGGCCGGCACTTCCGAGCGAGGTCGAGCAATACGACGAATGGATCAAGAACCGGCTGCGGGTAAAGCCTGGCATCACCGGCCTGTGGCAGATCAGCGGGCGAACCGAGACAAGCTTCGGGGACTACGTTCGGCACGATCTCTTCTACATCCAGAACTGGTCGCTGTCTCTGGACATGTGGATCCTGTGGCGGACTCTGCGGGCGGTCGTCACCGCTGAGGGAGCCCACTGAGTTCGGCTACGCTAGAGCCATGCTCGAGGAGATCGTCGTCGCGATCGACGAAGACCGCCCGGGGATTCTGGCCGAGATAGGAGAGCTGCTCGGTCGGTCGGATGTCAACATCGAGACCCTTGCCGCCTCCAACTACTACGGAATGGGCCGAATTCACCTGGTCGTCGACGACGGGGAGGAGGCCGGTGAAACCCTGTCGCGAAACGGATTCAAGGTCGCCGAGATCAGGCCGGTCCTGACCGCGACTCTCGACGACCGGCCCGGGGAACTCGGTCGCTACTGCCGCAGGTTGGCGGATGCCGGGATCACCATCTCCGCCGCGTACGTCGCCAAGAAGGGATCGGGCGAAACCGAATTGATCTTCGCGGTCGACGATCTGGAAGCGGCGCGCACCGCCTAGCTCGGGCTTTCTTTTCACCCTTCGCTACACACGGTGTGGTGGACGGTGAAAAGAAGGACCACACAATAAAGGGCCGCCCGAAGACGGCCCCTTTTGTTCCTTCTCGCCTAGGGCGCGGCCGCGGTAGGCCTCGCCCCCTCGGCCGCGGCGGTTCCGAAAAGCACCGCGGCCGCCCCGGTGATCAGGTGCAGGAAGTTATCGGGATCGCTGGCACCCTCGAAGATGTTGAGCCACTCTCGGACGAAGTCCACCTCGAGGAAGCCCAAGACCGCGACGAGCAGAAGCACCACCCCGACCCCGAGGTTGGCGGTCTTGGCCGTGGCGTGGGCCCTGGCCGCTCCGATCAGAACCGCCCCGATCGCGATGTGGACGATGTTGTGCAACACGTTCACGTGGAAGATGATCAGTTGGTTGTCGTCGTTGAGTCCGGCGGGGTCGTCGAAGCCCCACGCGAAACCCACGATGCCTACCAGCAGATAGACGACTCCGACGACGAGAGCGAAAGTCTGCGCCGGCGTCCTGGCCCCAGCGGCCGTTGCCATGTCTCCCCTTTCCGTTGACGGACCTTAGATCAGATATACCGCGCGATCGTGGGTTTGGCCCGGATGGGCGGGGCGGAGACCCGAGGCAACCGGAGGGGCGGTTAGAGGTAGCCGAGGTTGCGGAGCGACTCCTCGATCTGGGCCTCCTCTTCGGCCGAATAAGGGGTCGACTCGGCCCCCTCGCCGGCGGTCGGGAGGTCCATCTCGACCGTCTCCGGGGGAGACTTGACGACCTCGTCCTGATCCAGGAGATCGACGAGTACCCGGCCGTCCATGGGTGGGAGCTTGCATCCCGCCAGGTACAGGGCGGTGGGAGCGATGTCGTAGAGATGGGCCTTGAGTCCGCCGCGCGCCTCGATCCCCGGACCGGCCAGGCCGAAGATCCCGTCCATTCGGTGGAATCCGCGCGGAAGATCCCGATAGTCGTCGAAAACCGAGGGCGAGAACAACCCGTCCGACAGCTCGTAGGCGTAGTCCCGGCAGATCGGAAAGAGGTCGGGCGCGTCCTCAGCCTCGGGCCCCTCCATGACCTCCTCGCGCCGCAGAACCCGATCCACGGCGGGCCTCCCGTCGTCGGGATCGACCAGCGAGCCGAGCCGCTCCATCAGCTCATCACGCACCGATTCGTAGTCGGCCCGATCGACGATTCCGTTCGGCTCCCGCCCCCGGAGGTTCACGTAGATGCCCTGCTGTGGAATGGGGGCCGAGAACGCCTTGGTGGCCGACCAGTCGATGGAACTCAGTGCTCCTTTCTTCGCCTTCACCCACACCGACTTGGGAAGGATCTTTTTGATCCGCCTCGCCGCTTTGCGAACCCCGCCCGAGCTCGTCACCACGCCGGCACCTCTCACCGACAGCAACCCCCACTCGCGCAACACGAGGTTGACGTTCACGGTCTTGTCCTTCGGACCGAAACCGTGATCGGACATCGTCACGATGTATCCGTCGTCCCCCGCCCACGAGACCAACTCCTCCATCGCCTCGTCCATCTCGTCGAAGAAGGTCCAAGCACGGGCGCGGATCGGCGCCGCCTCGGGACGGTCGTAGTGCTCGCAGTTCGGGTCGATGTACTTGTAGTGCACGTGCATCAGCCGGTCGGGGGCCTCGAACACGGCAAAGAGAAAAGGCAGGTCCTCCTCCGTGTCCATCAGCAGCTCAAGGGCCTGTTTCTTGAGAGCTTGGTTGCGCGACAGTCGCTCGATGATGTCGGTCGACTTCCAGTCCTGGTCGTAGTCGACCTCGATGTCGATCTCGTAACTCCCGGTGCGTTCCAAAATCCGCTTGGCAATCGAGTCGGGATGGGTGAAGTTATCCGGCGTCACCCCCCCGCCCTCCGGAGTGAGCATCCCGGAGACCGACCACCCGTCGACGACGGGGGGAGGGTAGGTCATGGGGATGTTGAACAGTCCGGTGCGAACCCCCTGAGCGTTGGCCGCATTCCAGAGGGCCGGGGTCTTGACCCGATCGAGACGCACGAGACCCCCGCGCCGCTGGGCGTTACCGAGGGTGAAGCCGAAGATCCCATGCCGCCCTGGGTTCACTCCTGTAAAGACCGAGGTCCACCCCGGCGGGGTGTAGGGCGGGACCGTGGACGTGAGCACTCCGGACGCGCTTCTATCGAGCAACGCCTTCAGGTTGGGCATGTGACCGGCTTCGAACGCCGGCTCGAGCACGGAGAAAGTGGCTCCGTCGATGCCCAACATGAGCACGCGCCTCATCGCCTGAAGCTCCTCGCGACGTTCATGCCTATGCCGGCCACAACCATGGTCGCGCCGAGCCACACCGCGGGAACGACGAGACCGGTGATGGGCCCGATGATGAAGACGAGAGCCTGGACGTCCGGCATCCCCGGATTGGGCAGCAACCTCCGACGGGCCAGGGCCGCCGACCATTCCCGTGGAGAGGGTGCGGTGTCGGTTTCGGGCGACCACGACCTGCGCCTGGTCTCGTTCTCGCCCGAGACCTCCAGGAAGTAGTAGGCGAGGACCGCGTAAACCACCGCCCACAAAAAGGCGTTCTCCGGCACCCCGTCTCCCGCCCACCACAGGGAGTCGTCCGAGCCGGTCTCGGCGCGCCACAACCACAGCGTCAGACCGATGGACGCGGCCGCCCGTCTACCTCCGTCGGCCAGCTTGTCCAGGGCCTCTCCCCGTCGACTCGTCGTGTTGAGCGCGCGCGCCACCTTGCCGTCGACGCAGTCGACGATGAAAGCGAGATAGAAGAGGATGCCGCCGGCGATTAGCGACGCCCTCGTCCCGAAGGCGAAAACGACCCCGACGCTCAAGCCGAGAACGAGAGCCACCGCACTGACCTGGTTGGCCGTCAACCACCGCCTGCGAACCAGAAGGTTGGCCAACGGAACCGCGATGGGGTCGGTGAATAGAACCGTCCACCAGTAATCGAGCTTCTTGGCCCCCCGCGGCACCGGGGCGCCGGGGCGCTCTCGTGTCGTCGCCCTCACGATTCCTTCTGCGGATCGATCAGACCGCGACCGCGCGCCTGCTCCCAGGCACCGGCGACGAGACCCGTTATCCAGCCCGAATCACGCTGCTGAAAGGCCTTTCCGAGGTTGTGGGTGAAGAGCCCCAGCAGAGCCCACCACAGGCCGAACTTGTAGCGAAACGTCTGCGGCATGTTCTTCCGGTGGAGGTAGAACTGATTCGAGAGATTCATCCGCTGCAACTTGTGCGGGGGCATGCGGTTCGTCTCGACCTTGAGATGGTCGACTCGCGCTCGGGGCGTTTGAATGAGTGTGTATCCCCGGCGAAAGACTCGGTAGGAGAAGTCGACGTCCTCCTTGTAAGCGTAGCCGGACAACCTCTCGTCGAAACGCTCGAGGTCCAGTACCTCGCGCCGATACGACATGAACCATCCGTTGAAGTACTGGAGCTTTCGGACGCCGGCCGACTCGCTGATCCCCTCGACGAAGAACCCGGGCTTCATCCTGCCGCTGGCCTCGGGCCACCACCCTCCGAACCCGAAGAACTTGCGCCACAAGATGGAGGGCAGCGGGGGCCGGGCCGGGCGCGCCGGCTGGCCGCGCACTCCGCCGAGGTCTGCTCCCCACCTGGCGTACTCCTTCAAGATCTCGGCGTGGCAGTTGCGAGCCAGCTCGACGTCGTCGTCGATGAAGAAAACCGGGTCACCCGTCGTCCGCTCGACTCCGACGTTTCGCTGAACTGTCAGTCCGCGCGGGGCGGGGTGGTGATAGTCGAGGCCAAGCCCGGCCCCCTTACAAAGTCGCTCGATCTCGGCCCGGGTCGGAGTGTCGTCGCTGGAGTCGACGATGCAGAGCTCTCCGGGCAAAACGGTCTGCTCGACGACGCTTTTGACGGTTGCAAGCAATTCGTTCGGCCGGTTGCGCGTCGCGATGATGAACGCGGAGGGCGCGCTTTGTGCCGCATGGTTCTGAGTCTTCAATTCCTCTGCCGGTTGTGGCATCACACGTCCATTCTCGCAGGGAGACAACCTCCTCTTAAGATGCCTCGCTGATGACAAAAAAAGCGGTGATGATCGGCCTCGACGGGGCCGCCTGGCACCTACTCGACCCACTCTTCGAACAAGGGGTCATGCCGCGCCTCGAGAAGCTCCGGGCCAAGGGAGCCTCGGGGACCCTGAGCTCGACCGTTCCCACCTACACTCCTCCGGCCTGGACCTCGGCCGCCACCGGCGTCAATCCCGGGCGACACGGCGTCTACGGGTTCCATTCCAGTCACGCCCAGCACGATCGCATGCAGCTCGTGCACTCGGGGAAGGTCAGGTCCGCCACGATCTGGGAGATGGCCAACGCCCAGGGGGCCAGCATCGGCGTCTACAACCTTCCCCTTACCTATCCGCCGCAACGGCTCGACAACGGGTGGATGGTCTCCGGGATGATGACGCCCAGTTACGGCGAGCGGGTGAAGGGCTTCGCTTATCCCGCCGCACTCGAGCAAGAGATCCTGTCCTGGGCCCCCGGGTACGAGGTCGACATCAAGACGCACTGGGACGACGACTACAAGAACGACGCCCTGTGCAGGCGCGCCCTTCGCTCCCTGAAGCAACGAAGGACCGTGCTCGAAGCGTTGCTGAGCGAGCGCCAGACGGACCTCGTGTTCTCCGTGATCGAGGCTCCCGATCGACTTCAGCACGCGTACTACAAATACATGGATCCTCGCGACGAGATGTTCTCTTCGGAGAAAGCGCAGAGTCTTCGGCCGGCAATCGCGGAGTGCTTCCAACTCATGGACGAGATCGTGGGCCTGCTCGAGGATTACGCGGGGACGGACGGCGGGGTCGTGGTTTGCTCCGACCACGGTTTTACGGGCTGGGACTGTTCGGTGCATACCAACGCGCTTCTCGAGCAATGGGGTTATCTCAAGTTCAAGGCTACGGCGAAGCTCATGCAGACCTCGGCCGCGCGCGCTCTCGTCCCCGTCGCGAAGCGCGTTCTTCCGGCCAAATCGGCGCGAGCCGCGAAGAGCAAGACGTTTTCGGCGATCGATTGGGCGAACACTCGGGCGTTTGCCTCTCCGATCCCCCAGCAAGGGGTTTTCGTTAACGTCGTCGGACGCGAGCCGTTGGGGATCGTCCCGGAGAAAGACGTGGCCGGGATCGTAAAGGAGATCGCGCAGAGATTCGCCGAACTGAGGGGGCCGGACGGCAAGCCCGCAACGGACCGCGTCCATCTCGCCGAAGACGTCTTCCACGGTGACTCACTCGAGGGTGCCCCCGACCTGCTTCCCGTTCTCCGCGATCACCGCTTCGAGTTGGACGATGAGATCTTCCACAAAGAGCCGTTCACCGACATGCGCCGGCTCCCTCGGGGAGTCCATCACATGCACGGAATCGGCATCTACGCGGGTGCCGGGGTGAACGCCGCATCCGGGGTGGACGCCAGTGTGCTCGACGTCACCCCAACGCTTCTTTACCTCGCTGGGATGAAGGTTCCAGACGATCTCGACGGCTCGGTTGTGAAACAGGCTTTCGATCCCCACTACCTCGAGGCCCACCCGATCGAGAGCGCATCCCCGCTCGAATCTGGGAAAAAAGAGGAGGCCTCTCCCTACTCCGCCGAGGAGGAGGCCGAGATCGAAGAAGCGCTGCGAGGGTTGGGCTACCTCTAGAAAACCGAAGGAGGTGCGGGACGAGAACCCGAAGGTTTGCCTTGACCGCTCTCTCCGCGGCCGCGGCCGCAACCGCGTTTCTGACCGCAGCGCGACTGACCGCCTCGGATCCCTCCGACTACGACGGACCGATCCCGATTGAGAAACTGGGCGGTGACGCCTACGTGCGCCGCGCCTGCGACATGCCGGCGAGGTGGCTTCGTTACATCGAGCGCGGCTATCACCCCGGGCCCGCCCAGGGCCGCGACCTCATCATGGTCCCCACGCCACCGGGATATGTGGGTCCTCCGGACAACACCGCGCACTCCGGTCCCTATCCGTATTTGATGCAGATTCCATTCGTGCTCTACGGACCGGGATTCGTCGACCCGCGGGGACCGGTCGAGCTCGCCCGAGAGGTGACCCTGGCCGATCTCGCGCCGACCTATGCCGACCTGATGGATTTCGACTTCCCGAGACGCCAGGGGCGGTCGCTGGTGAAGGAATTGAAATCAACCCACCGCACACCGCGCCTGGTTGTCACGGTCGTGATCGACGGGGGCGGATGGAACGTCCTGAACCGGTGGCCGCAGGCGTGGCCGAACCTGAGGAACATGATCGCAAACGGGACCTCTTTCGAGCACGCGACCGTGGGATCGTCGCCGTCGGTCACGCCGACGTCGCACACCAACATCGGAACGGGGGCGTTTCCCAACCGGCACGAGGTCACCGCGATCGTGATCCGCACCGACGACGGGAACTTTGCGGGAGCATTCAGCGAGGCGCTGCGGGACGCGGATGCCGAGGTGGCCCCCTCCAACGTCCTGACGATGCCAACCCTCGCCGACCTCTACGACAAGGCGACAGACAATGCGGCGAAGGTGGCCTTGCTCGGCTTCGGCAACTACGTCGCCGGGATGATCGGGCACGGAGCCGAAATCACCGGCGCCGACCGCGACATCGCGGCCTTCGAAGAATCCGGGAGCTGGACGACCACGCAAGAGTTCTTCCACCTTCCCGCTTATTTGAACGACGCCGGAGATCTCGAGGCCCTTTACGACAAGGTCGACCTGGCCGACGGAGAGGCGGACGAACGGTGGCGGGGTCACGAGATCTCTCCACTGGAGGCAACGCCCGCCTTCGCGCCGTGGGTGAACCAGTCGATAGAGACGATCGTTGCGAACGAGTCGTTCGGAGAAGACGACGTCACCGACCTTCTCTACGTCAACTACAAGGCCCCCGACGCGGCGGGACACCTGTGGAACATGATTGCGCCGGAGCAGGAAGACGTCCTCGAGTCGACCGACAGAGCGGTCGGCGACCTGGTCGACTACCTCGACGCCAGAGTCGGTCCCAACCACTACCTGGTTGCGGTCGTGTCGGACCACGGACAGACTCCTTTCGGCTCCGGAGGCTGGCCCATCGACAAGGCCGAGATGGTGGCCGACGTGGGGGACGCGCTCGATCGCTTCGACAACGACGTCTCGATCGTCGATGGGACCACGGCCACGAACATGTTCGTCGACCACGGCGAGCTGAGGCGAAACGGTCTCACGTCCGAAAACCTCGCCAACTTCCTGTCCGATTACACGATTGAGGACAACGCAGGCGACGATTACCCGGGCGCGTTCGAGAAGCGTCGGGACGAGAGGGTCTTTGCGGGGGTATTTCCTGGAAGGAAACTCTCTGCCATCCGGACCCTCTGTGATCGGAGGTTTGGAACCCTGTAGACAAGCGGTCGGAGCGCGGCGGCATTCTTGAGTTCCAGGCAGGCTGCACGGTAACGAGGAGGCGAGAACTTGTGTCGGTAGTCGAGCGGTTGATCGAGGCGATCACGAGCGAGGACATCGATGCGTTCGGAAAGCTCTATGCGATCGACGCAGTGATGTACGAACCGCTGCTTCCCGAACCGGCCCGGGGTAAGACCGAGATCGTGCAGGGTGAGGCGGCCCTCTTTGATGCCTTCTCTGACGTAACGATCGATATCAAGAACCAGCTTGCATCAGGGCCAGCCGTGATGGCCGAGGTTGTCCTGAGCGCGACGAACGACGGGCCGCTGGACCTGGGCACGGGCCAGGTTCCGCCTACAGGTCGCCGGATCGAAGTACCGATGGCCTGGGCAATCGATCTGAACGAAGGTGGCCTCATCGTTGAGGAACGGGACTACTTCGATACAGGGCAAATCTTGCAACAGCTGGGACTTGACGAGTAAGTGCGACGTGTGCTCGCCCGGGATAGGGTGCGAGCGAAATCGTGAGAAGGTCGTCTTATGTCGAAACCCAACGTCTTTTTCCTGGCCATTGACTCCCTGAGGGCCGACGTGGTCTTCGGCGATCAGGTCTCGACCCCGAACATCGATGCGTTCGGGTCGCGAGGGGCGGCCTTTCATCAGTGTGTCTGCACGACCACCACCACGACGCCCTCGTTCTCGTCGATGTTCACCGGGTGTTATCCGCCCCGGCACGGGGTTCGAGGGCTTCAGGGTCACCGGCTGGCCTCTTCTGTGACGACGATGGCCGAGGCCTTCGCGGGGGCCGGATACAAGACCCACGCCGAGGTGACCGGTCCGCTTCTGCCCGAGACGGGGGTCTTGCGAGGTTTTGAGGAGGCCAACCATCGTCAGGCTTACCGCGTACCGTTCTTCGGCTGGCGCGACGAGATCGTCTCGAGGATGCGGACCCTCGTTGAGCCCTGGTTCATGCTGCTTCACATCTGGGAGGTCCATCGTCCCTACCGCTCGCCTCCGAATTTCGAGAAGCGCAGGGACAGGACCGGCTACGAGGCGGCGGTTGCCGCGACCGATGAGTACCTCGGGCCGGTCTTCGAAGCGGCCGGAGACAACGCGCTCGTGGTCATCACCGGCGACCACGGCGAGGAGTACCCCGATTCGGAGATGGGACTCAAGATGATCCGGTGGGCGCGCCGCCTCCGAAAGGGACTCGCGCTCGGGAAGTGGTTCCCTTATCTCGACACCAAGCTGGCGGAGCACGAGATCGGCCACGGATTCGCGCTCTACGAACATCTGGTGCGCGTGCCGCTCGTCATCGCGGGGCCGGGGGTACCCCCGACGACCGTCGAGGAGCAGGTCAGGCACGTCGATCTCTTCCCGACGCTCGCCGACCTCTGTGGCGTTCCCATCCCGGCCGGAATCGACGGTAGGAGCCTCCTGCCGTTGTTCGAAGGGCGCTCGTTGTCCGAGGAACCGGCCTACCTCGAGGCCGTCGGGGTCAAGCTCGAGGGCAACCGCATCGTCGGCGTGCGAACCCCCGACTGGAAGCTGTTGAAGCGCGGCGGAGCAAAGCCGGCCCTGTACAAGTTGGACGGAGGCACCCCTCCCGACGAGAAAAGGAACCTCTACCGGCGGTATCCGGAGGTCGCGCGCCGACTCGAAGGAGTCCTGGAGCAGATCGCTTCCACAGAGGCCAAAGCCGAGTCGGGCATGACGGCGGACGAGGAGGCCGTGGTCGAAAAGCACCTACGCGACCTCGGCTATCTGTAAACGTGTTCTTCATCGTCGGTTCGGCTCGTTCGGGGACAACGCTTTTGAGGCTGATCCTCAACGCACACTCTCGTGTGGCGGTCCCGCCCGAATCGCGCTTCATAACCGAGCTCTATCAGGGCGACCGTGTTGACCGCGATCACTTCCTACAAAGACTCGAATCCCATAGTCAGTTCCAGCACTGGAAGATCCCCATCGACGACGTGAGGCGCCAACTCGGCGGCGACGAATCCGTCGCCTACGCCGACGCGATCCTTGCGGCCTACCGTGCCTATGCCGGACTAAAGGGAAAGTCGTTATTCGGCGACAAGACCCCACGCTACGTGACAAACATTCCCCGGCTGAGCCGGCTCTTCCCCGACGCCAGATTCGTTCATCAGATAAGGGACGGACGCAATGTGGCGCTCTCCTACGCCGACGTCCCCTTTGGACCCAAGACGATCGGTCACGCGGCCGCGCTCTGGGCCGAGCGGGTGGCCGCCGGATTTCGGGACGGTCGCGCCCTGGGCCCGGACCGCTACACGGAAGTCCGCTACGAGGACTTCGTCACCAATCCCGAAGCACTCACCAAGACGCTTTGCGACTTCATCGGAATCGACTTCGAGGAACAGATGCTCGACCATGCCGAGCAATCTCGCAGCGACGTTTTGCCGCGCGCGTCTCGCTACAACCCCAACGTCACGAAGCCGCCCACCCAAAACATCCGATCGTGGGAGGACCAGATGCCGGCGCGTCAGGTCGAGATGTTCGAGGCGATTGCAGGAGACGTCATTGAGGCCGCAGGGTACGAGCGGCAATTTCCACAGCCCCCGGCTTCGGCTCGAGCGTTGGCGAACCTGAGCCGCTGGCGACTTCCGATCGGACGGCTCGTGGCCTCGGGTAAGTCGCCGCGCAGGTATTGAAGAGGCCTACCCCGCGACGAACGTGTAACGGATCGTTCGGTTTGGATTGTCGCGGTTCGGATCGACCAGGACGATGCTCTGCCAGGTTCCCAGCTGGACCTCTCCGTTGACAACGGGCAACGTCAACGACGGGGAAATGAAGGCCGGGATCACATGGTCGCGACCGTGACCTCTGGTCCCGTGGGAGTGGACGTAGCGGTGCCCGACCGGCAGCAAGCGATCGAGAGTTGACCCAAGATCCTCCTCCGTTCCCGATCCGGTTTCGATCAACGCCAGCCCAGCCGTGGCGTGCGGTGCGAACAGGTGCAGCAGGCCATCCCCTCCCGCTGCCGACGCGAAGGAGCGTGCATCGGCGGTCAGATCAAGGATTTCGGTTCGAGAGGTGTCGTACGACTTGGTCTCCGTGTTCATTGTCTGGTGAGTCTATGAGTCTATTTTGCGGGACCCCTTTCTCGACAGGCGCCTGCGGATGCTTGCCCACACGTAGCGCTCCTCGGAATCGAGACCGAAGGCCCGCAGCACGGCCAGGAAAACCGCGGCGCTCACGACCACTCCTCCGATCTCCAGCGGAATCGAATCACCGGGCCAGAGTCGCCACAAGAGCAGGACCGCCGACCCCGAGATGGTCGCCACAACCGGCTTGTAAAAAGTCGGCCCGAAGGGTTGCACGCCGACGAGAATCCAAGCCTGGAGGACTCGGGCGCTGTTGATGAGGGCCGTGACGGCCGCGTCGACGACCGCCACGCCCACCGCGCCGTGAGCCTCCGCCACGGGCAGTCCGATCGCCGTATATAGCCCAACGGCAACCACCGAGTTCATCAGGTTGACGGTGGGATGGCCCGACATGGAGATCACGTAGCCGGTGGGTCCAGTGGCCGAGTAAAAGACGTTGCCGATCGCGAGAATCGCGACGACCGGAGCCGCCCCTTTACCCTCCGGGCCTCCGAACTCGGCGAACAGATCCGGTTCGAGAATCAAAGCGGCGTAGACCGGGAGGGAAAAGGTCGAGATCCAGCGGGTGAGCGTCTGGTAAAGGCTCCCGAGCCGGTCGATGGCGTCGCGGTCGTAGAGATCCGAGACGACGGGGGCCCAGATGTTCACCATTCCCCCAAGGAAGACAGTGCCGGCCCCCTGCAGGGCGAGGGCAAGCCCGAAGATCCCTACTTGATCCGGTCCGCTCGCCAGGCCGAGGACGATCACGCCGACCCCGAGGGTCTGGATGCCGAGCAACGACGCCCCCGCCTGTGGCAGCGCGAAGCGCACCATCGGTCCCACCTCGCGGCGGGGCGCAGCGGCTCGTTCCTGCTCGCCGAGCATTCGTTTGAAAAAGAAACCGGCGGCGATCGCTCCGGCCGCGACCGAGACGACCAGGCTTCCCACGGCGCCGGCGACCTCGAGGCCCGCCCCGAGGACGGCCACGCCGATCACAAACCTGACGACCGGCTGCACGATGTTGCCGGCGATCACCGACGGGACCATCGTCTTGTAGGCCTGGGTGCAATAGCGCAGCACTTGCATCAGTGCAAACAGAGGGACGTAGGGTGCCGCGAGCCTTATGTATCCGGCGAGTTCGGACTCGTCTACGTCACCCGTGTCGAAGGCCTCCGCCAGCGGATCCGCCAGAACGACCATAGCGATCGCCACGATCGTCGACGTGATCCCGATACCGAAGAGACCGACGCTCGCCGCGCCCTTAACACCGCCGATGGTCCCCTTTGCCCTGGCTCGCGAGATCCAGCGCATGGACGCGTAATTGAATCCCGCGAGTCCTAACTGTCCGGCAATGGTTGCAACCTGGGCGACCTCCCGGTAGACGCCGTATCCGACTCGGCCGAGGATCCGAAAGGCAATGAAGGTGAATACAGAAGAGAGCCCTCTCTGCGAGAGCTGACCTGCGATCTGAACCGCGCCGCCCTTGGTTACGGTGCGGACGTCGCCCGCGGCTACCTCGTCGAGGACCTCGTCGGTGGGTTTTCTCTTTCTGGAGCCTTCGGGTTCATCGCCCGCGCCGGCCACCGGAGTGATCGAGCCAGCCCTGTTACAGCGACCGCCGGTAGAGAGGCAACCCCGGCCCCCAGCGCGCCGCCGCCAGCGCGCCCAGCCCCGCGCTCAGGATCAACGCGATCCAGGCGATCACCCCGGAGAGTTCCGTGCGCGCCACCGCGAGCACGCCGATCCCCACGATGGTGAGCATGGCGATCGACAACCCCGGGACCATGGCAAGGGCCTCGGCAAACGTCGCATCGGGGAGGAAGTAACGAAGGGCGAGCCATCCGGGAGTCAGCAGCAACGCCAGGCCGGCGAGAACCCGCAACAGGTGAAGGAGCCCGGCCTCGTCCTCGCCAGATCCCTCCTCCGGTGGGTCCTCTCCGGCGAGGATGGTGATCTCGCCGTCGTCGAGGGCCCAGACGTCGGCTCCGACGACCGGGCCGGCCAAAACGGCGCCCACGCCGTCCTTATTTTCGAGGAGCTCGACGTTGGCTCCGCCGGAGTTGAAGATCGAGGCGACCACTACGACCGGTGGTTTACCCGAGTCCTCGATCCCCGCCTGGGCGTCCTCGAGCAGGGCCGGGCTCAGGCAGTTGTAGGTGTTCTCGCCGAGTTCGGCGGCGCTGCACTCCTCGGTGGGTTGGGGCTTGCCCTCCACATAGGTGGGCTGGCGCTCGAGGAAGTTTTGCAGCGACCCGAGATAGAGATAGCCACGATCTATTTGCCCCGGGGGCAGTCCGTAGCGGGAGGTGTTCCCCGCCAGTTTGGCTTCACCCCACACCTGAAAGGACTGTTCGGCCGAATCGATAACGAAGACCACGGGCCGATCGTCTCCGGCGAGTCCCTCCCGCAGCGCGTTCAGGTCGGTTCGCTCGTCGCTCGACAGCCAGGACTTCTCGGGATTGTTCCATCCCGAGGAATCGAAGCCCCGGGCGAAATTCAATCCGAACACCGCCGCCACTATTACCGCCCCGACGATCGTTGCAAGCGGCGCCGATGCCGCGAACCGATTCGAAAGCCAGCGGATCAGAATCCACCCTCCGATACCGACCAGCAGCACCCAGGCGAGGGTTGTATTGAAAAAACGGTAGTAGGGATAGGTCAAGCCGCCCAGGAAACCGAAAAGACCGGCGAGCGGTGCGAGCCACACCACGGATACGGTCGCCAGTTCGTCCTCGACCCAGCGGCGCCCCGCGATCAGAAGCCCCACCAGGCCTACCGCGAAGAGGATCCCGTTGAGGAGTGGCGTCATCGGGCCGCGCAACAGAACGAATCCGCCCTCGGCGGGATTCGCGATCCAGCTCACCATCCTGTCGACGAAGAACTCGCTGTCGTACGGCGGAGGGAGCGCGGCCTCCGTTAGCGACGCCGACTTCCCCCAGATGCCAACCCCCCATAGCGCCAGGGTCGCGACGGCCGCGCCGAAGGCGCTGAGCAACATGGGGAGATCGTCTCGAATGATCGATCGCAGATCGAACCCACGGAAGATCAACCGGGCGGTGGAGATCGCGCCCAGGGTGAGGCAGAAGATCACAAGGGTCGTCGGATGGGTGAACCCGGTCGCCAGCAAGAAGAGAAACAGGCCTATCCGACCGGGCCAGGTCGTCCGGGCCGGGCCTATGAACCAAATCGCGGCGGCCAAGAACAGCAGACACAGAACGTTGTCGAGGTAACCGACGAATGGAGGGGTGAGGTAAAGACTTCCCACTCCCAAAGCGACGGAGTGGAAGAGCAGCGGATCGCGTCGGTGTCTGTAGGCGAATCCGGCCAGCAATAGCGCGGTCAGGACCGGCACCAGCACCATCAAAAAGATCGTCATCTTGAGCGACGAGATTCCGGGGATGTCCCTGAGGAAACCCCCTATGACGGAGGCCGACACCCGGTATCCGCCGGCGAACATGTCGTAGGCGCCCTCGACCTCGAGCAGCGTGACCGGATCCTCCGAGATCAGCGTTTCGGTTCGCCACGTGTAATACGCGGGGTCCTTTGTGGGCGCCACCCGGTCCGTGTTCGACAAAAACGTCCAACCGAACAGTGCGAGCAGGATCGCCGCCGTAACGAGAAAGGCGACCGGGTGCCCGAGGATTCTCGATCCGGGGGCCGCGCTCGGCCGGACCTCTGTTCGGGCGCGTTCGGTAAGGGTCTTCGCAGTCATCGGTCGCCGCATCTTAGTGGACGCTCCACTCCGGTCCCCGGACCCCCGATCAGCATGCGATCCCCCCCTCCAGAAGCGACGACGGGACGGCTGCGGCGAACAGCCTGTCGCCCACGCCAAATAAGCCCGTGTCTCCCTCGGGAGAGTTCTCCTGGACCCGGTATTCCCCGATGAATCGGGCGACCTCCTCTACCGTTACGTCGCGCTCCGCCATCTCCTGAGGGAAGAGGAAGGCTTCCGTCGGCCAGATGCCCCGGATGATTGGTCCGAACTCGTCCTTGATGTCTTCCTCCAGTTCGGTGGGATTGATGCCGTAACCATCGATCCGATCTTCATTCGGTTGCTGGCCATGATCGGCGGTAACCACGACGACGTACCGGCCGCGACCCACCTCTCTGTCGAGGAAGTCGACCAATTCTCCAAGTTGCGCATCCGATTCGACAACCGAGTCGCGCACTTCCTCCGAATGCATGCTGAAGTAATGGCCGACTCTGTCGATTTGCTTGAAATTCGTGAATATGAAATCGGTTACGTCGTCGCTCCCGTATCCCTCTTCTTTGATCAGATTCATCAGGGCACGCGCGTGATAGCGAATGAACGCGGGTGTTTCCTCCAGCCGTGCCGGATCGTGAAGAATCTCTCGGGTGCGCCACGCTCCATCGACCTGGCCGTCGCGTGCGTCCAACTCCGCGATGTCATCCTCCAGCCCACCGGTCTTTACGAGTGAGTCAGGAAGAACGTAATGATTGGGATTCGTGATCCACTCGTTCGTCTCGATGTCCAACCACGCGGCCTGGTCTCTGTCGCCCGTCGGCCGTTCCGCGCCCTGCCCGATCATGCCCAGGTGCCAGGGCTCGTAACCGACCATCCCAATCAGGGCCCTGTTGTGGTTTTGCTCGTCCCATCTCTCCGCGAACGTCGGGACCTGCAGAAAACGAGACGACTCTCCTTTCAGAAACGAGTCGACGACCTCGCCGTCCTCGTTGCGCACCGGGATGCCGCTTATCCCGTGGGTCGCGGGCCAGAGGCCCGTGCCGAGAGTCGTGTGGACCGAAGGTGTCACCGACGGAGACGACCCGACGGTGGCGTGCCGGTACGAGACTCCGTTCGCGATGAGCTCTCCGAGGTTGGGCCACGCATCGGGCCATTGATCGAGGGTGTTCCAGCCGCCTCCGTCCCACACGATGGTGAGTACCAGCGCGGGCGGGTCCCGCCGCAACTGCCCCGGAGAAAAATCCGCGACCTCGTCCAGGCGCCGGCCGTCGGCCTTGAAAGCACCTCGAAGCAGGCCGGCAACGGTCGGGGCGACGTCGGCCAGGGTGACCGCCCCGTCTACCTCGACGCCCTCGTCCACGACTCCCGGTCCGTAAAAGACGAGAGGCACCCGCTGGAGGTAATCCCAGGGCCCCGAATGGCTCCAGCCTCCTGCTCCGCTGGCCATGTAGGCGGGTTGCTTGGGAAGGAGTGAGATGTCTCCCGAGTGCTCGGGGAAGTGGCCCCGCTCGATCCGTTCGAGCCACTCCTCGGGCAGGGAGCAGGCCTGGTCGCGGAACGACGGCAACTCGTCTTCTTCCAACCACCTGGCGGCCCATCCGAAAAGCAACACCAGGACCAGCGCGCCAACGCCTGCCGCGGCCGTCGGGGCCACTCGCTTCCTCAAGCGCGCCGAGCCGGCTCCGCCGTGAGTGCCGGCATTAGAAGTCCAGCCCGTCTGAACCAGAGCCCTATGCCTGCCATCCCGAGCAGGAAGACGACTCCCATGATGGCAACCAGGAACCCACCCTCGTTGTCCTGAGGCCAGTACACCTTCATGAGTGCGGCCGCGATCACCCAGGCCAGGTTGTAGGCGATGTCGTAAAGACTGAAGGCGCGCCCCCTGAAGTCGTCGCCGAGCGCCTCCTGAACCATGGTGTCCAGTGAGATCTTGGCCAGGAAAAAGCCGAAGCCCAAAAAGAAAGTCATGGCCGCGAGGGCCGGACTGAACTCGATCCCGCCCAACACCGCTATGGCCGACCCCGCTATGACCGACGAAGCAACGACCACACGCGCCTTCGACTGCACGCGCTCATGAAGGCTCGAAGCGAGGATGAAACCCAGCACGGCGCCGAGCGCGCCGGCACCGCCGGTAAGTGCCGCCACCACGAGATCGTCGTCGGCCAACAGCTCTCGCGCCACGAAACCGATCCCTACCAAAGAGAAACTCCAAAGGAACCTAAGCCAGAAATAAGTCGTGATGGATGCACCGGCTTTGGGGTTGGCCGAAACCTCTCTGATTCCGGCGCCGATGTTGCTCACGACCCGAGCTATCTCCCGGCCCAGGGTGGTCTTCTCCCGGGGGGCCCCCGCCCGATGAATCAGGTAAGAGAAAACCGCGCCCAACGCGTAGACGGTCGCACCCGCAAGGATCACCGGTTCGGCCCCGATGACCTCCTTTCCCACCAGCGCAACTCCGGCGCCCCCCAACTGGAAGATCGCGCCTCCCAGCTGAGAGACCGCGTTTCCCTCGACGAGAGACCGTTCCTCGAGCGTCATCGGGAGTGCGGCGGCCTTCGTGGCGAGCACGACGCGGGTCGACGAGAGAGTCAACAGGAACCCCAGCAGAAGTGGCAGATCGGAGAGCTCTCCCACGTCACCCCGGGCCAGGCCGACGGCTCCGATCAATCCGATCACGGCGGCGCGCAATCCATTTGCCACGAACAGGAGCCGACGGCGGTCCCAGCGATCGATGACCACGCCCAGGAAGGGGCTGAGGATGGTGTAGGGGATGAATATGTAGAGGGCGATCCGCAGTATGTCTTCAGGGTCCTTTGCGCCCTCGAGATCGAAACCCTTCTGCCCGCCGAACACGATTACGGTGGCAAGTCCGGCCTGCACGAGGCCATCGCCTGCCTGAGCGCAGAACTGAGCGCCCATAAGGTTCCGATAGTCGCGGTTTCCGGTAAGCAGGGCGAGACCCCGCTTGATCATGTCCATGCCTTAGTCCTCGGCGCCTCTGGATATCGTGAAAGATCCCTCTTCGTAGTCACTCTCTCCGAACGAGTCGATCTTCTCCTCGGTGAGAGCCTGCAGGTAATCGGTCGAGAAGGCTCCCGCAAATATCGTTTCTTCCAACCTGGCCCTCGGCACGCGATTCGACCCGGGCCGTGCCGCCGGAATGTTCTCTCCAATCGTGTAGGTGCCCAACCAGCGCGCCACATCATCGAGATCGATGCCTTGGTTTTCAATCGCATCCATGTCGAAGAAGATG
Organism: Actinomycetota bacterium; assembly: GCA_030862065.1. GTDB lineage: Bacteria > Actinomycetota > CADDZG01 > CADDZG01 > WHSQ01 > JALZEK01. Next base: position 13,348 of record JALZEK010000075.1, on the reverse strand, counting down.
TCGGTCGTCGTCACCTTCTCGACGACGTCACCAAATTCGCGCTGGACGTCTCTTTGTAGCTCGTCCGTGTTTATCCTCCAGCCGCCGAGGTAATCGGGCAGAGGTTGCTGTCCGTGATCGGCACTGATCATTACCACGTAGTTCCCACGGCCCGCCAGCTTGTCCAGTTCGGCAACAAAGCGGTTTATCTGGTTATCGGTTTCCCTCAGGACGTCGGCTTGCTCGGCAAACTCCACGTTCCACAGATGGCCGGCGAAATCCGGCATCTTCATCTCGACCCAGAACATATCTGTGAGATCATCTCGACCCACCGCCGCCTCCCGCATGGTCTCTACGACGACATCTCCCGTGAGACGTACAAACGCCGGAGTCCCGGGTCTCACCTTGTCCTCTTGCAGTTCCTCCAGGGTGTGATCGAACCAGTCACCGTCCTTCAGACCATCGCGAGGATCAAGCCGCCTCTCGTAGGACTCGAGTTCATCGAGATCGTTGGTCCGGGCCGCCTTGGGGAACTCGTAGTACTCCTCGTTGATCCACCAGTCCTCGATCTCGACGTCCCACAGCGCAGCGACATCCTTGTCGCCGCCCACACGTCCGGCCCCCGCTCCGATCATCCCGAGATGCCATCCCTCGTAGGAAATCGTCCCCACGATCGGCTTGTTCGCGTTTTGCTCGTCCCACAGTTCGGAGACCGTGGGCGATCTCAGATAGCGACCGTCGGCGTCCTCAAGCCACGTGTCGATGTTCGACCCGTCCGGGGCCCTCATCTGGTTCCCCGGAATCCCGTGCGTGATCGGATACACGCCGGTCCCGATGTTTGCGTGTATCGAGCCGGTGATCGACGGAGCCGACCCAATCGTGGCGTTCAGGTAGCTCACCCCGCTCGCGCCGAGCCGGGCGATCGTGGGCCACGAATCCGGATGCCGCTGCAGAGCGTTCCAGCCCCCGCCGTCGATTACGACCGAGAGGATCACGCGCGGTCTCTTACGCGAGCCGGGGACGGGCACGTCCCGCAACACCTCGCCCTCGGCGTTGAGCCCATCCACGTTCAGCATTTGCGCATAGGTCGGCGCGACGTCGGTCAGGTCGACGCTGTCGTAAATCTGCTTACCGCTTTGGATGTGGCCCGGCCCGTAAAAGATCAGGGGAACGCGCGCCACGTATCTCCAGGGACTCGGGTGCGCGGTCGAGACCCAGGGATCGTCGGTACCGAGCGTGGTGAGATCCCAGTCCCCCGCCAGATAGAAATGCGGCTTCGGAACGAGGAAGACCTCTGCAGACCGTCCCGGCACGTGCCCCCGCTGGATCGGTAGCATCACCTCCGATCCGATCGAGTCGGCCATCTCGTCGAGGGTGGGCAGGGGGCCTCGGTCTCCGGACGTCTTCTCGTCTTGGGCCAAGACAGCAACGGCCAACGCTGCGGCCACTATCGCCGCGCCTGCCACCAGAAGGACGCGCTGGGTCAAAGATTTCCTTTCGGGAAAGTGTCGAAAAAGCTCGGCCGAGACTAATACAGATAGGGATCTTCGGGGTCGGGAACGGCCTCCAGCGTCGTCGCCGCCACCACGAGGCGGTCTCTTCGTAGCTCGAGCGGACCGCGCGCTCTCAACCAGGTGTCCGGCTTGAGCGAACCGGAGAAATCGGACGGGGGTTCGATTGCGACGGAGTAAGGGATCGCGTCCGCGGCGCAACAGGACACATAGAAGCGCGTGAGATCGAAGGTACCGGCGACGCCTCCGTCCTCCGACACAAATCCGACGAGGGTCACCTCCTTGCCCGGAATCACTCCGGTCGCCCGCGCATAACGATCCGACTCGTCCGCGTAATGGATGTCTTTGAAACCCGGATTCTCGATCGGGTCAACCTCATCCGCCGACGGAACGTTGGCGGTGGCAAGTCCGGCTCCCGTCGCCTTGCGCGACGCCGCCAGCGCGCCCAGATCGGCGTTGGGCACCATCACCGCGGCGACCAGAGGCACGATCAGTAAAACGGACCTTCCGACATCTGCATAGGCAATGTGGCGCGGAGAAGTGGAGCGCGCGAGGTAGACGTGCGCGAGCGCCGCGCCCCCCAGAGTCACCGCACCGAAGGGAATAACCCAGTAGGTCCGCGGACCGAGATAGCGCGACATCTCACCGGAAAGCCAGAGCCATATGAAAAAAGCGGCCCAGGCCCCCAAAATCCCGCCCCTGAGAGCGATCCGCCCGTCGATACCTGGGGTTTTCGTCATGACACGAGCGCTTCGAACCACAGCGAGCCTGCCAGCACCACCGGTACCGAGACGAGGATCAGGCGCGGCACGAACCTCTCGCGGAATGTCGCTCCGTACAGGAAGGAGAGCTTCGCGTCGACGACCGGCCCGAACACGAGAAAGGCCAGCTGCGAGCCGATCGGAAATGGAGTGAAGGAAACCGCGACGAAGGCATCGGCCTCCGAACACAGAGACAAGACGAAGGCGATGGCCATCAACGCCAGCGACCCCACCAAGGGAGTGCGCGCTACCCCCGCGACGAGGCTCTGTGGGATCAAGGTTTGCAGAGCGGCGGCAAGCCCGGCCCCCACCACAATGAACCTGCCCATGAAGAAGAAGTCCGACGCGAGATGCTCGACGAAGGCCCGCCCCCTTTGACCGTCGTGCCCACGCTCGTGTGCCTCGTCCTGAGCCGGCCTTGGACGCAGGAGTTTCTTGGCGCCTCCGCTTCCGAGGGCCCATCCCGCCACCAGGGCCAGGATCAAGCCGAGGCCGGCTCGACCCATAACCATCTCCGTAGCTATCCCGCGGCCGCGGTAGGCGATGACGGTGGAAAGAAGCACGATGGGATTGATGATGGGCGAGGCCAGCATGAACGCAATCCCCGCCGCGGGATGCATTCCCCGAGCTATCAGGCGGCGGGCCACGGGGACAGAGCCGCACTCGCAAACGGGGAAGGCGAGACCTCCGAGCGCGGCCCCGGGTAGCTGAAGGGGCAAAGGAAGGCGGGTCAGGCGGGCGAAGGCATTTTCACTTACGTAGACCTCGATCAGCGCCGAAACCGCGGCCCCCAACAACACAAAGGGAAGAGCCTCCACGACGATCGACGTAAAGATGAGCACGAACGTCTCCACACCGCCCATCTCCGATAGGCCCGAAAGCCGTGCCAGGAACACGATTGCCACGACCGCGACGATGAGGCCGGCTGCGTTGATTGGGGTCAGGGGTCGGCGCGACAGCGCGACCGAAGTTGCTGCCACGAACAAAACGGTACCTTAGGTTCCCTCTGCGGGCGCCATTAAGGGGCGGCCAGGAGAACTCCCGACATGGACAAGACTTCAACCGGATCGCGCTTGATGATGATCGTGATTGGCGTCGCCCTTGTGGGCGTACCCGCGCTCGTGTTCCGCGCCCTGTGTCTCGGCAACTCGTGCGACGAGCCGATCAACGCGGCATCCGAGGTGCCGTTCTGCTCGCTTCCGGAGCATTTGCGAACCGCGATCGTCAGAGGTTTTCGAGACGAACCACGCAGGTCACCGGACCTGCTCGCGGTGACGCGCGAGCAGTCGGTGATCGGCGGGACGGGCTTCGAGGATCGGGGACGGGCCCCGGCCTGGCCGTCTTTGGCCCGGACCGAGTCCTCGACGGTGCCGATCATCTTTTGGGGCCGGGGCGTGGACCCGGACGCCGAGGTCCCGGCCGGGACGGGGGTCGAGGACGTGTCCGAGACTCTTGCGGCGATCATCTCGTTCAAGCGTCCCGATCCCCACGTCCGCTCGGGCGAGGCCGTTGCGGGTGTGGCCGAGGAAGATGCTCCCTCGCTCGTTGTTTCGATAGTGCTCAAGGGGGTCGGGACCGAAGACCTCGAGCGGGAGCCGAACTCATGGCCCGAGATACAGACCCTGATGGATGAGGGCGCGGGGACTCTGCGGGGATCGGTCGGCTCCCTCCCTCTCGACCCGACCGCCGTCCTCACTACGATCGGCACCGGCGGTTATCCGAGCGAGCACGGGATCGTCGGCACGCTCGTAAGAAACGATCAAGGGGAGTTGGTTCGGGCCTGGGGGCCGAGATCGCCAATTCACATCATTGCCACCCTCGGCGACCATCTCGACGAAAGGACGCGTCAGCGGTCGAAAATCGGCCTGGTTCAGACCGCCCCGACCGACCGGGGTCTGATCGGTGGCAACTGGTACGTCGACGTCGACCAGGACGAGGTGACCCCGGCGAGCCCGGACCCCGCCGGCGCCGCCCGCTCGATCCTCAAGCGGGGCTACGGGACCGATTCCGTGCCCGATTTACTGGCCGTCGCCCTCGACGGCCCTATCGAGGCGATGGACGCCGCGGTCGGAGCGATCGTGGGCGCCGCGGAGAAGGCCTCGAACGGGTCGGTGGCGGTGGCCGTTGCGGCATCGGGGTCCAATCCCCCCGCGACCGAGGCTCCAGAGGGCCCCGACGCCGTCGTCCGGCCCATCGAGAGGGCCCTCCCCGGCGCCGAGAGGGTCGTGGAGGCCACGGCGGTCGGAGGCCTCTTCCTCGACCAGGAGGTTCTGTCGAGGACTGGAATCACGGAAGATGAGGTACTGAAGTTGCTGGATGGAGTAGAAGACGGCTCCGGAGAGAAGCTCATGGCAGACGCCTTTCCGGCGGTTGCCGTGTTCTTCTCCCGGTACTGCTGATGAAGCCTTCGGCGTGAGCGGGAAAGGACCCGATTGGCCCAGGCGATAGCCACCGATAGAGCCCAGCAGTGGCGGCCCGCCGCCTATGCCCTCGCCGGACTGGCGGCCATCGGCCTCGCGCTGCGATTTGCCGACCCGACTCAAATCCCCGGCGTTCAGAACTTCTTTCTCGTCTTCGGGTCGCTTCTCATCGAGGCCTTCCCCTTCATCCTGTTGGGGGCCGTGGTCTCCGCGGCGATCGAGGTTTTCGTTCCCGTGACCGTGTTCGAGCGGTTGACGGGACTCCCCGGTCCGCTTCAGTTGCCGGCGGCGGCGCTCTCGGGAATGGCGTTCCCCGTGTGCGAGTGCGGATCCGTTCCCGTCGCGCGCCGTCTCGCGTCGAAGGGCCTGGCCCCCTCGGCCGCCGTCACATTCATGCTGGCGGCCCCGATACTCAACCCGATAGTCATCATCTCCACGGTGGTCGCCTACCGAGGGCGCGATTCCCTCTGGCCGATGGTGCTCGGTCGCGCCGGTCTGGGGCTGCTTGCCGCCTGCGTCGTCGGTTGGGTGGTCGCGAGCCGGAACAAAGAGCAACTTCTCAAACCTCGCGTCGAGGACCACCAGGCCCACGAGCACCTGCACGAGCACGGCCCCAGGGCCCGCGCCTTCTTCGGTCATCTGGGCGGGGACTTCGTCTTCATGGGCCGGTTCCTCGTTATCGGCGCCGCGGTGGCGGCTCTTCTTCAAACCCTCGTGCCTCAGTCGATCATCGGCTCGGTCGCCGACACGCCCGTCGTAAACCTCGTCGCGATGATGGGACTCGCTTTTGTTCTTTCGCTGTGCTCGGAGTCGGACGCGTTCGTTGCGGCTTCGTTCGTCCAGTTCGGCGTCGGCGCGCAACTCGCGTTTCTCGTCTTCGGGCCGATGGTGGATACAAAGCTCGGCATCCTCTACACCGCGACGTTCACGCGTGGTTTCTTCCGCACGGTCGTGATCTCGGTGGCCGCGGTCACGCTCGTGGGGACGCTGTGGATGGAGGTGCTGTTCGGATGAGTACCGAGGCTCACACCGCCGTGGCGGCCCCCCAAAGGGCGGCTCGCAGACAATTCAGCCCGACCAGAGTTCTCACCGGCATCGCGCTCGGAGCATGGGCCGGGATGTTCTGGTTTCTCATGGCGACCGACAGAACCTCTCTGTATTTGGCCTCGCGCACCGATTGGGTCGTGCCGGTCGGAGCCGTGGTGCTGACGATTGCCACCATCGGACGCCTCGTTTCGGCACGAGTGGACGAGCCGGATCCGTTGCGGAGCCGGGAGACGATCGGCATAGGCCTCATCGTCCTTCCTGTCGTCGCGCTGCTGGCGCTGCCGCCGTCCTCTCTCGGAAGCTATGCCGCGTCGCGCCGGTCCAGCATCACGGCGGGATCGTTCGTGTCGTCTGCGGAGGACGTCGCGACCGGAGAGTTGAGCCTCGTGGACGTATCCGGGGCCCTCAGGTCGAGAGACGCGATGAGGGCGCTCGCGAAAAGGGCCGGCGAAGCGGTTTCGTTCACCGGTTTCGTGACCCGCGATGAGGGGACTCCGGCAAACGAATTCGTCCTGACGCGGTTTCTCATCTCCTGTTGCGTGGCCGACGCCCTGAGCGCCGAAGTTCGCGTCGTCGGGGCCCCCCCGGGAAAGTTCAAAGCCGACGACTGGGTGCGGGTGGAAGGTGCCATGTATCCCCTGGGCCGAGAGGTGATCGTGGACGTATCAAGCGTGACCGCCGTGGATCGTCCCAAGCGGCCCTACCTGCAGCCCTGAGCGATCGGCCGGTGCTAACCTCACCTGCACTCTTCACATTCCCATTTGAACCCCCAGCAATAGGAGCGCGGCTGCAATGGCATTGAGGATCTTCGGAGGCGTTGTCGCGGTCCTCCTCGCGTCGTTCGTGATCTTTCGCTACGGCCGGCGGCAGCTGCGAAGGGGCGAGCTGTTTGGGGCCCTCGTCCTCGTGGCCGGACTGGCCGTGGCGGCCCTGGCCCCCGACCTCTACGACGTGATCCTCTCGCCCCTCGGATTCAAACCGGGCGGCGAACGTCGCATCGTGGGCCTTCTTGTTCTGACGAATCTTCTAACGCTCGCCCTGGTCTTCCGAAGCTTCTCGCGCGAGGACCTGCTGAGCGACGAGATCGGCGAGCTGGTCGACTACATGGCGCTCAGGAGGTGGGAGGAGGAAGGGCAGACGCCGGCCTTCGAGTCGTGCGCGGTGGTTATGCCGGCGCACAACGAGGCCGACAACCTCCCGGCGGTGCTGTCCGAGATGCCCGCCGAGTTGCTCGAGCTTCCCGTCGTGCCGATCGTCGTGGCCGACGGGTGCACGGACGACACCGAGGCGACCGCCCGGGAGCTCGGCGCTCTCGTGATACGGCGCGACCTGAGGCGCGGCTCGGGCGCCGCCGTGAGGCTCGGATACCAGGTTGCGCTTCGTTTGGGGGCCCAGGTGGTCGTAACTATCGACTCCGACGGGCAACACGATCCCGCCGAGATGCCGACGCTCGTCAAGCCCTTGCTCGAAGGCGCCGCGGACATGGTCCAGGGGTCGCGCGTCCTCGGGTCCTTCGAGATCGAATCGCGCGCTCGCAAGCACGGCGTCGTCTTTTTCTCGAAGTTGCTGAGCGCGTTGAGCCGCACGAAGATCACGGATCCGTCAAACGGATACCGAGCCGTAACCAGCGACGCGCTGCTGCGTCTCGACCTGCGCCAGGACCAGTTCTACGTCTCCGAGATGATCCTGGAGGCCGCACGCGCCGGGGTGCGAGTGGTGGAGGTGCCGATAACGCTGAGGCGGCGAGCCTCGGGCCGCACTAAGAAGCCGACGACGGCGCGTTACGCGTGGGGTTTCACGAAGGCGATCGCCCGGACGTGGCTCCGGCATCCTCCCGGTGGCAAGCCGCTCGCTCCGCGACCGCGCTGGATCTCCAACTCGAAGATCGAAATCGGAAAGCCCGAGCGGCGCGAGATCCGGCTGGACGAGGGGAAGGATCGCTCGACCCGTTCCTAAGGGTCGATGAATCGAACCTTTTCCCGGCGGCCGTCCCACCGAACGTCGGGGATCAGGGCATCTCTTTTTGCCTCTATCCGGTCCCTGAAGCGAGTCAGATCGTCGAGCATGATCGCGATCTCTGCTTCGACATCGTGGGTGCGCCTGTAACCGAGATCGAAGAGATTCTGGTGGTCGGGGTTGTAGTAGTGGTCCTCCAGTTCGGAGCGGGGGTTCTCGAGATTGCGCACCTCCACCGGCAGCCCCAGCTCCCGCCCCACCTTCTGTACCTTGAGGGCGAGTTCTGTCACGTCGTAAACCTCGGCGAACTGATTGAGAACTCGGTATTCACCGTTCTCGGGTGGGTTGTCGATCGCGAGGGTCAGGCACTGCATCGAGTCACGCAGAGGGATGAATCCCCGTTTCTGATGGCCGCGTCCGAACGGAGTCAGGGGATGCCCGATAACGGCCTGACAGCAGAACCTGTTGATGGCGGTGCCGAAGGCCTGGTCGAAGTCGACCCGCGTCAGCAGACGATCGTCGCCCTCCATCTCGTCGATCCTCGTCCCGAAGACGACGCCCTGCATGATGTCGGTCGCACGCAGCCCCCAAAGCTTGCAGGCGAACATGACGTTGTTCGACCCATGAACCTTGCTCCAGTGGTACCAGGATCCCGCCTGGCGGGGGAACGGCATCCGGTCCTTTTTCCCTCTGTAGGTGATCTCGAAGAACCCTTCCGGGATATCGACGCCGGGAGTCCCGTACTCGCCCATCGTGCCCAGTTTCACGAGGTGAGCCTCGGGTCTTACGTCCTTCAATGCTCCGAGCAGATTGAACGTCGAGACGATGTTGTTGGTCTGCACGAACACCGCGTGGTGCATGTCGATCATGGAGTAGGGAGCGGACGGACATTCGCCGAGATGCACCACGGCGTCGGGCCGAAAATCCTGGAAGATCTCCGTCACGAAGTCGTAGTCGCACAGATCTCCCTCCCAGAAGCGCAGCTCCGCGTCGTACCGCTCCTTGAACGCCCTCGTTCGTTCGTCGAAGTCGGGCACATCGACGGCGCTCCAGGAGCCCATTTCCTCGACCCACCTTCTACGGAGAAAGGAGTCCGCGCCCCCGATCTCATGCCCGCGCGCCGCGAGTTGTTGGGCGAGCGACCAGCCCAGGTATCCGTCTATCCCGGCGATGAAAACGCGCATATGCCCGTTCGGCTCCTTTGTCCTGGTCCGTCACACCCTAAATACCGCTGCCGGTAAGGCCGAGGGGACGGCTCAGGGCGCCACTGTAGCCGCTCCTATTCGGCTTGCGGAAGTGCGTTTGAGCTGCCGACTACGGTGACAGAATTGAGGGAGATCACATCCGCCAGAAGGTGTGAGCCCGGGAGCTGCAAAATGAGAAAGCGTGCCGCCGGTGTCATCATCGCGTCGAGCCTGCTCCTCGGAGGAGCGGCCGTCGCCTGTGAGAACGAGACCGAGAGAGAAGTCGACCGGCTCATCGACGAAGAAAACGTCGACGAAAAGCTCGACGACCTGCGCGACAAGATAGAGGACAATAACTAGCCGACACGGTGCGTGCCGGAAAGCCGGCCCCTACTGGGTCGAGGCGCTCGGAACCAGTTCCTCGAGCAGGATGCGAACTCGTTTGTCGATCTCGTCCCGAATGGCCCTGACCTCGCCGAGAGGTTTTCCCGCGGGGTCGGGGACCTCCCAATCGAGATACCTCTTGCCGGGGTAGACGGGACAGGCGTCTCCGCAACCCATTGTTATCACCGCATCCGCGGCCCGCACGACCTCGTCGGTCAAGGGCTTGGGGAACTCCTTGGAGAGATCCATTCCGAGTTCCTCCATGGCCTCTTTTACCTCGGGATGGATTTGTTCCGCCGGAGCCGATCCGGCCGAGCGCACGTGGGCCCGGCCCCCGGCGGCGCGATCCAGCAACGCCGCGGCCATCTGGGACCGACCGGCGTTCTGAACGCAAACGAACAGAACCTCCGGAACCTGTTTGGTCAAGGCACCCTCCGCTTGAGCAAAGGCCCTGAGCTTTTCCCTCGAAAACCTATGGACATTGTCGAACAAACCTCTCGATGGTCTCAACCGAGAAAGTGCCGCTGAATTCCCTGCCGAGCTGCTCGACGATCTGAGCTACGTGCCCCGATCCGTTGTTCACATTGAGTTCATGAATTGGATGCAGGCGGTCTAACTCCGGTTGCTAGCGTGCGGCGCGAGCACGGCCCGATCCGCGGCGGGATGGAAGCGGAGAGGGCGACATCTTCGACGGATGGTGGATCCGTTCGCAGTAGCGAGGAGGAATCTCTCTGCATGACGACAACCCCCCGGGGCCCCGCCTGGCGGCCACTCGCCGCGGTCCTCATCGTGGCTCTGGCCATCGGCGCATGCGCCCCGGACGACGACGGAAACGACAACGGTGGGGCCAACGGAGAACTGTCAGGCGAGATCGACGCCTCGGGTTCTTCGACCGTAGAGCCCATCACGAGCCTTGTGGCCGAGAACTTCCGCTCTCAGAACGCGGGGGTCGACATGGCCGTTGACGGTCCCGGCACCTCCGACGGCTTTGAGTTGTTCTGCCAGGGCAAGACCGACATCTCGGATGCCTCTCGGGCCATAGAGGAAGAAGAGATCCAGGCCTGCGAGCAAGAGGGCATCGAGTTCATCGAACTGAAGATCGCCATCGACGGGATAAGCGTACTGACTTCTCCCGACAACACCGAGGTTGATTGCCTCGACTTCTACGACCTCTACGCTCTGCTCGGCCCCGAGTCCGAGGGCTTCGAACAGTGGTCGGACGCCGACGACCTCGCCGAGGAGGTCGGGGCCGGACACGCTCCCTACCCGGACGCGGAACTCGACATCACCGCCCCGGGCGAGGAGTCCGGAACCTACGACTCCTTCGCGGAGCTCGTCCTCGAGGACATCGCATACGAAGAGCGCGGCATCGAAGAGGACGCGCCCGTAATCAGGCCCGACTACCAGTCGTCGGGTGACGACAACGTCATCATCCAGGGCATCCAGGGATCGTCGAGTTCGCTCGGGTGGGTCGGATTCTCCTTCTACACGAACAACCAGGACACGGTGAGGGCGATCCCGATCGCCGAGAAGGGTGACGACTGCGTCGAGCCCACGACGGAGACGATCCAGGACGGTTCCTATCCGATAGCGCGCGACCTCTTCTTTTACGTGAATGCCGAAGAGGCCCAGAGCAACGAGGCGTTGACGGCCTTCGTCGACTACTACCTCTCCGACGAGGGCCTCCAGGCCGTGTCGGAGACCGGGTACGTCGACCACACCGAAGAGGTGATCGAGGAGACGAGACAGGCGTGGGAAGACAGGACAACGGGAACTCGCGAGGCCTGATCCCGACGGAGAGGTGGAGGGGGGCCGGAACTCCGGCCTCCGTTCCCCTTTTTAGGCCCAGGCCCGCAGGCTGACGTGGATCAGGCCTCGGCGTCCTCGCCCGGCAGGGCTCTGAATCTTGCGGATCTGCAGGGCGACCCCGCGCGTCATCGCAAGGAAAACATCGTCAGGACCCTCTTCCAGGCCGCGGCCGTGGCCTCGATAGTGATCAGCGCAGCCATCGTCCTGTCGTTGATCGGAAAGGCGATCACCTGGGTCGTGGACGTCGATCCGGGTTCCCTGTGGAGCAGCGGTTGGTACCCGCGCCGCGGATTGTTCGACCTAAAAACCATCGTGGGCGAAACGATGTTAATCACTCTCATCGCAATGCTCGTCGCGACCCCCTTGGGACTGGGGGCCGCGCTCTTTCTCTCGGAGTATGCGAAACCTCGTCTTCGAAGGGTGCTGAAACCCATTCTCGAGATTCTCGCCAGCATCCCCAGTGTGGTGCTCGGGGTTTTTGCCCTCACCTGGATCAGCCCCAACATAGTGAAGTTCATCTGGGACGACGCGGGCATCTTCAATATGGCGGCGGCCGGTATCGCGGTGGGAGTCCTGGTCACACCTCTTGTGGCATCCGTGTCCGAGGACGCGATGCGAGCCGTTCCGACGGCGCTCAGGGAGGCGTCGTACGGACTGGGGGCCCGGAAACGGACGACGACGATCGGAGTCGTCTTCCCCGCCGCGATCTCGGGGATCGTCGCAAGCCTCATCATCGGCGCGTCCCGAGCGATTGGGGAGACGATGATCGTGGCGATTGCCGCCGGAGGAACGGGAGGGGCCTCGCTGACCTTCGATCCCTCCCAGGCCGGTCAAACAATGACGGGAGCCATGACGGCGCTCGCCATCGGAAGTGATCAGGTCCGCGGCGCCGACAACGCGTTCGACAGCCTCTTCTTTGTCGGGATGCTTCTCTTCTTGATGACCCTGGCCCTGAATGTGATCAGCGAACGCTTCGTGCGTCGCGTGAGACAGCGGTACTGATGGCACGAGCCGGGTCCCTCCAAACGCCGGATGTGGTTCTTCAGAACCTCAGGGGAAGACACGTCGACCCTAAGGGCCTCGCTTTCGAGGGCCTGCTGTTGCTGGCGCTTTTGCTGGCGCTGGCGATCCTGGTAACGCTGCTGGTCGACGTGGCCCAGAGTGGAGTCGGCGTCCTGATGGAAAGAGGGACCGATTTCGTACGCAGCCCGCTGTCGTCGCTGCCGGAGAGGGCCGGCGTCTGGCAGGGGATCGTCGGCTCATTTCTGATAATGGTCTTCGTCGCCGTGATCGCGTTCCCGATCGGCATCGGCGCGGCCGTGTACCTGGAGGAATACGCCCCCGACACAAAATTCACTCGATTCATCACGGTGAACATCCGGAACCTCGCGGGAGTTCCCTCCGTCGTCTACGGTCTTTTGGGCCTCGCCGTCTTCGTCGAACTCACGGCTGGGTTCACGGGGGGCGACAGCCTCATATCCGGCGGCCTAACCATCGCCATACTCGTTCTGCCGATAGTCATAATCACAGCCTCGGAGGCGCTTCGAGCCGTCCCGGACAGCATTCGGGAAGCCGGTTTCGGGGTGGGCGCGACTCGCTGGGAGGTCGTGAGGAGCCACGTGCTCCCCGCCGCCGCCCCCGGAATCTTGACCGGATGCGTTCTCTCCATATCACGGGCTTTGGGCGAGACCGCTCCGCTTCTGCTCGTCGGTGCCATCACCGGCTTTCTCGCTTCGGGAAGCCTGTACGAGCAGCTCTACGAGCCATTCACGTCCCTGCCGACGATCATCTTCGCCTGGTCGAGGGAACCCGAGGTCGATTTCAGGGAACTGACGTCGGCCGCGATCGTTGTCCTTCTCCTCGTGATCCTGACGGCCAACGCCGCCGCCATCCTCCTCAGAAACCGTTACGAACGAAAGTGGTGACAATGCTGCAAACTCGTGCCCTCAATCGGTTAGGAATGCAAGAAACCAACAGATCGGACGTGCCCGAGACCGCCGAAAGGAGAGGTCCGATAGGAAACGGACAACCCGTTTTCAACATCTCGAGCCTCAACGTTTACTACGGACCCTTCCGGGCCGTTCGCGACGTCACCCTTGCCATTGCTACGAACCAGATAACCGCGCTGATCGGGCCGTCCGGATGCGGAAAGACCACCGTCCTCAGATGCTTCAATCGCATGAACGACCTGATCGAAATCGCCCGGGTCGAGGGGACGATCCTCTATCACGGCGTCGATCTCTACGACTCGCGCGTCGATCCCGTGGAGGTGCGGCGACGGATCGGCATGGTCTTCC
>JALZEK010000061.1 GCA_030862065.1 Actinomycetota bacterium | reverse complement strand
GGCTCACGGCGCGCAGCAGACACAGAATCCGTGGCCTCCGGTCGTCAGTCAGACCGGGGGGAGAGCCGGGGAGGGGAATCGAACCCCTGACCTGCTCATTACGAGTGAGCCGCTCTGCCGACTGAGCTACCCCGGCCTCATTGGACGCCGACGGTCCGGCGTCCCAAACCAGAAACGAACTCTAGTGGCTTGTCGTTCCCGCGGGGGCCACCCGTTCCAAGCCGATCAGCTTTACGAGGTCGAGCAGAGCCGCCTCCATCGCCAGGGGGACGTTTGCGTTGCGAGTCAGCGATTCCCGGGCCGCAATGCAACGCTCGGCCCCCGCGAGCAGACCCCCGTCTCGAAGCTCGGAATCCGCCCAGGCCCGAAGCTCCTCTTGCAGATCGAGGTTGTAGACCCGATCGACGGCACCGGTTCGAGTCACCACGACGTCACGATAAAAGGAGGCCAAGAAGTCCATGGCCTCCGCTAGCACCTCTTCCTCAACACGTCGCAGTTCGCGACGATGTCGCTTGGCCAGCGCCTGGCGGGCGGCGGCCGTCCTTCGACCCTCACCAAGGGCCTCCGCGAGCTCTACGACCTCCTCCTTGTGAGCCCGTTCACGCTCCTTAACCGCGGCCCTCGCCTCCTCAACGATTTCGGCCGCCGCGTCGAGGGCCTCGATCGAAGTTCTCAGTCGCGAGGGGATGCTGGTCCAAAATCGTCGCCGCTCCAGAACATGCTCGTCGAAGGCAAGCGCCTCTGCTCTTTCTGGGTCCCCGTCGGAGGCGCGGGCCGCGAGAGCAGCTCGCTCCGCCGACGCGCCTCTCGCGACCAGCGATTGAACGAGTCGTTCCTCCGGCATCGGGTGGAGGTGAACCACCAGACACCGCGAACGAATCGTTTCGAGGAGTTCATCCTCGTGATCGGAGATAAGAACGAACGCAGTATCGGCACGCGGTTCCTCAAGTGTCTTAAGCAAAGCGTTCTGGGCGGAATCGTTCATCCGATCCGCCTCCTCGATCACGAACACCTTGACCGACGCCTCGAACGGCGAACGGGCCGCCTCCGGAACAATTGCTTCACGGATGACGTCGACAGAGATGATCGGCCCTTCGGGCGAGACGTAGTGAACATCGGGGTGGCGCAGCCGCAGCGTCCGCGCGCAGGACCGACATTCTCCGCACCCTCGGCCGGGGGCCTGGCTGCAGTTCAGCGCAGCCGCCATAGCGAGCGCCGCTCTTCTCTTTCCCGAACCCCTCGGGCCTGCCAACAACCATGAGCGGCCCGCTCCCTCTATCTCGACCTCACGCTGCAAGGCCTCGATGCCTGGCGAATCGCCGAGAGTGGCCCAGACAGACATTGGTTATCTCCTCGACGAGATCTCCGTGTCGGGGGGAGAGGAGCGAAGCTTGTGCGATCCCTTCTCCTCGACAGCTTTGACGATTTCGTCGTGCACCTCGGCCGGGCTGCGGTTGGCGTCCACCACGACGATGCGATCGGGATATTTCTTGGTCAGTTTTCGGTAGGCGATCGACACGCGCTCGTGAAATGCCGGGTCCTCCTTTTCGAGCCGGTCGACATCTCCTTCGATCCGGGCGAGGCCCGTTGAGGGATCGACCTTGAGGTAAAGAACCAGATCGGGCATCACGCCACCCGTTGCCCACTTGCTTATGTCGAAGATCTCCTCCAATCCCAGGCCTCTGGCGAGTCCCTGATAGGCCAGCGATGAATCGATGAAGCGATCGGACAGCACGATCTTTCCTTCTTTCAGGGCCGGCTCGATGACCTGCGCCACATGCTGAGCCCTGTCGGAGGCGTAGAGCAACGCCTCCGTTCGGGAGTCCATGTCCCCCGCCTTTGGGTCCAGAAGAATGTCCCGTATGCGCTCGCCGATCTGGGTGCCGCCCGGTTCCCGCGTGACGACTACCCCCTCGCCGCGCGCCTCCAGCCACTTGCGCAAGGCCTCCATCTGCGTGGTCTTTCCGGCTCCGTCCCCGCCTTCGAAGGCAATGAAGAACCCGTTCTCATGATGAAGTCTGTGCTCCGCCCTTCGCGCTCGGATGGCGCGCATCGACAAGAATCCTCCTCCGATAACCACCAGGCCCGCGAGCCATAACGTTATACGGCTACCGGGTAGTTCCAGCGGTCCGGCGGGCATGTCGATCGTGTAGTGGGGGATCGCCCCCGCAACCAACGGGAAGACGCTGAGGCCGAGAAGGGTTCCCAAACGAATAACCGTATAGGCGGCGCTGAAGGTGCGTCCCCGAAGTTCGTCCTCCGTCGTTTCCTGCATCAACGAATACCCAATCGAATAGGCGACGCCTCCGAAGAAACCGAGTGCGCTCGCTATCGGGATCGCCGGTCCCAGCGAGCTCATGGAAGCGAACAGGATCAGAGAAGTGCCAAGCAGTAACAGAGCGGATGAGAAGAGGACGTCCTTCTTGATCCGTTCACCGAGAATCCCCGCCACGAGCAGTCCGATGATCATGCCGGTCGCGAGAAATCCAATGACCACACCGAAGCTGGTTGGACTTCCCCCGAGGACGTGATCGATGAAGCTGACGCCGAGCGAGAAGACCCCTCCTGCCGCGGCGAAAGTGAAGGCGATTCCGATAAGCCACGGGCGGACCTGTTTGTGGGTGGCGACGAAGCGCAGCCCTTCCACCAGGTCGGTCTTTATCTGCGACAGATCCAGGGCCTTGGTCCGGCGTGGGGAAGAGGGTATCGGCAACGTTGCCACCATGAGGGCCGAGAATCCAAATGTGATGGAGTCAACCCACAGCGCCACTGCCTCCTGATTGTCTTGAAGACCGCTCATGACCTCGATGTGCTCGCCGAGAAAGGCGCCCAGGAACGACAGCGAGGCGAATACCACCGAGGCCAGGGGCCACGGCCCGTAGATCGCCAACAACGAGAGGGAACTGGCCCGCTGCAGATGCGATCGCTTTACGAAGTGTGGAAGTGATGCGTCTTTGGCCGGCCCCCATACGAGAGTCAGAGACTCGAGCACCATCGAGGCCAGAAGCAGATAGATGAGGTTCGGGAAAAAGGGGAGAGAGAACAGAATCACTCCCCGCAGAACATCTGCGAACACCATCGTCCGCTTCCGATTCCAGCGGTCGGCGACCACCCCGGCCAGGGGCCCGACGATGAAACCCGGTAGGACCCGCGCCGACATAACCAGGCCGACACCGGTCTCCCCTCCGAGTTGCTCTGCGTACACGGCAATCGCAATTACTCCGACCCAGTCACCGAGGCTCGAGACGACCTGAGCGGCGAAGAACCGCGCGAAAATGCCGTTCTTCAGCAGCGTCCAGTAAGAGACGCGCTCGTCCGCTTCGGTCGGAAGGACGCGCAGGTTTCGCTCGGGCTGAATCGCTTCCTCCTAGGCCGGGCAGTGGTTAAAGCCTAGTGGACCGCCCCCGGCGG
>JALZEK010000057.1 GCA_030862065.1 Actinomycetota bacterium | reverse complement strand
CGCCAGGATCCCCTGGACGCAGAAGGCGACCGCTTCGTCGGCCAACTGGGGCCGCTCCTCGACGTGGCCGGCCTCCGTTCCGAAGTAGGTCTCGACGAAGTGAAAGATGGCGCCCAGGATCCCGTGGGCCATCAGCTCGGGATCCCCGTGGCGGATGCGGCCCTGGGCCATGCCCTCCTTTATGTGGGTGGCGGTGTCGGCAACGACTATCTCTTGCCCGCGCTCGACGAAGCCCGCGAACTCCTCGTAGCGGGCCGCGGTTCTACTGAGGGCAAGAAATCCAGGGTTGGCCCTGAAGAACTCGATCGAGGCCCGGATCCCGCGCTCGATGCGCTCGACGGGGTCGTCGATGCCCTCGATGGCCTCCTGCTGGGCCCGTCGCAGCTTGAGCAGTGAGCTCTTCAACAGCTCCGAGAAGAGAGCCTCCTTGGAGGGGAAGTACCAGTAGAAGACGCCCTTTCCCACCTCGAGGGCGTCGCAGACGTCGCCCACGGTGGTGCGGTGGTAACCCTGCTCTGCGAACAGGCGGTAGGCGGCGTCCATGACCTGGTCGCGTCGCTCGCTGCCTCGTCGGGTGAGTTTTCGCTCCATGGGCGTACAGGTTAGCGGGGTATCCTTCGCCCTCGATGGATACCCACCGAGGCGCCCGACGGCGTGTCGTCATCGTGGGGGCGGCGGGGCGGGATTTCCACAACTTCAACGTCCGCTATCGGGCGGATCAGGACTACGACGTGGTGGCCTTCACCGCAACCCAGATCCCCGGCATCGAGGGTCGGGTTTACCCCCCCGAGCTGGCCGGCCCCCTCTATCCGCAGGGGATTCCCATCCATCCGGAGGAGTCGCTTGAGGAACTGGTCGCCGAACGGGGGGTCGAGGAGGTGGTCTTTGCCTACTCCGACATCTCCCATGCCGCGGTCATGCACATCGGATCGCGGGCCCTGGCGGCCGGGGCCGACTTCACGTTGCTCGGCCCCCGGTCGACGATGCTGAGGGCAGCCGTCCCGGTCGTGGCGGTCTGCGCGGTGAGAACGGGGAGCGGGAAATCCCAGACGACGAGAGCGGTGTCGCGCATCTTGGGGTCCGCGGGGAAGAGGGTCGCAGTTGTGCGCCACCCAATGCCCTACGGCGATCTCGTGAAACAGGCGGTGCAGCGATTCGAGACCTACGACGATCTGGTGGCCGCGGACTGCACCATCGAGGAGCGCGAGGAGTACGAACCCCATCTTGCCAACGGATCCATCGTCTACGCGGGGATCGACTACGGAGAGATCCTCGAGCGCGCTCAAGAGGACGCGGACGTCGTCATCTGGGACGGTGGTAACAACGACCTCTCCTTCTACGCCCCGGACGTGCACATAACGCTTGCCGATCCTCTGAGACTTGGTCACGAGACCTCTTACCACCCGGGTGAGGCAAACCTGCGGATGGCAGACGTCGTGGTCATAAACAAGGTCGACTCCGCGACTCCGGAGGCAGTCGCGACTTTGAGATCGACGATCACCGTGGCGAACCCGAAGGCCGAGATAGTGGAGGCGAACTCTCCCATAACCGTCGAGGACGATCTGTCGTTGACCGGCAAGCGCGTTCTCGTCGTCGAGGACGGGCCCACCCTCACTCACGGCGAGATGGGTTACGGCGCCGGAGTCGTCGCGGCCCGTCGGCGAGGAGCGGATCTGGTCGATCCGAGGCCGTGGGCCGTCGGATCAATTGCCAAGGTGTACGAAACCCACCCCCACATCGGGGCCTTGCTCCCGGCAATGGGCTATTCGCGGGTCCAGAGGGAGGAGCTTGCCGCGACCATCAACGCATCCGATGCAGATGTCGTCTTGATCGCGACCCCGATCGACCTTCGTCAGATCTGCGACATCGAAAAACCGGCGGTGCGCGCGACCTATGAGTTGCAGGAGACCTCGAGCCCGACGCTGCAAGAGATCCTTCAGGATCGGCTCGGCCTGTAATAGTTGTCACCTGGGCGTTCCCGATCAGGGCGGCGCCGGTGAGAACTCCGAACCAAGGAGCGATGTCGATCAGTGGCGGTTGCCGAACGAAGACCGACCACATGGATGGCTGCTCTCGCCGGCAGGCGAGACGTCTTCGGTCTGTTCGGGGTGACGATCCTCGCCGGGGCGGTGATTCTCTATTCCCTGGGGGACAAGGACCTGGCGAACGACGAGGCGACGAGTTACTTCATCGCCCAACTGGATTGGCCGTCTCTGTGGGAATCGCTCACCACGAGTGAGGCGAACGCCAGCCTGTTCTACCTTTCGTTGAAGGGCTGGCTCGGACTCGGCAGCTCGGAGTTCGTCCTGAGACTTCTGCCCACCCTCTTCGCGGTCGTGAGCGTGCTGGCCCTCTACCTTCTCGCCCGCAGACTCTTTGGCTCGGGGCGGGCTCTGGCGGCCTCGGTCCTGATGTCGGTGAACGTGCTTTTTGTCACGCATGCCCAGGAGGTGAGGGGCTATTCCCTTTCCGTGATGCTGGCGACGATGTCCACGCTCTTCTTCGTCAAGTCAGTCATGGACAAGACCACGTGGAGCTTCCTCGCCTACGCGCTCGTCGGAGGGTTATCGCTGTACGCGCACTTCTTTGCCGCGTTCGTGCTGGCAGCCCATGTTCTGTCGTTGCCGTTTCTGAGAAGAGATCAAATCCCGATCAGGGAGTTGGTGAGGTCGTATGTGGCCATCGCGCTGCTCGGAATTCCTCTCGCCTACTTCATCCTGTTTCGCAACGTGGGGCAGGTGGATTGGATCCCCGACCCGAGCCTCGGCCAACTACACGCAGCGCTCCTCCAACTGACGGGTGACGGGGGCAACGGGCTGCTCATCGCCTACGGTGTCCTCACCACGGCGACGCTGATCGGTGCGCTCGCCGGGCTGGCAACCAGACGCGGGGACATCGGTCTGTGGGGGTGCGGGCTTTGCTTTCTGTGGTTTTCGATCCCCGTAGTAGGCGGCTTTGGCCTGTCTTACGTGCAGCCGGTTTTCCAGGCTCGATACCTGTTGGTGGCGGTTCCGGGAGTCGTCCTGTGCGCGGTTCTGGGCCTCTCGGTACTGCGTCCCCTTCCGGTCGCGATCGCGGCATTTGGGTTGATCGCCGCGTTCACGGCGATACAGCTGGAGGACTGGTACTCGGCGGGGTCGACCGACAACTGGAGGGCCAAGGCCGAGGTCGTGATCGAAAACGCGAGTGTCCGAGATGGGATCGTCTTTTATTCGCCGACGATTTTGAGACCGTTTGGCTATTACTCGGGCTACTACGTGGAAGAGAACAGAAGGTCGGCTCCACTCCCAGAGGTCGTCTATCCGAGTGAACAGTGGCTCGGGTACAGCAAGAAGCGCTTCTCGCCGGATTACGAACGCATAGTTGCGGACTCGGCGCGCCACGCCCGGTTGTGGTTGGTGACGGGGTACACGTCCGATACACCCCGCAGGGTGGAGAAGGCGGAGCTCGAGGCGAGTTTGAGACAAGCCTGCGGCGCCCCCACCGAGACATATGAGCGAGGCACGGTCAAGCTGTACTCGAGCTGTCGCGACCTCTCCAGATAACCCGTGAGGTCGCCCTCGACGGCGACTCAGCGGCGGGTTCGGGCACCCGCCTCCCGGACCTCCGCGTCCGCGGCTGCGTCTCGGACCTCCTCCGGAGCCAGCCGTTCGGCGAGTTCCCGAATGAACAAACCCACGTCGGTGATGATTCCGAGTGATTGGTGCGAGCCACGGTCCATGAGCTTCGTCACAGTGGCCTGGTTAATGTCGACGCAGACGAGAGGAACCGACGCGGGCAAACAGTTCCCGGTTGCGATCCCGTGCAGCATCGTGCCTACCACGATGCAGTATCCGACGAGGTCGTCACCGTTCTCACCCCAGATGATGTCGCGCAGCCGCCGCTGGACGTCGAGCATCTCGGTCTCGATCTCCGGAAGGGGCCCGTCGTCGCGCACGCTTCCTCCGAAGAGGAACTCGGCGCCTAGTTCGACGAGGTGGTAAACGATCCCGTCGTTGAAGACCCCGGCCTTGATGGCCGAGGCAAACGAACCATGACGGCGGAGTTCGTTGATCGCCCTAATGTGATGCTCGTGTCCGTGCTCCGCGAGGTCCCCGTGTTCGAGGTACACACCGAGCGAGGTTCCAAACATGTTCGACTCGATATCGTGCGCGGCCACCCCATTTCCGGCGAAAAAGGCGCGCACGTAGCCCGCTCTGATCAGAGCGCAGAGATCGGGCCCCGAGCCGGTGTGAACGACAGCCGGACCGGCGACCCAGAGGATTCGTTGACCCCTCTTCTTTACCTCACGCATCTGATTGGCCACCCTCTCCACAAGTAACGCCTTCGGCTTCTCGCTTGAGATGTCCGAGCCCATGAATTCGAACGCCTGCTTGTCGCTCGCGGACGCCTGCTCCAATGGCACGACTCGGATCCCGTGGCCTCCCATGACGATTCTCATGCCCTTCTCGACCTCTCCCATTGGGATGGTTCGCGCTTCGCCGTTTTCGATCACGATGCCGCAGTCCATCTCCGGATGCCGGACGCGGACCCAGCTTCCATCCACTCGCACGTCGGTTTCGAGATTCGTCGTCGAGTAGAAACCGTCCGGAAAGGCACCGTCTCTGTCGGCCTGGACGAGGGCGACATCCTCCACCGATTCGCGGTTGGCGCCGAACTGCGTGAGGCGATCGATGAGCTCGGTGAGTTCGTCCTCGGTCTCGGCGGTTACCTCGATTCTGGCGGTCGACGTGTCGTCGTGCTTTATGCCGAGCTTCAGATCGATCACTTCGTAAGAGGCTCCTGCGTCGACGATCTCGTCGAGAACCTTGGGAAGCATCTGCGAATCGATGATGTGGCCTTCCAGATTGACGTGCTCAGAAGGCATCCGCTCGCTCCTTGATGAACTCAAGAGTGCGTCTGTAGATCTCGTCTCTGTCGACGTCGACCGTGATCACGTGGTACGAGCCATCCACCCACACGATTTCCTTGTCTGTCGACCCGATGGCGTCGTGGATCAGCGGAGCGTTGTCGGGATGGGCGGTGTGATCGTTGTGAGAGTGGATCAGGAGAGCGGGGCATCGCACGGACGACAGCGACTTCCGCACCCCCTTTGTGAACTTCAGCATCGAGTACGCGGCCCTCGTCGGCACCCTCTCGTAAACGATCTCGCGCTGTTCGGGATCCGCGATGTCGTTGCCGGCGCCCGGGAGGGACTGCAGTACCAGTCTGATGAAAGGAGCGAGGAACCGGCGAGGGTCCTTCGTCATCACCCAGCTTGCGAGCAAGACGAGACCCTTGACCCGGTGTGGATTCTTCGCGGCGAAATTCAGGGCGAGTGAGGCTCCGAAGCTCAGTCCTACGATGAAGATCTCTTCGCTCTTGGCAGCGAGGCGGTCATAACCGTCCTCGACCGCGGCCGTCCAGTCTTCGTGGCTTTTCGTGTTGAGCTCCTGCCAGGTCGTTCCATGGCCGGGGAGCCTGACCCCCACGACGGCGATCCCGTTGTCTGCCAGATACTCGCCGAGCGCCCTCATTCCCTGAGGGCTCCCCGTGAATCCGTGGACGAGCAAGGCTCCGACCGGCCCCGAACCGAGCTCGAATTCCTCGGCTCCCTCTAGAATCTCGACGTCGGACACGCTTCCTCCCGGGTGGTTATTCCGGCCACCTTGCCTCCGGTCGGGTCTTGCTGTAACTGTTGTAATCGAAGAGGGTCAAAAGCTTGACCGATTCTGCCGGTTCCCGCGGCCGCGCCGACTTGGCCTCGGGCCGGGGCCGGAGCGGCGGATAGCGGGGGGACCGGCGACGAGGGAGGCATTCGCCGGGTGTACTGGATCATCAAGGCCATACTCAAGCCGATTCTCAAGACCGTCTATCGGATTCGTGTGGAGGGGTTCGACAACATCCCGAAGGGGTCTGCGATCATCGCTGCGAACCACCTCTCCTTCCTTGATTCCTTTTTCATACCTCTCGTCGTGAAGCGCCGGCGAGTTACCTATCTGGCAAAGGCCGACTACTTCAAGTCGTGGAAGACGTCGTGGTTCTTTCGCATGGTCGGCCAGATTCCGACCGAACGAGAAGGAGGAGAGAAATCCAAGCGGTCGCTCGACGTAGCCCTTGGCGTCTTGGAGGAGGGAAACCTCCTGGGCATCTATCCCGAGGGAACGAGATCGCCTGAGGGTCACCTGCATCGAGGACGGACGGGCGTGGCGAGACTCGCCGTTGCGGCTGGCGTTCCGGTGATCCCCTGTGGGCTCCTCGGGACAGACAAGGTGATGCCGAAGTCGGCGAAGTGGCCGCGAATGACCGGCCGGCTCACGGTCAACGTCAGGTTCGGCCGGCCCCTCGATTTCTCCCGTTATCAGGATCGTCAGGGGGATCGGATGGTCCTAAGGTCGGCCACCGACGAGATCATGTACGAGATCATGCAGCTGTCGGGTCAGGAGTACGTCGACGAGTACGCCTCCCGGACTGCGACGGTGCCGCTTCCCGAATCGGCCCGCTCGGGCGACGACATCGACCTCTCCGAGGAGCCGCTGGCGGGCTGATCCTGCGAGGGCTCATTTGAGTTCCTCGGTTCTCCTTCTTGAGATTGTGTTTCGCGCCTGCCGACACTCAGACGGCATGTAGGTCTGGTGAAACGCGCTGATGCAGTGGTGCGCGTGATGCAAGCGCACCGGCTGCACCACTGCACCGGGGGCACCAGTAAATCAGCGCAGGCCCCCCATCAGCCGGCGTGCCACTCCTCGCAGCGTTTCCTTCGCGTAGCGAAAACTCGGGCCGTGCTCCGTAAGGATCGCCACCGCTATCCGCCGGTCGCGCTTTTCGAGGAACGCCACCTGATGCCCGTAGCGACCGGTCCCGGATCCCCAGCCCCCTTTGAAGAACAACTTCCAGTCCTCGAGGCGGCGATCGATAAAGCGCGCCATGCCCCACCTCTGGCGCGGGACTATGTGTGCCAGTTGGTAGCGAGCGAAGTCCTCATGCCGGCGAGGTATGAAGCGCTCCATGGCGAAGAAGAAGCGTGACTGATCCCGGGCCGTGATCTCGCTCAGTCCCCAGGGGCGAACCACTCTGAAGTCCCGCATCCCCGCGTCCCGGGCCAGCCGCCGGATGCGCCGGTGCCCGACGATGTCGCGGCACCTCGAGGCGGCGTAGTTGTCCGAGCGTCGGATCATCGGGCGCAACATGTCCTTCTCCCAGGGTCGTAGGCGCCGGTCTCTCACCGTTCCCATGCGGAGGTAGGTGACGAGAAGCATTGCCTTGAAGACGCTGACGGCGGGACGGACGCGGTTGCGACGGTATGCCCACATCCGTCCCCTTTCGTTGATCGCGGCGAAGCTGATCGAACCCGCCCGGCCTCGAGCATAGGTAACGGCAGCATCGCGTCTCGGCCTCCACGGCCTGCCATCCCCGGCGGTGGTTGGGGCGGCGACGAGAAGGACGGCGGCGATCGCGGCCGCGAGCGCCCTCCTCAGCATCACGTCAATCGCCACCCGTGACGTTCGCAGGCGGTCTCCTCAGCATCACGTCAATCGCAACCCGTGCCGTTCGCAGGCAGTCATTTCTGGACCCACTCCTTTGCCCGCTCCACCGCCCGCTTCCACCCTTGATAGGCGGATTCGACTTGGTCGCGGTTATCGGTCGGCTCAAAGGTCGCGGCCGCGGACCACTCCTTTTGGATCTCGTCCGGTGATGCCCAGACCCCCTCGGCCAGGCCGGCCAGGTACGCCGCCCCCAGCGCGGTCGTCTCGAGGTTTGCCGGACGGGTCACCGGGACTCCAAGTTGGTCGGCCTGAAGCCGGCACATGAGATCCATGACGCTTGCTCCTCCGTCGACTCTGAGTTCGGCCGGAGCGATCCCGGAATCCGCCGTCATCGCCTCGACCACATCGCGCGTTTGGAAGATCATCGACTCGACCACTGCCCGGGCGAGGTGAGCTTTCGTCGTCCCCCGGGTGATGCCCATATAGGCGCCGCGCGCGTAGGGATCCCAGTGCGGTGCGCCCAATCCGACGAAGGCGGGGACGAGGTAGGTACCCCCCGCGTCGTCGACGGACTCTGCAAGGGGACCCGCCTGAGCCGCGCTTTCGATAATCCCGAGTCCATCGCGAAGCCACTGAATCGCGGCTCCCGTAACGAAGATCGAGCCCTCCAGGGCATAAGAGAAGTCGGTGTCGGTTTCCCACCCCGCCGTGGACAACAACCCGTGGTCAGAGCGTCGTACATCCCCGCCCGTATTCATCAACACAAACGATCCCGTGCCGTATGTGTTTTTCGCCATGCCGACTTCAAAACAGGCCTGCCCGAACAAAGCCGCTTGCTGATCGCCGGCCGCCCCTGAGATGGGAACCGAGACTCCGTCGAATACCCCAGCGTCGGTCTCGCCGAAACGACCGCTCGAGGGACGAATCTCGGGAAGAAGGGATGGGGGGATGTTCAAGCGTTCGAGAGCCCACGGATCCCAATCCCTCGCGTCGAGCGAATAAAGGAGCGTTCGGGATGCGTTTGAGGGCTCGGTCACGTGACGTGTACCACCGGTCAACTTCCAGATCAACCACGAGTCGATTGTGCCGAAGGCGATCTCGCCCGCTTCGGCCCGCGCTCTAAGGCCGTCGACGTGATCGAGGAGCCACATGATCTTGGTCCCCGAGAAATAGGGATCCAGCACGAGCCCGGTTCGTCTGCCGATCTCCTCCTCGATGCCCGAGCTCTTCAGTCGCTCACAGATGGATGCGGTGCGGCGGTCTTGCCAGACGATCGCGGGAGCGACCGGCAGCCCGGTTGCACGCTCCCACAGAACGGTCGTCTCGCGCTGATCGGTGATACCTATTCCCGCGATCTCGGCGACACCGACGCCTGCGTCCTCCAGGGCCTCGTTCATCACCACTTGGGTGGTGTTCCAGATTTCCTCAGGATCGTGTTCAACCCATCCGGGTTGGGGGTAGAACTGAGAGAACTCGGAGTAAGCGCGCCCGCGTACCTGCATGTGGGCGTCCACTACGAGGACCTTGATACCGGTAGTTCCGGCATCGATCGAAACAACGATTTCGGACATGGTCCTCCGGATAAAGGGGCCGACGTGCAGGGCTTGGTACTTGGAGATAAAGCTAGCGTGTCGAGAGCGAGAAGGCTCGTGCGCTCGGCTCTCGAGCGGGCCCGGGTGGACGCATCGATCACCTTCGAGTGCCTCATCGCCATGACGGAGGCCTGCACCAACGCCCTGATCCACGGAGCACGCGACCCAGGGGACCGAGACCCTGTCTTCGAATGGCGTATCGATCCCACCCAGGTCCGTTTTCGAGTCCGAGATTTCTCGTCGAGGGGATGGTCGCGAGCTGTTCATCCGGCGCGGCGTCCCGAGCCGACGATCGACAACATTGAGCCCGGGGGACTGGGGCTCGAAATTATTTGGGATCTGATGGACGAAGTCGACATCCAGCCCGGCCCCGACGGAACCGAGGTCTTGCTGAAGAAATACCTCCGAATCCGGGAGCCGGCTATTTCTTGACGATTATCTCGGCCCTCACCCAGCCAACCCCGCTGATGCCGATGGCTTGCGCGGCAGCGTGGCTGAGGTCGAGGATCCGATCGTCGGCGTAGGGGCCCCTGTCGTTCACGTACACGACCACCCCCCGTCCGCCGTACTTGACGTACAGGTAAGTGCCGAACGGAAGGGTCTTGCTCGCCACGGTGTAAAGGCTCGAATCGAAAACGTCGCCGTTGGCCGTGGTGTTGCCTTCGAAGCCGGGCCCGTACCACGACGCCTCGCCCTGGAACGAAACCCCGGTTGAACGAAAGATCGATGGGATCCCGTCCGCGGGTCCGGTTCCGACCAGACGGTCGGGGTCGTGTGTGCCCCAGCGCGGTGTGGGAACTCTGCCGGGATAGGGAAGGGACGAAGTGTCCACCTTGTCTTCGGTCTTCTCCTCCACTTCGGCCTGGCGCTCCAGTTCGGCAATGCGATCGTTGAGCTCCTCGAAGACCGAGTCCCGGGCCGAGATCGTGCTTCCGATGCGCTCGGTCAGAGTGTCGGAGCGAACCTTGGCCTCCATCAGCCTTTGCTTTTGGTCGTCGACCCGATCCTGCGCGGCCTCGGCGTCGGCCTTGGCGTCGAGTAACTCCGCGATCAGATCCTGATCGATCGTGGCCGCTTCCTGGAGGGTTCGGGTGACGTCGTACATGTCCCCGAGAGTCTTCGCCGACAGCAGCATTTCGAGTTCGATTCCTGCCCCGGCCTTGTAGGTCTCGATCGCGCGCTCCTCGAAGTCGGCAGAGGCCTCGGCGTATGCGGCCTCGGCATCGTGGATTTCGACCTCCATGGCCGCAAGCTCCTGGTCGGATTGCGTGATCTGAACCTCGAGCTCACTCCGCTCGTCTTCGAGCTCGGAGAGACGGAGTTCAAGAGACGTGATCTCGTCGGCCACCGCTTGGGCCTCATCTCTAAGGGCATGCACGTCGCCGGCCGCGGCGGACTGAGCCGCGCCGGCTGCGGCGACGGCGAACAGGGCGCACGCCACGAGGGCGCGCCGGGATCGTCCGCTGGTGCCTCCCATACTTCTTTTTCGGCTCGTGGGGGGGCCTTATTGAGGGGCGATCGGGCGATCGAGGAGATCGAGGCCCCCGCCCCACCGCCGGGCGCGTTGGGAGCCGAGGGCGAATAAATTGGGGATCGCGCATCGATAACCGGAAAAGGGGGAGACGTGGCACGTATCGGCATCCTCACCGGAGGCGGAGACTGCCCCGGACTCAACGCGGTTATCCGGGCCGTCGTCCGCAAGGGCGTGAACATTTACGGACACGCCATCGTCGGCTACAAGGACGGCTGGCGAGGGGTTCTCGAGAACCGGGTCATCCACCTCACCCCCGATAACACCTCCGGCATCCTTCATCGCGGGGGGACGATCCTGGGGTCCTCGCGCACCAACCCTTTCAAGGAGGAAAGGGGGGTCGAGCGAATCCAGGAGAGCCTCGATTCCGAGCACATCGATTCGCTGATCGCCGTGGGAGGCGAAGACACTTTAGGAGTCGCCGACAAGCTGACCTCCGAGGGGGTCAACGTCGTGGGTGTGCCGAAGACCATCGACAACGATCTGTCGGCAACGGACTTCACCTTCGGCTTCCAGACCGCGGTCCAGATCTGTACCGACGCGATCGATCGTCTTCACTCAACCGCGGAATCTCATAACCGCGTCATCGTCTTGGAGGTGATGGGTCGCCACACCGGTTGGATCGCGACGTACTCCGGGATCGCCGGGGGGGCCGACGCGATCCTCGTTCCCGAACGCCCCTTCGATATAGAGGTCGTTTGCGAGCACATCCGCCACCGCCACAGCCGGGGCCACACCTTTTCGATCGTGGTCGTTGCGGAGGGCTCCACTCCGGCCGAGGGCGAGGAATCGATACAGACCCAAGAAAAGGACGCCTTCGGTCACGTTCGCCTTGGTGGAATCGGGGTCGCGCTGGAAAGAGAGATCGAGGTGCGCACCGGATACGAGACGCGCGTCACGATCCTCGGACACATCCAGCGTGGGGGTACGCCTACCGCTTTTGACCGAGTGCTCGCAACCCGCTTTGGAATCGAGGCCGTCGATGCGGTCGACGAGAGAGATTACGGAAAGATGGTGGCCCTGCGGGGAACGAACATCGAGCGGGTTGCTCTGAGCGAAGGAGTGGGGGAGTTGAAGACGCTTGACCCCCATCTCTTCGAGACCGCAGAGGTCTTCTTCGGCTGACCTTGCTCTGGCCGGCGCGAGCAGGTTTTAGGCTGCCGGAATGACCGA
Organism: Actinomycetota bacterium; assembly: GCA_030862065.1. Lineage (GTDB taxonomy): Bacteria > Actinomycetota > CADDZG01 > CADDZG01 > WHSQ01 > JALZEK01. The sequence goes on along the minus strand of JALZEK010000057.1, from coordinate 4,297 downwards.
CCTGATTGATCTTCGTTCCGACACAGTCACCCGGCCCACACCGGAGATGCGCCGGGCTATGGCCGATGCCGAGGTCGGCGACGATGTCTTCGGGGACGACCCCACCGTCAACTCGCTGCAGGATTACGCGGCCGACCTTCTCGGCAAGGAGGCGGGGCTCTTCGTTCCGACAGGGTCGATGGGTAACCAGGTCTGTCTCGGCCTGCTCGCGCGGCGCGGAGACGAGGTGGTATGTCATTCGGACGCCCATTTCCTGCACTTCGAGGGTGGTTCGGTGGCGGCCCATCTTGGGCTCATGATCAGACCGCTTACGGGGTCGGCCGGAACGATCACGGCCGACCAGGTAGCAGACGTTTTGCGGCCCGGAAACGATCACAACCCACGGAGCGCGGTGGTGGCGCTCGAGAACACTCACAACGGGGCCGGGGGCCGGATCTTCCCCATCGACGAGGCTCGAGCCGTGTCCAAGGTCTGTCGGGAGAATTCCGTATCCGTGCACCTCGACGGAGCTCGGTTGTTCAACGCCCAGGTGGCCACCGGCACCCCCGCCGGGGAGTGGGCCGATTGCGCCGACACGGTCAGCTTCTGTTTTTCCAAGGGCCTGGGGGCTCCGATCGGGTCGATGGTCGTCTCCACGAAAGAGGCCGTTGCCGCGGGCAGACGGCTCCGAAAGCGTTTGGGTGGGGGGATGCGCCAGGTCGGAGTCATCGCGGCGGCCGCCCGGGTTGCCCTCGAGAAGGGGGTTGACCGCCTGGCCGAGGACCACGCCAACGCCCGGACCCTGGCAGAGGGGCTGGCGGACCTTCACCCAGACGCCGTCGATCTGGCCGCGGTCGAGACGAACATGGTCTATCTGAATCTGTCTCCGTTCGGAAAGCAGGCCCCCGAGGTGAGTCGCGAGCTGCTCGACCTCGGTGTTGTCACCGTTGGGTTTCCGGGCCACAGCCTGAGATTGGTCACTCATCGCGACGTGAGCGCGACCCAGGTGGCGACCGCTCTGGTTGGCCTCAATAAGGTGCTGACCGGAAGCTGAGCAACCTCTCCGAAGGCGCCTATAGCTGCCGCTTGTAACGGTTTTGAGCACCTCGCAAAGGGAATCCTCAGGGTATGGACCTCGTCTTCACACTCTGTTTGCCACGAGAACGGGCAAGCGTCCCGATCGTTCGCCATCTTGTTCAGGGTTCCCTCGAGCGTCTCGGGGTGGATCCAGAGTGTGTCGCCGATGTCGAAGTCGCCGTGACGGAGGCATGCAGCAACGTCTTGAAGCATGCCGAGGGTCCCGAGGACGAGTACGAGGTTGGGTTCGAGATCAGCGACGCGCGCTGCGAGATTCGCGTCACGGACACGGGGGCCGGCTTCGATCACGAATCCTTGGCTGGCAGTGTCCATCCGAGCGCGGAGGGCGGGCGCGGGATCCAGTTGATGAGGTCGCTGGTCGACGGTGTGCAGTTTATTTCCGAACCGCAGCGCGGGACGGTTGTTCACCTGGTGAAAGAGCTCAAGCTCAGCGATCACTCGCCATTAAATCGTCTTGGCAACAAGGTCCCGGCCCTATACTGATTAAGCAGCAGGGGGAGCTCGGGGCACCGGGCTGAGAGGCGAGCTGAGGCCGCTCGCGACCCCCAATACCCGATGCGGATAACGCCGCCGTGGGGAGGCACATGATTTCGATCTCTTCCGAACCTTCTGCCCGATGAGCGCGCCCGACGTAGTCGTAGTGGGCGGCGGGGTCGTCGGGCTTTCCATTGCTTGGCGAGTGGCAGGCCGCGGCCTGCAGGTCGTCGTGGTCGACGAAATCCCCGGGCGTGCCGCGTCTTGGGCCGCCGCTGGGATGCTGGCCCCGGTAACCGAGGTCCATTACGGCGAGGAAAAATTGCTCGAGCTCAATCTCGCGTCTGCCCGACTGTATCCAGGGTGGGCCGAGGAACTCGAGCACGCGTCGGGCCTTCCCTCCGGATATCGGTCCGTGGGAACTGTGGTGGTGGCGCGGGATGCGGACGAAAACGCTGTCCTCGATGATCTCTTTGCTCTCCAGAAAAGAATGGGACTTTCGGTCGAGAGGCTGCGAGCCCGAGAGTGCCGCGCCCTCGAGCCCTATCTTTCGCCCCGCATCAGGGGCGGCATCCTCGTCGAGGATGACCATCAGGTCGACAACCGGGCTCTCATCTCCGCGCTCCTTAGCGCCTGCAATAGGGCCCGGGTCGAATTCGTGGCACACAAAGTGGCGACCCTCGATCTAAACGCGCGGGGGCCGAGTGTGATCCTCGATTCCGGAGACCGGATCGACACTTCCACGGTCGTGGTGGCCGCCGGTTCGTGGTCGGCCGACATCGGAGGCATACCGGCCGATGCCACTATCCCGCTGCGCCCGGTCAAAGGGCAACTTCTCCACCTTCGAGGGGCTCCGGAAGCACCGATCGCCACGCGTACGGTGCGCTCGACCGACGTCTACGTGGTGCCGCGCGGCGACGGCCGGCTTGTGGTGGGGGCGACGATGGAGGAGCGAGGGTTCGACCTCACAGTCACCGCCGGAGCGGTTTACGACCTGCTGCGCGGTGCCTACGAGCTTCTTCCGGGGATCACCGAACTTGAGCTGACGGAGGCGGCCTGCGGGCTGCGCCCGGCCACGCCCGACAACGGGCCGGTCATCGGATCGTCCGGGATCGACGGTTTGTTGTACGCGACCGGACACTTCCGCAACGGGCTTTTGCTCGCGCCGGTCACCTCGGTCGCGATCGCGCATCTGATAGCCGGCGAAGCCGTCGACCCCCAGATCCGAGCCTTCGACCCAGGCCGTTTCCGGCGGGCGGCGAGGGCGGCGTCGTGAAGCTCATCGTGAACGGCGAGCCCATGGACTTCGCCGGACCCCCCACCGTTTCGGAGGTGGTCGGGCGCGTGGCCCCCCAGCGCCGCAAGAGGGGCACCGCCGTCGCCGTCAACGGCGAGGTCGTTCCCCGGACGAAGTGGGACGTCACCTCTTTGTCCCACGACGATCGGCTAGAGGTTCTCGATGCGATCGGAGGCGGCTGACGTGGACGATCCGCTTGAGATCGGCGGTGAGAGTTTCTCCTCCCGGCTAATCCTCGGAACGGGGGGAGCCTCGAGCCTCGACGCTCTGGAGCGCGCTCTCGTCGTGTCGGGGGCCGAGCTGGCGACGGTCGCGCTTCGGCGTGTAGATCCCAACTCCAGGGGCTCGATCATCGACGTGCTCGATCGCGCCGGGGTGAGGCTCCTCCCGAACACTGCCGGCTGCTTTACGGCCAAAGACGCGGTTACGACGGCACGCCTGGCGCGCGACGCGTTCGAGACGAACTGGATCAAGCTCGAGGTCATCGGTGACGACCAGACGCTCCTGCCCGACCCGGTCGGGCTCGTGGAGGCCGCCGAAGACCTCGCCGACGATGGTTTCGTCGTTCTCGCATACACGAGTGACGATCCGATACTCGCCCGACGCCTCGAGGACTCCGGTTGTGCTGCCGTCATGCCGTTGGGCTCACCGATCGGCAGCGGCATGGGGATCATCAACCGCTACAACATTCGGATCGTCGTCGACCAGACGACCGTTCCAGTGATTCTGGACGCGGGGGTCGGAACGGCCTCCGATGCCGCGGTCGCCATGGAACTCGGGTGCGACGGCGTGCTGCTGGCGAGCTCAGTGACGCGCGCTCAGGATCCCGCCGGTATGGCCGAGGCCATGCGCAAGGCGGTTGAGGCGGGCCGGCTCGCGTTCAAATCTGGTCGCATCCCGAAGCGGCTTTATGCCGAACCCTCCACGACCTTCGAGGGTCTGCCCGAGTTCTAAACCGATGCGGCTGTCGGGCGGCCGGTCCCCGTTCGGCACCCGCGCTGCGCTGGTTCCGAAAGCATCCGTTGAAACGGATGCTTTCTCCACAGGGTGCCTCAGGGGATCCGGCCGCCCTCGCCGCGCGATCAGGTTTCTTCCACAGGTTTCCTCAGGGGTCCGCCCCCCTCGCCGCGCGATTCCGGTTCTTTCCACAGAGTGTCAAGGATCCCGCGGCCTCGCAGCATGTTCCCGGCTCCGTGGTACTGAAATAGCAAGTCTCACGGTTCCAGGAACGCGTCGGACCAGTTGCGGTCTTGGCTCCCATCCAGCACAGGTCCGGGTTATTCACGGACCAATTCCTCCCTGCCCGCTAGTGGAGTACGCCCGCTTCTGGCATCATGGGGAAATCTGGCAATAGTCGGTTGGACGGGAGGGCCCCTTGCTCAGGGGATCGCTAGACGACTTCGGCCTCGAGGACATCCTCTGGCTCATAGATCACGCCGAGAACACCGG
>JALZEK010000021.1 GCA_030862065.1 Actinomycetota bacterium | reverse complement strand
GCCTTGCGGCCGTACTCCCCAGGCGGAGTGCTTAATGCGTTAGCTGCGGCACAGAGAGGGTTGAAGACCTCCCCACACCTAGCACTCAACGTTTACGGCTGGGACTACCAGGGTATCTAATCCTGTTCGCTCCCCCAGCTTTCGCGCCTCAGCGTCAGGACAGCCCCAGAGAGCCGCCTTCGCCACCGGTGTTCCTCCTGATATCTGCGCATTTCACCGCTACACCAGGAATTCCACTCTCCCCTAGCTGCCTCTAGCTATCCCGTATCGAATGGCCTCTCAGAGTTGAGCTCTGAGCTTTCACATCCGACGTGGATAGCCGCCTACGCGCTCTTTACGCCCAATAAATCCGGACAACGCTCGCCCCCTACGTATTACCGCGGCTGCTGGCACGTAGTTGGCCGGGGCTTCTTCTGCAGGTACCGTCACCTTTCGGCTTCGTCCCTGCTGAAAGAGGTTTACAACTCGAAAGCCTTCATCCCTCACGCGGCGTCGCTGCGTCAAGCTTTCGCTCATTGCGCAAGATTCCCTACTGCTGCCTCCCGTAGGAGTCTGGGCCGTGTCTCAGTCCCAGTGTGGCTGGCCACGCTCTCACGCCAGCTATGCGTCACAGCCTTGGTAGGCCTTTACCCCACCAACAAGCTGATACACCGCGGGCCGATCCCAGACCGCCGGAGCTTTGCCCTGCTTTCCATGCGGAATACAGGGGTCATTCGGTATTAGCAACGGTTTCCCGTTGTTATCCCAATGTCCGGGGCACGTTACCCACGTGTTACTCACCCGTTCGCCGCTTTCAGCCGGAGTGGTTACCCACTCCGGTTTCGTCGCTCGACTTGCATGTATTAAGCACGCCGCCAGCGTTCGTCCTGAGCCAGGATCAAACTCTCCGTAGAGATTCAATCCGTGCACCGAACGCTTCGAATCGGTGAGATTCAAAATGCGTTTGTGCGGATTTATTCATGAGTACGTCGAAGTCAAGTCGGATCCGAAGATCCACTCGTCATCGACGGGTTTCCGCTGGTCTCCGATCCACCCAATCTCGTTCTTGGTCACGCAGTTCCCGCAATGCGGTCACCGGAGAAAGAAGAGAGCGGGCTTCTCGGCAGGCACACTGTTCAGTTCTCAAGGAGCCCGGGGCCTTAACAACGGCCCTTTTCATCTATTTCCGGGACCTCGTCCCGGCCCCCCTTCGGGCAAACAAAAACGCCGGCGTGACACCGGCGAGCCGTCGACCACCTGGTTTTTCCAAATCAGGCTGCCAGTAGGCGACTCCCCGTTTTCACTTCGGGCGCTTCTCCAAGCGGAGCAAGCGCATGCCAACGTACGTCTTCCCCGAAGGGACTACTTAATCTAACAGGCCCTAGGAGGCACGAGCAACAGTCCACTCGCTTCCTTCAGGGCGGGCCTGCCCGAGAGGATGGCCCAAGACCGCCGCCCGGACTATTAGCTCGGCAACCACGCCCGGCCTTAAGCCGACCAAGCAAAGCCCGGGTCGCGGATCAGGGGTTTGGGCGCCGCTGTCTTTTCATCTCCGAGGCGGTCGAGGCCATGGCGCCGCTGGGGTCGCCCGAGGTCAGGCGGATGAACCTGCGCTTGCCGACCTGAAGGAGCGCCTCGCTGAGTGCGTCGAGGCCGATCTCCTCGGACGAGACCGGCTCCCCGTTGACCCTCACCCCACCCTGGGCGATGAGCCTCTTGGCCTCGGACCCCGATTTCGCCAGACCCAGTTCGGCCAGCACCCGGGGCAGATAGACCCTGTCTCCGTCGACGGCGCCGGGGGGAATGTCGGCCTCCTGGACGCTCTCCGGGGCCTTGCCTTCCTTGAACTTGCGGTCGAAGTCGGCCTCGGCTCGCTCGGCCGCCTGGGGGCCGTGATAGAGGGAAATGACCTCCCCGGCAAGTCGGCGCTTCGCCCGGGCCGCGCCGGGTCCCCCCTCCTGGGAGGCGTCGTCTATCTCCTTGACGGCCTGTTCGTCGAGGTCGGTGGCGAGCCGGGCGTATTGGGAGAGGAGGTGGTCGGGGATGCTCATGAGCTTTCCGAACATCTCCTCGGGTGCCTCTCTGATCGAGACGTAGTTCCCGAGCGACTGCGACATCTTCTGGACCCCGTCGAGGCCGACCAGAAGCGGCATGGTCAGCGCGATCTGAGGGGGCTGGCCGTGGGCGCGCTGCAGGTCTCGGCCCACCAGCAGGTTGAACAGCTGGTCGGTGCCCCCGAGCTCGACGTCGGCCTCGACGGCCACGGAGTCATAGGCCTGCATGACCGGGTACATGAACTCGACCATGGAGATCGGGCGCTGCTCGGCGTAGCGCTTCGAGAAGTCATCGCGCTCGAGCATCTGGGCCACCGTGATCGACGACGTCAGCCGCAGGATTCCGGTGAGATCGAGCCGTGCCAGCCACTCCGAGTTGTGGCGGACCTCGAGATTGTCCTCAGAGAGGATGTCCATTAACTGGGTCAGACAGGCCTCGGCGTTGGCCTGGACCTGTTCGGCGGTCAACTGGGGACGGGTATCCGACTTCCCCGAGGGATCACCGATCCGAGCTGTGAAGTCGCCGACGATGAGGACCGCGGTGTGGCCCTCGTCCTGGAACTGGCGAAGCTTGCGCAGCGGCACGGCCCATCCGAGGGTGATGTCCCGGGCGGTCGGGTCCACCCCGAGCTTGACTCGTAGCTTTTTTCCCGAGCCCAGCCGCTCGAGCAGTTCCTCTTCTCGCTCGACGTGCTCGGCGTTGGAGACAAGCCGGTTAAGCAGGGCGTTTACTTCGTCCGGAGCCACCATGAGGTTGACAATAGAACACGGTAAATAGGGATACGTCGGTAGACTCAGGGAGCGATGTCTCGCCTTTCCCTACTCCGAATAGCTCTGATCTGCGTTGCGGCCGTGGTCGCGACCGGCTGCGCCGAGCTGGTGGAGAACCTGCCGGAGCTGACCAAGGCCGACCTCAAGGAGCCGAAGCTCGCCCAGACATCCAAGATCTTCGACTCCGAGAATCGTGTGCTGAGGACCCTCCACGGCGTCGAGAACCGGACGATCGTTCCCCTCAAGATGATCCCTCGGCGGGTCCGGCGCGCGGTGATCGCGATCGAGGACGAGCGCTTCTTCGACCACGACGGGGTCGACTATCGGGCCATCATCCGCGCCGCCCTGACCAACGCCGCCAGCGGAGAGATCCGCGAGGGCGGTTCGACGATCACCCAGCAGTACGTGAAGAACGTGATCATCTCCCCGGGGGCCCAGGCCGCTAAGACCTTCGAGCGAAAGTTTGAGGAAGCGGTTCTGGCGCGCCAGCTCGAAGAGGAGCTGTCAAAGCGAGAGATCCTCAAGCGCTACCTCAACACCGTGTATTTCGGAAACGGCGCCTACGGGATCCAGACCGCGGCCAAGACCTACTTCCATCGTCCGGCCAAAGAGCTCACGCTCGTCCAGGGAGCACTTCTCGCCGGACTGATCCGCTCCCCCGAGACCTACAACCCCCACCAGAACAAACAGGCCGCACTGGAGCGACGCACTGTGGTTCTGGACAAGATGGTGGAGTTGGGGTGGGCCACCGAGGCCGAGGTGGCCAGGGCAAGCGCCAAAGGTCTCGGCGTCAAGGAACTCCAGGAGAGCGATCGCTACCGCGCTCCCTACTTCGTCGACTACGTCCAGCGCCTGATCAAGTTCGACGAGGACCGCTTCGAGATGCTCGGCGAGACGATCGAGGAGCGAGAGAACGCGCTCTTCACCGGGGGGCTCCGCATTTACACGACGGTCGATCTCGAGATGCAGGCCGCGGCCGATGAGGCCGTCAACTACTACCTGAATCAGCCCGGAGACCCGTACGGATCGCTCGTCGCGATCGATCCCAACACCGGCTACGTCAGGGCCATGGTGGGAGGACGCGACTTCTTCGCGTCCAAGAAGGAGGATCCCTACGCGAAGTTGAATCTCGCCATCCAGCATGAGCCCAACCTGGGGCGGGTCAAAGACTGTGGAGCCGAGGACTACGAGTACCGGGCCCCGGGGTGTGGACGTCAGGCCGGGTCGGCCTACAAGCCGTTTGCGCTCGTGGCCGCGCTAAAAGATGGAATATCGCTGGCCGAGGTTTACGAGGCGGACGAATGCATCAGCTTCCCGGCGTATAACTGGCACCCGTGCAACTACGAGGAAGGCGCTTTCGGAAAGACGAGCCTGTTGAAGGCAACCGCCTACAGCGTGAACGTCGTCTACGCGCAGGTGGCGTTGGAGGTGGGGCCTCAGGACGTTGTCGAAACCGCAAACCAGATGGGAATTACGACGCCGCAAGATCCTTATGCGTCATCGGTGCTTGGCACCAATCCGGTGAATCCGCTCAACATGGCATCTGCCTATGGAACCCTGTCAACCAACGGGATCCACCATCCTCCGGTGGCCATAACGCGCATCGAGAACGCGGAGGGAAAGGTCCTGTATAGGGATCCTCAAGAGAAGTACAGGGCGATCCCTCCCGCAGTCGCATACATCGCGACCACCGCCCTCGAGGATGTCGTTGAGTACGGGACGGGCGAAGCCGCCGAGCTTGCCGGACAATACGAAGCGGGCAAGACGGGAACTGCCCAGGAATACCGCGACGCTTGGTTTGGCGGATACACGCGCGACCTGGTGGCAGCGGTGTGGGTAGGCCATCCTCAGGGGCAAATATCGATGGCCAGCACGCGGATAGGTCCCGTCTTCGGGGGGTCCTGGCCGGCGCAGATCTGGCAGTACTTCATGACTCGCGCCACTGCGGGATTTGAGGCCAAACCCTTCGAGGAACCCGACGTCACATTGATCACTCTTGAGATCGACAAGGATACGGGATGTCTGGCAAACGAACTGACACCACCCGAAGACATAACAACGAAGCAATTCATCCCAGGCACCGAGGAAACTCAAGCCTGCCGTGGTGAGGAAGGCGAGGTCGCCGAAGTACCGGAGGTCTTCTCGATGCCGGTGGATGATGCTATTGCGGCACTGACCGATCGCGGATTCGAGGTTGCGCAGGTCTACGAGCAAACCGTTACCTATCCCCCGGGCCGCGTAATCGCCCAAGACCCGGAAGGAGGAGAACGGGCCGCCATTGGGTCGACCGTGACCATCACCGTGTCGATCAGCTCGTCGGCGGACGGAACAGTCCCGTCCGTACTTGGACTCGACTCGGAGTCGGCGCAGGATCGTCTGGTGGCGGTTGGCTACGTTCCGCGCGTCGTCGAGTCCGCCGAATCCAACGGCAAAAAGGCACGTAAGCGGTCCGGTCAGGTCTGGAAACAGGATCCCGCCTCCGGAACCGAGGCCGAAGAGGGCACGACGGTAACGATCTACGTCAACCCGTAAACAGCCGCGGCGGTCTACCCCCCATCCCTGAACGGCTAACGGCGACGCGACGCGTAGGGGTGACCCGGCACGACGAAGCGCCAGGGCAGCTCGTCACCACGGCCCTCGGCTAGGCCGACGCGCACCGTCTGGGCTACCTCTGCCGCTCGATAGGTGTTCGTAACCGAGTCCTGAGCGCACCAGAAGTCGCCCCCGCGCAGCAGCGAGGCTCCGTTGTGTCTCCGGACGATGCCCATGGCCTGGGTCAGTCGCGCCGGACCGGCGGCGAGCAATCTGTCGTTGGTAATGGCCGGGCGCAACGATCGCATGATCTCGATTCCCTCGACCGGCTCTCCGGCGCGCAACAGGACCGCCTCGGATACCCCTTCGCGCGCGCAGACGATGTTGGCGCACCAGTGCATCCCGTAGGTGAAATAGACGTAAAGCCGGCCGGGCGGGCCGAACATGGTGCGGGTTCTCGGCGTCATCCCGCGAAAACCGTGGGATCCCGGATCCTGGCCTCCTCTGTATGCCTCGACCTCGACCAGGCGCACCGCCACCCGCCCTCGATGGAGCTCGTGCGCGAAGACGCATCCGATCAGATCGCGCGCCACGCTGATGGCGTCGCGCGCGTAGAACGACTTCGGAAGGCGCCTCACTATTACTCGGGACGCAAGCCCACGGCGCGCCTCAGGAGAGCAACCAGGCCAGCAGCGCCTTCTGGGAGTGAAGCCTGTTCTCGGCCTGGTCCCACACGACCGACCGCGGTCCGTCCAAGACGTCGGCGGTGATCTCCTCGCCGCGATGAGCGGGAAGACAGTGCATGACGATGACGTCGTCGGCGGCGAGGTCCACGACGTCCGCGTTTATCTGATAGGGCTCGAACTCGGAGCGCCGGCTTTCGGCCTCGGACTCCTGGCCCATGCTCGCCCAGACGTCCGTGTAGAGGACGTCCGCGCCAGCGGCCGCCTCGGCGACGACATTTCCGGCCGAGACCTTGGCCCCGGTTTGGGCCGCTATCTCCGCGCTCCGCTCGACGACTTGAGGGAAGGGGTTGTGTCCCGGGGGCGTGGCGACCCGCACGTCCATGCCCACCTTTGCTCCGCCGAACAGAAGTGAATGCGCCATATTGTTGCCGTCGCCGATATAGCCCAGAGCCAAGTCGTTGAGCCGACCCTTCTTCTCCCTGATCGTCTGGAGATCGGCGAGGCACTGACACGGATGGGAGAAATCGCTGAGTGCGTTGACGACCGGGACGGAGGCCGCGTCCGACAAGCGCTCGAGCCGGTCTTGTCCGAAGGTCCTGACCACGATTGCGTCGACGTAGCGGGACAGGGCTCGCCCGGTGTCCTCGATCGTTTCGCCTCGGCCCAGCTGGAGTTCGTCCCCCCGCAGCACAATGGCGTGCCCCCCCAACGACGTGACCGCGGCCTCGAACGAGACGCGGGTCCGAGTGGAGGGTTTTTCGAAGATGAGAGCGACCTCTTTTCCGTCGAGTGCGTCGGAGTAGGCCTCGGGCTTGCCCTTCGCCCTGTCGGCCTCGTCCAGCAGGTCGATCAACTCCTCTGGGCTCAGGTCGTCGATCGACAGAAAATCCCTCTCGCCCATGGTGACCTCCTCCCCTAAGCCCTCAGCCTGGCCCCGGTTCTTTCCGACAGCGCCGACATGACCCGGTCGCGCACTTGCGCGGCGTCGTCGTCGGTGAGGGTCTTTTCCGGATCTCTCAATTCGAGCGCGTAAGCAAGACTCTTATACCCCTCGGGGATCTGTCCTCCGCGATAAAGATCGAACAACCTGACGGAGGTGACCTCCGGAGCTCCGAACTCTCTGATTGCGCCCTCCACCACCGAGCCCTCGACCTTCTCGGGAACGATGACCGCGATGTCGATGAAGATGGGCGGGAACTTCGGTAGCTCCTCTACCTTCGGCCGGCCGGGTAACGCCGCGAGGATAGGGGCCAGTGCGATCTCAAAGGCCACCGTTCCTTCTGGGACCGCGAACGCCTCGCAAACGTCGGGGTGGACGTCGCCGATCGCGCCGAGCACGGTTTGGTCTATTCGAACCTGCGTTGCTCGGGTCAGGTGGAAAGGGGGGCCCGACACCGCGAAAAAAGAGGGCTCCGGAACGCCGAGCGAGCCCAAGAAACTCTGCAGAACTCCCTTCACCGCGTAGAAGTCCCAGCGCTGTGGAGCCGTGTTCCATTGCTTGGGCTGCCGGTCTCCGGTAAAGGCCGCTCCAATCACCATTGCCTCTTGGGGGAGCTCGCGATCGGTGGGCTCGTAGACGCGCGCCAGCTCGAATAGGGCGACCGACTCCTCTTGGCGGGCCACGTTGCGCGCCACCGACCGCAGAAGGCCGGGGAGCAACGTGGTGCGAAGGCCCTCTTCGTTCTCGGTCATGGGGTTCGCGATCCGAACGAGCGCTCGTCCGGGATGATCGTCGGGAAGACCGAGATCGTCGAGTTCCCTGGACGACATGAAAGCCGGCGTCCACGCCTCGTGTACTCCGAGTCCGGCGAGAGTCGACTTGATGCGACGCTCAGCTGCTTGCCACGACTCGAGCCCGCCGCTTCTCCCCGGTGGGATGGTCGATCTGATGCTGTCGAACCCGACGAGCCGGGCCACCTCCTCGACGAGATCGACTTCCCTCTTCAGGTCCCTGCGGAACGAGGGAATGGTGACGTTGAGGTTGCGTTCCTCCTCGGTTACGTCCAGCCCGATGGATCGAAGCTTGCGCGCCTGCAGATCGGGCCGGATGTCGAGTCCGATCAGAGCGTTAATTCGGCTTGGTCGCAACGTGATCTGTCTCTTCTCGAAGGGTATCGGATAGGAATCGGTGACGTCGGGCGAGACCCGGCCCCCGGCCGTGTCCGCCATGAGCTTGCAGGCGCGGGCCGCGGCGAAGGCCACTGCCTCGGGATCCGTGCCGCGTTCGAACCGGGCCGAGGCCTCCGTCCTCAGAAGGTGCCTGCGGCTCATGTAGGCGATCGTCGCGGTGTCGAAGCAGGCGGATTCCAGGATCACCGCGGTGGTGGAGTCCGAGACCTCGGAGTGTTCTCCTCCCATCAGGCCGGCCATCGCAACCACCTTGGAGGGATCGGCGATCAGGAGATCGTCGGGATGGAGCTCTCGCTCGACGCCGTCTAGCGTGACGAGTTGCTCTCGCCGGCCGGCCTTACGTACGACGATGCGTTTCTGCGAGATCTGAGCCGCGTCGAAGGCATGCAGAGGCTGCCCGGTCTCCAGCATCACGTAATTGGTGGCGTCGACGAGGTTCGATATCGGGCGCGTGCCGGCGCTCAATATGCGCTTGGCGATTCTCAGCGACGAGGGCCCGACCGTTACGCCCTCGATATAGCGAGCGACGTAGCGGGGGCATCCCTCGGCATCTTTGATCTCCACATTCACGGGAGAGCGCAGGGACTCGTCGACATCGAGGGACGCGTCGGGAAACTTCAGCTCGTTGCCGAGAAGCGCGGCCACCTCGCGAGCCACGCCGATCATCCCCATGCAGTCGGGACGGTTGGGCGTGACTTCGAGCTCCAAAACGGTGGCGTCCAGATCAAGAAGCGTGGCGACGTCTTCGCCCAGCGGCGCGTCTGCCGGCAAGACCATGATTCCCGAGTGATCCTTCGAAACCTGCAGTTCCATGGGGGAGCAGAGCATTCCCTGGCTGACCTGGCCGCGGATCTTGCGCTCCGCGATCTTCATCTCGCCGAGTCGTGCTCCGACCGTGGCCAAGGGAACGCGATCCCCCACCTCGTAGTTGCGCACCCCGACGACGACGCGGTGGGTATCGGCGTCGTTGGTCCTCACCTCCACGAGAGCGAGGTTGTCGGCGTCGGGATGGAGATCGATCTGGACGATCTCGGCGACGACGACCCCCTCGACGGCCGCGTCACCCCCGTGAATGGCCTCGACCTTCAATCCAGACATAGACAGCAACTCGACGAGCTTTCTGAGGGGCACGTCAACGTGCACGTACTCGCCGAGCCAACGCAGGTTCACCCTCACCGGAGGCCCCCGAAGGGCTCGAGGAAGCGGAGATCGTTCTCATAGAAGTAACGGATGTCGGGCACCGAGTGCACGAGGGCCGCGACGCGCTCCACGCCCATCCCGAATGCAAAGCCCGAGTACTTCTCGGAGTCGTGCCCCGCCCACTCGAGCAAGTAGGGATGAACCAGTCCGCAGCCGAGGGTTTCGATCCAACCCTCTCCCTTACACACCCGGCACCCCTTCCCCCGGCACGCGAAACACTGGACGTCCATCTCGGCCGAGGGCTCGGTAAAGGGAAAGAAACTGGGTCGCAGCCGGACGGCAAGGTCGCGTCCGAACATCTCGTGTGCGAACACCTCGAGGGTCCCCTTGAGATCACCCATTGTTATCCCCTCATCGACCGCGAGCCCCTCTATCTGGGTGAACGAGTTGAGGTGTGTCGGATCGAGGACGTCCCTTCGGTAACACCGTCCCGGCGCAACCACATAGACGGGAGGCGTTTGGGACTGGAGCGTTCTCATCTGCACCGGGGACGTCTGGCTGCGAAGGCACACTTCCTCGCCTCGGCCCTCGATGTAGTAGTTGTCCTGCGGAGATCGGGAGGGGTGTTCGGGAGGGGTGTTGAGTGCGTCGAAGTTGTACAGCGACAGCTCGACCTCCGGGCCGTCCACAACCCGGTAGCCAAGTCCGATGAATATGTCGACGATCTCCTGGACCGTTCTCGTCAGAGGGTGCAGCGACCCGGTGGGTGGAGCGTTACCGGGAAGCGTCACATCTATCCGCTCGCGTTCCCACCTCTCTTTTTTGAACGTGGCCTCGAATGCATCGGCCTTCTCGGTGACGGCTGCTTCGAGGGCCCCCTGCACTTCGTTGGCGAGCCGTCCGAGGTCCTTGCGTTCGGATTCGTCGACGTGGCGAAGAGAGGACCGCGCCCCGGCCAGATCCGACTTCCGGCCGAGGGCTCGCACCTTCGCGTCCTCGAGGGAAGCGGCGTCTGTGGCCTGGGCGATGACTTCGAGGGCCTCGCGGCGGGCGCGCTCGAGCAGGGTTTTGATCTCATCGGGCGAGGTGCTCACCTCAGGCCGCTCCCTGTCTGGCCGCGGGGAGCCGCACAGTGAAGGTCGAGCCCGCACCGACCTTGCTGTCGGCGGTGATGGTTCCGCCGTGGACCTCGACCAGGCGGCGGGTGAGGTACAGCCCGAGCCCCGTCCCCGTCGGGGTCGCGGCCTGACCGCTCGGACCCGGTCCCGAAAAGATGTCGGGTAGTCGATCGTTCTCGATGCCGACACCTTCGTCGGTCACCTTCAGTTCGACCTGGTCACCGGTCCGGGCCGCGGCCAGCCTTATAGGTCCGTCGTCGGAGAACTTGACCGCGTTCTCGAGAAGGTTGGCCACGATCTTTTCGGTCCTGTCGGGATCGGCCCACGCGGTCAGGCCGGGAGGGACTTGGAGCTCGATGCGATCGGCCCCCGGAAGGTGACCCACATGCTCGATGGCCTTCTCTATCAGTGAGGAGATGTCGGCCTCGGTTCGAGCCAACTCGAGACGTCCCGACTCGAGACGCGCCAGATCGAGAACCTCCGAGACGATTCGGCCCATCCGCTCCGCGTCCGACAGGATCGTCTCGACGAATTGCCGGCGTTGGTCGTCGCTGAACTTGTCCCACCGTTTTACGAGCGTTGCGGAGAAGCCCTTGATCGACGTGAGCGGCGACCGGAGCTCGTGCGCGATCTTCGAGATCAGCTCTGCGAACTGTATTTCGGCCATTGCTGGCAGAGGATAAACGCCCTAATCATCGCCGCTGACGAGCGATCTCGTAGAGCAAGATCGATCCGGCGACGGCCACGTTCAGCGACTCGAGGGGGCCGGGCATGGGGATGCTCACGGTTGTGTCGACGACGGCCAAGACATCATCGGGCAACCCCCAGGCCTCGTTTCCGACCACCACCGCCACCGGACGTCTCAGATCCGCGTGATCGACGGCCACGGGAGCCTTGGGAAAAGCGGCCACGAGTTCGAGCCCGAGGGCCCGGAGTCTGCTTGCACAGTTCTCGATCGACGTCGTTCGGACCACAGTTGTGGAGAAGACGGCTCCTGCCGACGCGCGCACGACCTTGGGATGCAGCGGGTCGACGGAGTTACCGGCAAATACAACCGCCGCGGCTCCCGCACCGACGGCCGAGCGCAAGAGCGTGCCCGCGTTTCCGGGATCGCGCACGTCGGCCAGCACCAGGGCGGGATCGGCCGCCTTTAGATCCTCCAGCGAGATGGTGGGGATCCTGGACACGGCGACGACGCCTTGGGGGGTGACGGTCGTCGAAAGCGAGCGCATGGCTTCAGGCGAGACGTCCCAAATGTTCGCTCCCGCCGCGGCTCCCGCTCGAACTACTTCGGTATGGCGGACGGGGTCTGTCACAAAGACATCGGTAACTCCCGCTCGAGCGCGCAGCGCCTCGAGCACCACCAGGGGGCCCTCCACCAGAAATCGTTCCCGACGGTCCCTTTCGGCACGCTTCGTCAGTTTTCGGGCCTGTTGCAGTCTGGGATTGCGCGGGCTCGCGATGCGTCCGGCAAGAGACGAATCGGCCGTCACTTGAGATGCCGTTAGGACGCGGCCTCCACGGACTGCTTCGCGATCTCCGCCAGTTGCGAGAACGTTTTGGGATCGCTGACCGCGAGTTCCGCCAACATCTTGCGGTCGACCTCGACCTCCGCGGCCCTGAGGCCGGAGATCAATTTGTTGTAGGAAATGCCGTTTTGGCGCGCGGCTGCGTTTATGCGGATGATCCACAGTCTGCGGAAGTCACCCTTGCGGGCGCGCCTGTCGCGGAAGGCGTAGACACCGGAGTGCATGACCTGTTCGCGAGCGGCCCGGTAGTGCTTCCCCCTGGACGAGTAGTAGCCCTTTGCCTGTTTGAGGACCTCGCGGCGCTTCTTTCTTCCCGCCACGCTCCTTTTGACTCTGGTCATCGAGACTCTCCTTGTCGCGCTCGGCTAGCCGCCGAGCATCCGTCGAACCTTCTTTTCGTCCTGCGGGGAAACCGTCGCCGGCAGCGCGAGGCGTCGCTTTCTCTTTCCCGTTTTCTTCTCAAGGATGTGGGCGCGAAAGGCCTTCCGCCGCATGATCTTGCCCCGAGGAGTCTTCCGGAATCGCTTTGCCGCTCCCCTGTGGGTTTTCATTTTGGGCATTGCTCAGCCTCCCTCGGCTCTGGTTACCTTGATCGGCCGGGGCTTGTCTTCATCAGCCGCCTCGGGCTCAGGCTTCTGGTCCGTTCTAGCCGCCCGGCCGTGTGGCTTCGCCGGCGGCGGTTGCGCTCTCTGAGTGATCGCTTCCTTGAAGGGCCCGAGCACCATCGTCATATTGCGACCATCGAGGCGAGCGGGAATGTCTACCTTGGCGATATCGGAGACGTCTTCTGCGAGTTGATCGAGAAGTCTCTCTCCGAGCTCGGCTCGGGCCGTTTCGCGCCCTCGAAACATGATCGTGACCTTCACCTTTGCCCCTTGTCGGAGGAAGCGGATGACGTGTCCCTTCTTGGTTTCGTAGTCGTGACGGTCTATCTTGGGCCGCATCTTCATTTCCTTAACAACGATGTTGGTTTGTTTCTTACGCGCCTCGCGCTGTTTGACGTCCTGCTCGTACTTGTACTTGCCGTAGTCCATGATCCGGCAGACGGGAGGATCTGCCTGGGGTGCGACCTCGACCAGATCCAGGTCCTGGTCCTGCGCCATTTGCAAGGCGTCCTTGGTTTCGATTATCCCGACCTGCTCTCCGGCCGCATCCACCAAACGCACTCGAGGGACGCGAATGCGCTCGTTAATTCTCAGCTCCTGCTGTGCGATACGGAACTCCCTTCCTCTTCCGTCATAATTTTTCGAACCACATCCAGAACCGTTGACCGGCGCGAGAAAGCCGGCGACGCCAAGACGGACGTCACCGGCCTAAACAAGCTCGATGGGACGAGCACGACGTGTGCGGCTCGTCGTCCCAACCCCCGCGACTACACTTCTACTGCTGCGGTTAGTCACCGCCGCAATTGGCTCCGCCGGGAGGTGAGGGACCCCACTCGGATCCCTTCTTGGCGATACATTCGTGCAGAAGTATAGCGGGGTGCTCTTGGGCGACGAGGAAAAAGAATTCACAGAGGGCGAGCGCCCCCGGCCTCGGGTCGTGGACAAAAGGGTATCGGCGCGCCCCTCTTCAGAGTCCAAAGCGGAACGGGCGGAACCGGCGGTACCGCCCGAGCCTCCCCAGCCATCTCCGCCCGCGCCCGAGGCCCCTGCGGACCAAGCAGTCGGTCCACAGACCGAGTCGCCGCCCGAAGGGCGTGTCTGGACTCCGGAGCAAGAGGAGCAAGCACAGCGACTCGCTCAGGAACTCGCGCAAAGGCCGAGCCTGGACTGGATCATCAACACCGCGGTGACGCTCGCAAACGTGGCGGGCGCAAAGATCGAACTGGGGACTCCAGAGGAAGCCCGCCTCGCGATCGACGCCTTTGCCGCGCTCGTCAACGGACTCGGCTCACAACTGGGCGACGCGGAGCGACCACTGCGCCAGACGCTGGCCGAGCTCCAGATGGTGTTCGCGCAGACGGTCGCCGGTCCGAAGGGCGAGCAGGGGCCTGCGGCACCCGGCAGTTAAGGGACGATCTTCGTAATCGGGAGTTCGACGATGTCTTCAGCCCCTAACGACTTGAGACGCGGGATCAACATGTTTATGCCCGTCTTCGCGACGACGGTCTCGACCGCGTAGAACCCGGGAACGGACAGTTCCGACACGGTCGGAGCCCGCATCGCCGGAAGGGCCTCTATCACTTGATCGAGGTGCGCTTTGTCGACGTTAAGCTTCACCAGGACGCGGCCTCGCGCGTCGAGCGCTCCCTTCAAAAGGATCACCAGTTCGTCGATCGCTCGACGCTTGTCGGGGTTTGCGTAGGAGTCCTCGTT
This sequence comes from Actinomycetota bacterium, assembly GCA_030862065.1. Lineage (GTDB taxonomy): Bacteria > Actinomycetota > CADDZG01 > CADDZG01 > WHSQ01 > JALZEK01. Next base: position 10,669 of record JALZEK010000021.1, on the reverse strand, counting down.
CGCTATCAGGTGAGTGCGCGACTCCAACAACACGTCCACGATCTCCATGCCGTGGCGTCTGAGGGTAGAGCCCGTCTCCGTCAGATCGACGATCGCGTCCACGATCTCGGGCACCTTGGCCTCGGTGGCTCCATAAGAGAGAAACACGCGCACCGGGATTCCGAGGCGCTCGAAATAGGCCTTGGTCAGATTGGGGAACTCGGTCGAGATGCGCGCGTCGGGCGGGATCTCCTTGGCCGACTTGATCCCGGAGTCCCGCGGCACGGCCAGTACGACCCTTACCGGTCTGTCGGTTTGCTTTGAGTAGTCGAGCGCACTCACCTTTATCACTCCGGCCGCGGTCTCCTCTATCCAGTCCTCACCGGTGATTCCGAGATCGAAGTAGCCGTCCTCGACGTAGGTCGGTATCTCCTGTGGGCGCAGGATCGCGACGGACTCGATGCGTGGGTCCTCGATGGCCGCCCTGTATTCGCGCTCGGACGATCGGCTCAGGCGAAGATCGGCCGATTCGAGAAGTTCGAAGGTGGCTCGCTCGAGCGAGCCCTTAGGAATGACTAGTTTGAGCACGGCTTACAACTCTGTCTCGGGCTTGGGCAGGGACGCGAGGAGATTCGCCATCTCGAGCGCGGCGAGGGCCGCGTCGTAGCCCTTGTTGCCGACTTTGCCTCCCGAGCGCTCCAGAGCCTGTTCCCGGTTCTCCGTTGTCAGTACCCCGAACGCGACCGGGACCCCGGTCTCGCGCGCCACGTCGGCGATGCCCCGGGCCGCTTCGCCGGCGACGTAATCGAAGTGCGCGGTCTCGCCGCGGATGACCGCTCCGACGCACACGATCGCATCTACCTCTTTTGAAGAAGCGAAACGGCGTGCGGCGATGGGGATCTCGAATGCGCCTGGGACCCACACCACCGAGGTATCTTCCTGCGCGACCCCGTGACGCCGGAGGCAGTCGAGAGCTCCCTCGAGCAATCGCTTGCCGATCGCCTCGTCGAATCTCGAGGCGACGACCGCGACCCTCATCCCTTTACCGTCGAAGGAGCCCTCGTAGGTCGTAATCATTGGGTTTCGCTCTCGGCATCCGTTTCTTTGGGGGAATCCTGTAGATAGGTGTCGAGCAAGTGCCCGAGTTTGTCGCGTTTGACTTTGAGGTAATCGACGTTTTCGGCTGTGGGTCTGCTCTGCAGCGGGATCCGCTCGACGATCTTGAGGCCGTAACCCTCCAATCCGGCTCGTTTCGTCGGATTGTTCGTGAGCAGTCGCATGGTCGTGATTCCTAGATCGACGAGTATCTGGGCTCCCACGCCATAATCCCTCGCGTCCGGAGAGAAACCCAATTCGACGTTGGCCTCGACCGTGTCCAGGCCTCCGTCTTGAAGCGCGTATGCCTCGAGCTTGTGACGGAGTCCGATGCCGCGGCCCTCGTGACCGCGGATGTAGACCACGACGCCCTCGCCCTCCTCGTCGATGCGACGCATCGCCTCGCGCAGCTGCGCTCCGCAGTCGCACCGCGTGCTTCCGAGAATGTCGCCGGTGAAGCACTCGGAGTGCACACGCACAAGCACGTTCTGTTTGCCGGCAGGTCGGCCCTTCACGAGCGCGACGTGCATTCGACCGTCGTCGGATTCGTAACCGATGGCCCGGAAGGCACCGGAGTGCGTCGGTATCCGAGCCTCGGTCACGCGATGGACTAACTTCTCGCTTCTTCTTCTGTAGGCGATGAGGTCGGCGATGGAGATGATCGTCAGGTTGTTGTCGGCGGCGAATCGTTCGAGCTCGGGAAGACGAGCCATCGTTCCGTCCTCGCTCACGACCTCGCACAGTGCTCCTGCGGGATAGAGACCTGCGAGCCGGGCGAGATCCACCGCGGCTTCGGTGTGCCCCGCTCGCCGGAGGACCCCGCCCTCCGTGTACCGAAGGGGAAAGACGTGGCCCGGTCTGGCGAGATCGTTGGGTCTCGTTCTCTGATCGATCAATGCCTTCACGGTTGTGGCGCGATCGGACGCGGATATCCCGGTGCTCGTTCCCTCCCGCGCGTCGACGCTAATCGTGAAGGCCGTGCCCATCGGATCGGAGGGGTTGGGAGCCATCAGGGGGAGGTGGAGTTGCTCCAGGCGCTCTGCCTCCATCGGGACGCAGACGATTCCCGAGCAGTGACGAACCATAAAGGCGATGTGCTCGGGTGTGACCTTTTCGGCCGCAACTATGAGATCGCCCTCGTTCTCTCTTTCCTCGTCATCGACGACCACCACCATCTTTCCGGCGCGGACGTCCTCGATGGCTCGTTCAATGTATGCGAGCGTCATTTCCGTCCTTTCGGTTACTCGAACCCGCCAGCCTCTCCACGTATTTCGCAATGACGTCGACCTCGACGTTCAACACCGAGCCGACCCCCATATCGCCGAGGGTCGTCGCCTCCAACGTGTGCGGGATCAGCACCACCTGGAAAGTCGTGAGACCGGCGTCGGCGACGGTCAGCGAAACGCCGTCGAGGGCGATGGAGCCCTTGGGGGCGATGTAGCGAAGGAGATCCTCTCCGGTGCTCAACCACACCCTGCGGGCTCCGTCCTCGTCCTGAATGCGAGTGACCTCGGCAGTGGCGTCGACGTGACCCTGCACCAGATGACCCCCAAGCCGGTCGACCGGCCGGGCCGGAAGCTCAAGGTTGACGGTGTTCCCGCGCCGGAGTTGCCCGAGCGTCGATCGCGCAAGGGTCTCGGCAACGACGCGCGCCGCGAAACGACGCCTCCCGGTCCTGGTCGCGGTCAGACACACGCCGTTTACCGAAACGGAGTCCCCGGGGGCGAGCTGGCGCGCGACGCCCGGTGCCTCGACATCTATGTCCAGCGCGTCTCCGTCGGCCCGGGCGCGGCGGATTGTGCCTGAGTTCGTGACGATGCCGGTGAACATCAGGTGCCACCCATTTCGTTGGGAGATTCCATAAGTGCAAAGAGCTCCGCCGATTCCAGCACCACGAAAGCGTCGTTTTCCTCCCTGTCCGACTCCACGAGCTCCCAGCGGGGCGCCTCCTCGAGACCCGGCAGTCCGAGATCCCCTATATCGGGGCCTCCCCGGCCGACCAACACCGAGCCGTAGAAGAGCTCCAGCCGATCGACCAGTTTGTCTCGCAGCAGGGAAGTCGCCAGTTCGGCGCCACCCTCGCAATAGATCTCGAGCAGACCACGGCGGCCGAGATCGTCCAGCAGGCGGTCGAGATCGACGCGGGCGGTCTCAGAGGGAACGACTAAGACCTCCGCGCCCCGTTCTTTGAATGCGGTCTGAACGTCGTGGGGACAATTCGAAGTCGTTGCCACGATGACCTCGGCCCCCCGGTCGAAGAGGCGAGCTTCGGGTGGGACTCGCCCGGCACCGTCGACCACGATCGCGATGGGCTGGCGCGCCGTCCGAGGCGTGTGGCGGGCCGTCAGTTCGGGATCGTCGGCCAGGACCGTGCCCGCCCCCACCATCACCGCATCGACCTCCCCCCGGCGGCGGTGAACTCTGGCCCGGGCCCCGGGCCCGGTGATCCACCGGGATTGTCGGTCGGATCCCGCAAGGCGCCCGTCGAGTGTCAGGGCGAGCTTCACGGTGACCAGCGGCCTGCCGGCACCATGGCGCCAGAAGTAGGCCGCGTTCAGCCGGCGAGCGGAGCTCGCCAGGACACCGGTCGTCACCTCGACGCCGTGGTCCGCGAGGAACCGGAGGCCCCGGCCGTCGACGCGCGGATCGGGATCGCCGGTCGCGACGACGACTTTGGCGAGACCCGAGTCGGCCACCACCGGCGCGCAGGGGGGCGTTCTGCCGTGGTGAACGCAGGGCTCGAGATTCACATAGAGGGTGCCCCCCCGAGGATTCGTCTCCCCAAGGGCGACGATCTCGGCGTGGGGTGACCCGGCGCCCTCATGACGCCCCTCGGCGACGACCCGGCCGTCTTTGACGAGAACCGAGCCCACCCTGGGGTTGGGGGAGGTCGGGGGGCCCCGGCGTGCCAGGGCTATGGCCCTGGTCATGTGCCTCTCGTGGTCGGGGCTCATATCGCCTCCCGCTGTGTGGCACCGCCGGGAGGTCGGAGAAGAGAGGGTCGCGGCGCGCCGCGGCCGTCGTCGCCTCTTCTCCCATCCGGACTTCTCGCCTCGCCGGCGAGTCACCGTCGGTCCCGGAATTGCGCCGGGTCGGCCCGCGGCCTCGACCACGGGTTAGCGGACTCTCACCGCCGGTCGGGAGTCTCACCCTGCCCCGAAGAGGTGCCTGTTGTTACCGTCGCTCCCAGTATAGGAACTGACGGCAAACTTGACCACTCGGTCAAGTTCGAGCCTCGGCTGTTCAGGAGGCCGCGGCCCGGCGAACCGCGGCGGCGATGTCGTCGGCGGAGACGCCCTTTTCAACGTAGTCCCGTGCTCCCATCGATATGACCTTGCAGGCGATGGTCTCGGCCTCGATGGCCGACAGCACGACGACCCTGCTTCGAGGCGAGACCTCGAGAATCCGACCGAGGGCCTCGAGACCGTCCATTTTCGGCATGGCCAGGTCCAGCACGACGACGTCGGGTTGATGCTGCTCGGCCAGGGCGACCGCCTCCATCCCGTTGGTCGCCTCGGCCACGATCTCGAGGTCGTCGTGCAGACCGAACTCGGCCCCGAGCAAGACCAAGATGTCCGGGGTATCGTCGCAGAGCAACACCCGGATGGGCTGAATTCGGGGCGAATTTGACCCCACGCACGATCTCCCAGCTTCTAGATGGACGGCCGGGTCCCAGCGTGGGCCATGGGGGCCGGAATTGGTATCGGGCGACCTACGTATCTTGGGGATGCTCCCCGAACGGAAATGACTAGACCGGGAGGTAGACGAAAAGCCGGGTATGTCGCCTAAATGCGGACCCTTAGCCGCCGGTCTCGATCTGAGCCGGCGGAGGAGGCGCTCCCGAGGGAGTAGTCCGGCGCCGATCCATCGCGTACGACGAGCTCTGGTCCCTTTTGGCGTACTGCTTCATCTCCGTCGCTATCTCCGAGGCCTCCCAGTGGCTGGAAATCGGCTTTGTGGCGCTTGAAGCGATCCCCACCGACACCGTCATCACGCCGAAGCGATGAACCTCGTTGCGACGATCTGCGACTTCGATGTATCCGCGACCCAGGTCTTCGGAGTCGTAGAGCCGGGTGACGCGCTCATCCCACCGGCGGATGAGGGACCGAGCGACTTCCTCGGAGACATCGGGATCGACTAGGGCCACGAAGTCGTCTCCCCCGACGTGCCCGACAAAACCACCACCAGTCTCTTTGACCGCGTCCTCGACGCAGGAGGCCAGCGATTTGATGACCTCGTCGCCCCGAAGGAACCCATAATGGTCGTTGAAGGCCTTGAAGTTGTCCAGATCCACGTACATAAGGGCGAAAGGAAGTCCTCCCGCGACCCTCTTCGCGACCTCCTCCTGGACCTGGACGTTGCCGGGCAGCTGGGTCAGCGGATTGACGGCGCGCATCTCCCGAACGCGCCGCAGCGCGGACTTGACGCGAGCGACGAGCTCGATCGGATCGAACGGCTTGATGATGTAGTCGTCCGCGCCGGAGGTGAGGCCGACGACCTTGTCCGCGGACAGGGACTTGGCGGTGAGCATGATGATTGGTATGTGCTTGGTCCGAGTCGAGGCCCGCAGCCTCTGGCAGACCTCGAAGCCGTCCATCTCCGGCATCATGATGTCGAGAAGGACGAGGTCCGGAACGAGGTCTTCGGCCTGGCGTAGGGCCTCCGCTCCATCCGCGGCGGGCGCCACGTCGAAGCCCTCCAGACGGAGGTTGACCTCAACGAAGCGCACGATGTCCTCGTCGTCGTCGGCAACCAGGATCAACTCCCGGCGTATGTTCATGCGGTCTCGTTTTCCAACGCGTTCAATCTTTCTTTGAGCCTACGCGCCGCCCCCCCAGGATCGACTCCGTCGAAGATGGCGCTCCCGGCCACGAGTATCTCTCCCCCGGCGGCCACGGACCTGTCCAGGGTCGAGAGGTTCACCCCGCCGTCCACCTCTATATCGGCATCGGACCCCGATTCCTGCACCATGGCCCTGGCGACGGCGATCTTGGGAACCACCTCGTCCAGGAAGGCCTGACCCCCGAAGCCGGGACGGACCGTCATCATGAGCACGACCTCGATCTCGTCCAGGTAGGGGCGGGCCGTATCGACGTCCACGTCCGGATGGACCGCGATTCCGGCTCCAACCCCCGTCGCCCGGATCTCCTTTACGACTGCCCCCGGATCGGTCACGACCTCTGGGTGAAAAGAGATCCGGGACGCCCCCGCCTCGGCGAAAGAGGGGGCGAAGCGCTCCGGATCCGTGATCATCAGATGAACGTGCAGGGGTAGATCACAGGAGCGGCGCACGGCCTGAACGATCGAGGGTCCGAACGTGAGGTTCGGCACGTAGTGCCCGTCCATAACGTCGAGGTGGAACCAGTCGACGTATGGCGTCACGGCGCCTATCTCCTCGCCGAGTCGGGCGAAGTCGGCCGAGAGTATCGACGGTGCCAGCCGCAGAGATGTCATCTCCTATCTTTACTCGAAGGGCTCGCCGGCGGCCGGACGTAGTCCACGAATGAAGTCCTCTCCGGCCATGACCCTCTTGCCCGCGGGCTGGACCTCGACCAGTTCGACGGCCTCGTTTCCGGTTGCAACGGTGGCCGGGTGAGCCTCGACCAACAGGCCCGGTTCAAGCTCGGCCGATAGGCGAGGGATCGTTCGCAGCACCTTGAGGCGCTTGCCCCTGAAGGTGGTCCAGGCGCCCGGTTCGGGATTCAGCCCGCGGACCTGGTTGTGGATCTCTCTCGCCGATTTGGTCCAGTCGAGTCGAGCTTCGTCGGCGGTGACCTTGGGTGCATAGGTGGCCCGGTCGTGATCCTGCGGAAGCGGCTCCAGTTCCCCCGAAACGTAAGCCGGGAGGACCTCGGCAAGAAGGACCGCTCCCTCGGCGGCCAGGCGCGGGCCGAGTTGGCCGGCGGTCTCCTCGGGAGCGACCCGAATCGATCGCCGAGCGAGAACGGGGCCCTCGTCCATCCCCTCGGTCAGAACCATGATAGAGATCCCGGTCTCGTCGACGCCGTCCATGAGGGCTCGCTGAACCGGCGCGGCCCCCCTGTAGAGCGGAAGCAACGAAAAGTGGACGTTTACGAATCCGAATGGCGGAACCTCGAGCAACGACCCCGGCAGGATCTTTCCGTAGGCCACCACCACGCAGACCTCGGGGGCGAGTTGCCGGATCACCTTCTCGAAGTCGGGGTCCCTGACTCGATCGGGCTGCACGATCTCCAGTCCCCTCTCCACAGCGGCGCTTTTTACGGGCGACGCCCTGAGCTCGAGCTTCCTGCCGGCGGCCCTGTCGGGATTGGTCACCACGGCGACGACTTCGACCCCTGCCGACAAAAGAGTCTCGAGGCTGGGAACCGCCCAGTGTGGGGTTCCGAAGAAAACGGTCCTCAGAGGATCTCCTCGGAGGCCGCGATCGAACGCGCCGACGTCGTTTGCGGGAGCCCCAGCGAGAGGTCGGTCAACTCCCGCATCGCTTTCTTGCGGAGTCCGGCGGGCAGTCGGTCGACGAACAGGACTCCGTCGAGATGGTCGATCTCGTGCTGGAACACGCGGGCCAGAAGCCCCTCCGCCCCCTTCACCACGGGCGCGCCGCTTTGATCGAGCCCCTCCACCCGCACCGCGAGGTGGCGCTCGACCGGATACAGCAGACCCGGAAGGGACAGACATCCCTCTTCCTCCTCGACTTTTTCCGGAGAGGTCCACGTGATCACGGGGTTGAGCAGGGCCCCTTTCTCCTCCTCGACTTCATAGACGAACACCCGGTCCAGCACGCCGACCTGGGGCCCCGCCAGTCCGACCCCGGGGGCCGCGCGCATCGTTTCGATCATGTCTTCGATGAGCCGGACATGGAGATCGTCGACGCGCTCGACCTCGCCGGCACGTTGGCGCAGGACGGGATCTCCGAACGTTCGGACGGGAAGTACGGCCATGACTTGATATTCGCACGCTGCCGCTCGAAGACGGTGTTCGGCCTAGCTCAGCCCCGACGGACCGTCCTTGCCCCTCGGGGGGCCGCGGGGACGGGTTTGGTGACACGAATTCGAGCGTCGAGCACGACACACCCCTTCCCCTCCTCGTAAACGAAGACGGGGTTGAGATCGAGCTCGGCGACGTGGGGTAGGTCCTCAACCATCGTGGACAGCCGCAGCAGGAGATCCTGGAGGGCCGCGGCATCTATCGGGGGCGCCCCCCTGTAGCCCTCGAAGAGCGGCCACGACTTGAGAGAGCGAAGCATCTCCTCGGCCTCGACATCGGTGAGCGGGGTTATCCGCACCGAGACATCGCGCATCAACTCGACCATCGTGCCGCCGGCTCCGCACGCCAGCAGGGGGCCGAACAGGGGGTCGAGGGTCATACCGACGAACATCTCCGCACCCTCTGCCGAAACCATTTCCTGAACGAGCCAGCCCTCTGTCTCGTCGGCTCGACCCATCGCGCTCAACGAGTCAAGAAGTTCCTCCCCGGCCGCGCCGGCCTCTTCGGGAGTCTGCAGGTTCAGTAGAACTCCCCCGACCTCGGTCTTGTGAAGAATCGTTCGGGACTCGACCTTCACGACCAGTGGTGGCGTGAGCTCCGCCGCGGCCCGAGCGATGTCCGATACGTCTCGGACCATGCGGTTGGGGACGCTCTTGATTCCGTAGCAATCGAGGAGGTCCGAGACCTGGCGCGCCGTGAGCCAGGAACGGCTTTGCCGAAGAGCCTCGGCCACGAGGTAGTGGGCTCCGGAGCGATCGGTGTTCTTGAAAGTTGGGACTCGTCCCGCGGGCCGAGCGCGCCACCCCGCGTATTCCACGACTCTGCCGAGTGCTCTTGCCGCGGACTCCGGAAAGGCGTGCGAGGGGATAACGGTGTCTTTGCGCTGCAGTTGCTGGTGTGCTCCCTGGATCCCGAGAAAACAACTGAGTACAGTCTTGTGGTTGAGTTTTTCGGCGCTCTCGACGAGGGCGGCCGCCACGTCTTCTGCTCTGGTCACGAGTGGAGGGATGAATATCACGATGATCGCGTCCACGTCTGCATCGTCTGCGAGGGCCTCGAGCGCTCGTCCGTAATCCTCGGCGGAAGCAGACGCGATCATGTCGACCGGGTTTCCAAGACCCGCCTCGGCAGGAAGAAACGACCCCAATCTCTCTACCGTCTTGTCGCTCAGTTGCGGAATTCTCAAGCCTGAGGCCTCGCAGGCGTCCGCGCACAGGATGCCGAGGCCTCCGGCGTTGGTCAGAATCGCCACCCGATCTCCCGGTGGGAGCGGTTGGTGCGCGAGCAGGCTGGCCACGTCGAATAGCTCCTCGAGGGTGTCGGTCCTGATCACTCCGGCCTGTCGGAACAGAGCGTCGACGGCGACGTCTCCGGCGACCATGCTGCCGGTGTGAGATGCCGCGGCCCGCGCTCCCGCCTCGGAGCGCCCGCTCTTGACCGCAACTATTGGCTTTGTCCTCGCGATGCGCCGGGCGATGCGGGCGAACTTGCGCGGGTTCCCGAACGATTCGAGATAGAGCAGGATCACATCCGTCTTCTGATCCTGCTCCCAGTATTGAAGAAGATCGTTACCCGAGATGTCGGCCTTGTTCCCCACAGACACGAAACCGGACATCCCCAGCCCGAGGGCCCCCGCCCTCTCCATCACCGCTATCCCGAGAGCGCCCGACTGGGACGAGAACGCCAGGCGTCCCGGAGGCGGCGCGACCGGAGAGAAGGTGGCGTTTAAACGGACGTTCGGGTCGGTGTTCACCAGCCCCATGCAGTTCGGGCCGATTATCCGCATGCCGTTCCGGCGCGCGATCTCGAGAACCTGGTCTTGGAGCCGGGCCCCCTCGTGGCCCACCTCGGCAAAACCGGCCGAGATGATCAAAAGCGCTCGGACTCCTTTCTCGGCGGACTGGCTCACCGTTTCTGGAACGAGCGGGGCGGGCACCACGATCACCGCGAGGTCGACGGGGCCGGGTATTTCCAAGACCGTGGGATAGGCGGCGACCGACTGCACCACGTCGGTTTTCGGGTTCACGGGATAGACGGGGCCCTCGAATCCGGTTTGCAACAGGTTGCGAAAGAGCTCTCCTCCGATGGACCCCCGGCTCCGCGATGCGCCGATAACCGCGACCGATCGAGGCTTCAGGAACGCCTGCACCGCAGCCGCCGCGGCCACAGCCTCCCGCTTCTCGAAGGCGGCAATCGCCTCTTCGGTAGGCGAGGTGGGGAATTCGACGTGAACCACCCCGGACTCGAGGTTGCTCGTGAACGGAAGACTCAATCCCCGGACCACCTCGAGCATGTCCGAGTTTGCCGCCATCACCTCGGCTTCGAACGTCTCGATACCCGCGGCCGAGGCAGCTTCCGCGAGATGTTCCACGAGGATGCTGCCGACGCCCTTGCCCTGGAGGGGGTCGTCAACGACCACCGCGGCCTCGGCCTTCTTCTCTCCGGTGAGGACGTAGCTTGCGAGCGCCACTATGCGCGGTCCGCCGTTCCTTGAGGTCTCGGCCACGAGACCGAAGCTGTCTTTGTAATCGACCTCTGTGAACCGGCGAAGATCGATCCCCGATCCCATCGCGCCGTGGAATCGCATTCGCACGGAACGATCGGACAACCGGCTGAAGAGATCCTC
>JALZEK010000178.1 GCA_030862065.1 Actinomycetota bacterium | reverse complement strand
GCCGCCGGTCGAGATCAGGCCGCGGCCGTCGCCGTCCCCTCGAACAGGGCTTCGAGCCGCGCCACCTCCGCCCGTGGGGCAACCCTTCTGAAGAACCGGCACGAGGTCTGCCACCCATCGATGATCGCCGTGCCGGTGGAAGAACCCGTAAGCGACACATGTTTTTCGATGACCCGCTTGAGTGACTCGAGCTGTCCTGTGGTTGGCTCATAGGACGCGACCAGCTGCCGGTTGATCATTGCGTCGAGGTCGCCGGAGTCGTCGTAGACGTATGCCTCGCCCCCGCTCATCCCGGCCCCCAGATTGACACCGGTCGGGCCAAGGATTACGACCGCTCCCGCGGTCATGTACTCACAGGCGTGGTCGCCCGTTCCCTCGACGACGGCAACGGCGCCCGAGTTCCGCACCGCGAACCGCTCCCCGGCCCGACCCGCAACGAACAACTGACCTCCGGTCGCGCCGTACAGGACGGTGTTGCCGATCAATACGGGCTCGCCGGCATCGTCTTTAGGGGGTCGGATGACGACGCGACCCCCACCCATTCCTTTGCAGACGTAGTCGTTGGCCTCTCCCTCGAGAGCGAAGTCGATGCCGTCCGACAAAAAGGCGCCGAACGATTGTCCCGCCTGTCCCTCGAAGCTGACACTAGCGTGGGCCGCAGGCTTTCTTAATCCGAGCTCGAATCCGAGGGCGCAGCCGAGTCGCGCTCCGACCGTCCGATCGGACGTCGTGATCGGATAACGGAGGTCGACGGCGCGGCCTTCGCCCAGTGCTTCTATGGCGTCCGCGTAGACGCGGTCGCCAAGTTCCGAACGAGGTTTTTGCAACTCAAGCTGGCCGGTGAAGCGCGACCCCTCGCGAGGGGTGGTTAGGAGATAAGAGAGATCGAGAGAATCAACCCGAGCGTCGCCGGTTTCTCTTAGGCGAAGGAGGTCGGTCCTCCCGATTGCCTCCTGGAGAGTTGTGAAGCCCAGCGCGGCAAGTAGGGAGCGAACTTCCTCGGCGACGTGCATCAGGTACTCGGCGACCATCTCAGGCGTTCCCGCGAACTTGGCCCGCAGCTTGGGGTCCTGGGTGGCGATCCCGACCGGACAGGTATTGCGGTGGCAGGTACGAACCAGGATGCAACCCTCCGCGATCAGGGCGGCCGTCCCGAACGAGTACTCGTCCGCTCCGAGGAGGGCGGCAAGAATGATGTCGCGTCCGGTCTTGATGCCTCCGTCGATGCGAACCCTGGTCCGTCCCCGAAGGCCGTTCGTCACCAAGGAGCGCTGCGTGTCGGCGAGTCCCACCTCCCAGGGCAGGCCTGCGTTCTTGATCGACGACAGCGGGCTCGCGCCCGTACCCCCGTCGGCTCCAGAGATGTGAACGACGTCGGCGAGCCCCTTCACGACCCCGGCCGCGATGGTCCCCACTCCCTCCGATGCCACGAGCTTTACCGACACAGAGGCGCGCGGGTTCGCCTGTTTGAGATCGAAGATGAGCTGCGCCAGGTCCTCGATCGAGTAGATGTCGTGGTGGGGCGGGGGAGAGATGAGGGCCACGCCGGGAACCGTGTGGCGAAGCCGGGCGATCTCGACCGAAACCTTCTTGCCGGGCAGCTGGCCTCCCTCCCCCGGCTTCGACCCCTGGGCCATCTTTATCTGAAGCTCGGCCGCGAATCCGAGGTAGTCCGGGGTAACGCCAAAGCGACCCGAGGCCACCTGTTTGATTCCGGAGTTGCGTTCGTCCCGGTAGCGTTCGGGTGCCTCGCCGCCCTCACCCGTGTTGGCCATACCCCCGATCATGTTGAGGGCGATGGAAAGCGTTTCGTGTGCCTCGGCCGACAGCGCTCCGTGCGACATCGCCCCGGTGGAGAACCTCTTGACGACGGCCGCCGCCGGTTCGACCTCCTCGAGCGCGGTGGGGCGTTCGGCCACCATGATGTCCAACAGATCGCGCGGTTCGACCGGAGGCCTCTCGTTCACCAATGCCGAGAACCGTCTGTAGGCATCGCCGTCGCCGCGCGCCGCGCGCCTTAGTGCATGGGCGGCTTCCATCTCGTCGGCCTGCTCGTCCGCGACTCCGACCGTTTTGTGAAGGGCGTCGACGACGTCCGGATTGATCGCGTGGTACTCCCCGCCGGCCTTGTGCTTGATGAAGCCGGTACTGCTTAGTGCCGGTTTCGCGGCGTAGGCCTCCGCGTGCCTTTTCACGGCATCGTTCCCGAGGGCCTCGAGACCTACCCCCTTGAGCGGAGACCACATCCCGTTAAAACACAGGTCGATCACTTCGTCGGAGAGGCCCACGGCCTCGAGTATCTGTGCCCCCCTGTATGAGTCCAGGGTCGAGATCCCCATTTTGGACATGACCTTCAACAGCCCGTCCTCCAGCGATGAAACGAAGCGCCGTTGCCCTTCCGAAGCGTCGACACCGCCTCCGAGTCGGCCGCGGCCGGCCAGATGGACGAGGGACTCGAGAGCCAGCCGCGGAGACACAGCGTCGGCTCCGTTCGTCAGCAGACAGGCGAGATGATGGGTCTCGCGCGCGTCGTCACACTCGACCACCAGACTCGCCCGGGCCCGGAGCCCGGCCGCCAGCAGCCGGTGATGAACGGCCCCGCCTGCGAGGGCGCTGGGAACGGCGACTCGGTCCCGACCGGCGGCCCGGTCCGACACGACCACCACATCGGCGCCGCCGGCTACGGCTTTCTCCGCCTCGCCGGCAATCCGAAGGCACGTCTCGGCCAGCCCCCGGCCGCCCTTTTCCGACGGCCAGGTCGCGTCCAGAACCGCAGCCCCCTCGGCCTCGAGTTCGGCCACGGCCGACGGGTAGAGGACACACGACTCGTACTCCCTGAGCCGGGTTGCCTCGGGGCCGGCATCGAGCAGCGGCGCCCTGGCCCCCAGCCGGGTAGTGATCGACATCACATGGCGTTCCCGGAGATGGTCGATCGGCGGGTTCGTCACCTGGGCGAAGCGCTGCTTCAAGAAGTTGAAAACGGGCCGCCCGTACGCGGCCAGGGGTGGCTGGGCCGTGTCGTCTCCCATGGATGAGGTCGGCTCCGCCCCTTCGGTGGCCATCGGCCTCAGGACGACCGTGAACTCCTCCTTGCTGTAGCCCGCGGCCACCTGGCGCGCAGTTATGTCCCCTCCGGGCTTGGCCAGGGGGCGACCGGTGCTGCGGCGCTTTAGGTTCTGCCTCAACCACATCTGGTAGGGCCGCCCCGCGGAAAGGTGCCGCTTGACGGCGCCGTCGTCGAGCACGCCGCCCCGGGTCGGGTCGACGACGAAGGATTGGCCCGGACCCAGTCGGAGCCTCCTTATCCGGCCGCGGTTCTTCGTGGCGACGGCGCCCGCCTCGGAGGCGCACGCCACCACCCCGTCTTCGCAAACCGCGACGCGAAGGGGCCGCAGGCCGTTGCGGTCGAGGGCCGCCCCGACCCTAAGGCCGTCCGAGAACACCAGCGCGGCCGGTCCGTCCCAGGGCTCCAGGAGACAGGAGTGGTAGTGCAAGAAGGCGCGCAGCTCGGGATCGATCGCCTCGTCGTCCTCCCACGCGGGAGGCATCAGCATGGTCATGGATTGCTCGAGGTCGCGTCCTGACCGAACCAGAAGTTCGAGCGCTTCGTCGAGGATCCCCGAGTCCGATCCGGCCTCGTCCACGGCCGGTTTCAAGAGCTCGGACGGCCAGAGGTGGTCGGCGCCCAGACGGGACTCTCGAGCCCGCATCAAGGCCACGTTGCCCCGGATCGTGTTGATCTCTCCGTTGTGAGCCAAAAAGCGGAACGGCTGGGCGCGTTCCCAGCTCGGTGTGGTGTTGGTCGAGTAGCGCTGATGGAACAGTCCGAACCAGGACTCGAAGAGATCGTCGCGGAGATCGGCGTAGTAGGAGGCGAGTTGGTCGGCCGCGCACAACGCCTTGTAGGTGACGGTTCTGAACGAGAGCGACGGAAGGTAGAGGCGAGTGCCCTCGGCGCGGGCGATCTGCTCCGTCCTCCTGCGGGCCCGGAACGCGGCCCTCTCTCGCTCCGCCTCGTCGGCCCCCGTGGGAGGCCGGATGAGAGCCTGCTCGACCAGGGGCTGCTTCTTACAGGCGGACTCGCCGAGGGCGGCCTCTTCTGTGGGGACCGCGCGCCACGACCGGATCGTCAACCCCTCCGCCGTCAAGGCCCGTTCGACCGCGGCCCGGCCCGACTCGGAGTCGGCCGGATCGAGGAAACACATCGCCACACCCGTTTGGGAATCGCCAGTGTCGCCGGCCAGCAGACGGCGGGGTATCGGGAGCAAGACGCCGGCCCCGTCCCCGGTGAGCGCGTCGGCCGCAACGGCTCCGCGGTGTTTGACGCGGCACAGCCCGTCCAGAACCAAATCCGTCAGGGCGCGCGAGGCCCGACCCCGGGCGTCGGCGACGAATCCGATTCCGCAGGCGTCCCGCTCGCCGTCAAAGGTCTTTACCGTGGTCCCCTTCCTCGGGGCATGAAAAAACGCCCCGCTGTTGCGGAGCGCCATTGCTCACCGATTCGGGAAGTGGGGGAAAGGTACCCGTCGGCGGGGGTCGATGTCAACGATCCATCTCGAAATCAGCCGGCCTCAAGGCGCTCGCATCGGACGTCCGAATGACGCTTCATCGGGGGGCCGGACAAACGAGTGCGAACTGATCGGCTTAAATGGAGGGACTTAGAACAGGAGGTTCAAGGATGCTGACGGACAAGATCGAAGCCGCGATGAACGAACAGCTGGCAAAAGAGTTGCAATCCGCTTACGTCTACCTGGGGATGTCGGCCTATTGCGAATCGGTGAATCTTCCGGGTTTTGCGGAATGGTTGCGCGTTCAGTTTCAGGAGGAACTCGACCACGCGATGCGCTTTTACAACTTCGTAATCGATCGAGGAGGCAAGGTACGTCTGAATGCACTGGACGAGCCCTCGGTCGACTTCTCATCTCCTCTCGAGGTCTTCGAGCAGGCCCTCAAGCACGAGCAGGCCGTCACGCAATCCATACATGAGCTTTACGAATTGGTCGACAACGAACGCGACTACGCCTCCCAGGCCTGGCTGGACTGGTTCGCGACGGAACAGGTCGAGGAGGAGAAGAACGTCGGGCAGATCGTCGATTCGCTAAAGATGATCGGCGACAGGGCGGAA
>JALZEK010000177.1 GCA_030862065.1 Actinomycetota bacterium | reverse complement strand
ACGGTTCGTTCACGATCGAGATCGAGGACCGCACAACCGCCCGCTTCGATCGCGCGATCGAGTCGGCGGTCTATTTCTGCTGTCTTGAGGCGCTCCAGAACACGGCCAAATATGCCAATGCGACCCGAGCCACGGTCTTCCTCGAGAACACCTCCGAGACTCTGACGTTCACCGTCAGCGACGACGGGTCCGGCTTCGATCCCGCCGCCACTCCTCAGGGAAGCGGGACCCAAGGGATGGCCGACCGACTCGCCGCGCTCGACGGCACTTTTTCGATCGTCTCGGCCCCCGGAGAGGGCACGACCGTGGTAGGGGACATTCCGGCGCAAGCCAGTGGGGGAGGGGCATGAGTTCGAAGTCACCGGGGGGCAGCGGCAGGAAAACGGCCGCGACGGCAATGGGTGCAGCGCGCGGCAGAAAGGTCGTCGTCTTGATCATGTGGCTCGTCTTCGTGCTTGCGTCGGTTGGAATGTTGATCGTTCTCGCGTCGAGCGAAAGAGGGTTCGCAGAGACAATCAGGTTTCAGTTCTCGGCTCTGGGTTTCTTGCTCGTGGGTTCGCTGATCGTCTCGCGCCGCCGCGGTAACACGATCGGCTGGATTTTTTGTTCGATCGCCATTCTCTGGACGAGCGGATCGTTCGCAACAGAGTACGCAAGTTACAGCTATACGGAACGACCTCTTCCGGGCGGGCTCCTGGCGGCCTGGTATCAGGAGTGGTACTGGCTACCGTGGTTGTTCCTCCTTCTGGGAGCCTCGACGCTCTTGTTCCCCGACGGAAAGTTGCCTTCCCCGCGTTGGCGGCCCGTGGGATGGGTCGTGTGCGGCAGCGCCGTTGCTCTCACGATTCTCGCGTCACTGGACCCCACCCTGAACCCTGAGGGCTTCGCCCGAGGCGTCTCAAATCCGATTGGTCTGTCTCCTCTTGGCGATCCGGACGGGAAGCTCGCCGTCATCTTTCTTCCGGCCTTCTATGGGGGTGCAATCGCCTGTGCCGTCTCTCTGGTGGTGCGGTTCAGGTCGGCCTCCGGCGACCAGAAACAGCAGATGAAGTGGTTTGTTTACGGAGCGACTATCTTCGTCATGCTTTTCCTGGGACTCGCGGTCCTCGACGCGACAGGTGTCGGACGATCCCCCGTGGCCGACGCGATCTTCATGTGTCTGCCTCCCGCCACCGCAGGTATTGCCATCTTGCGCCATCGCCTCTACGACATCGACGTCGTCATCTCCAAGACGATCGTCTTTGGTGCGCTGGCCGTGTTCATCACTGCCGTCTACGTCACCATCGTGGTCGGCATCGGGACGTTTTTAGGATCGCAAGACGAGCCGAACCTCGCACTCTCGATTGCGGCTACCGCGATCGTGGCGATCGGTTTCTCGCCGGTCAAAGACCGAGTGCAAAAGGTCGCCAACCGATTGGTCTACGGCCACCGGCTTCCTCCGTACGAGGTGTTGTCCAACCTCGCTCGCACCGTGGCCGGCGCTGGATCGCCACAAGAGGTCTTGACCGGTATTGCTCAGGGTGCCGCTATCGGGATAAACGCCGACACCAGGGTGACCCTCGACCTCGGTTCCGGCCGGACTATGTCTCAGACCTGGCCTCCGGGGTCCGAGCATCGAGATTCGTACGACGTGACCCTCTCCATCACCCGCCGGGGTGAGTCGCTCGGGGGACTTGCGGTCAGAAAACCCCGTAACGAGCCCGTTACTCCCAAGGACAAAGACCTCCTTGAAGACCTCCGCGCCCAGGCGGGCCTCGGCCTGTTCAACGCCCGGCTGGTGATTGAGCTGCAGGCTCGCCTGGAGCAGATCGAGGCCCAGGCCCACGACCTCAGGGTCTCCAGAGAGCGCATCGTCGGCGCTCAAGACGACTCCCGCAAGGCGCTCGAAAGAGACATCTCCTTGGGCCCCCAAAGAGTCCTCGAACAGATCTATCAGGATCTCAACCGCGCCGTGGGACAGATCGATTCAGACCCGGAGGGCGCTGCCGGAACCCTTCAAGATGTCACCGCTCAAACGACATCGACCCTCGAATCGTTGAGAGAGATCGCGCGCGGCATCTACCCCCCTCTGCTCGCCGACAAGGGTCTGGTTGCCGCCCTCGAGGCCCACGCAAGAAAAAACGATCTGCCCATCACCATCGATGCAGATGAGGCCACGACAGAGCACCGATTCGGCGACGCGCTCGAGCCTGCTGCCTACTTTTGCTGTGTGGAAGTTCTGAGCGACCGACCCGACGTCCCAAGGACCGTGTCGATCTCGCAAACGACGGAAGAGCTGCGGCTCGAGATCACGAATGTCCGAGCCCAGATCGACAACGAGCGACGGATTGCGGACCGGGTCGAAGCTCTCGGTGGAGTCGTGAAAGAACGAGCGAGTGTCCTGGAGATTTCGATCCCTCTAGACGCGGGAGAGAGCGGTCAGCCGGTCGCGGCCGCCCACGCCTCCTCGAGCTGATCCGGTCCAAACTCCGACTTCGGAATGTAAGCAATCGCCCCAGCCTCGAGCGCCCGTGGCGTCATCTCGTCCGACTCGTAGGTGGATAGGACCAGCACGACTACCTGGTGCGGTTTTAGTTCGAGCATTCGTTTGGTTGCTTCAAGCCCGTCGATGCCGGGAAGGTTCACGTCCATCAAAACGAGATCGGGGCTGAGGTCCTCGACCGCGGCGAGGGACGCCTCACCGGTCTCGGCCTCGCCCACCACCTCGAACCCGTCGGCGAGTTCGATTACGTCTCGGGCCGCCTCTCTGAACGGAGCTTGATCGTCGACTATCAGCACACGTACCGAAGGCTCGGTCACGATCAAGATGCTCTCACCTGCCTCGGTCGCAGAACAGGGTGCCAGCACCACGGCCCGGCTTCGGGGCGATCGCTCACGTTCTTTCCAGCTTGTAAGCGGCCACCTTGGCGCGCCGCCCCTTGACCTCTTGAGGAGGTAGTTGCTCGACGCGCTCGGGGCGTCGCGACAGCGCCTTGAGAGTCGGATCGCTGAGGACGATCTCGCCTCCCTCCGCCCATTGCTGGAGGCGCTGAGCGAGGTTCACGCTGTCACCCACGACGGAATATTCGAGACGCTCCTCGGAGCCGAGCAGCGCCGCCGCGACCTCGCCCGTGGAGAGTCCGATACCCAGGTGGAACTTCGGCAGACTTTCCTCCTCCCACCCCTCGTTGATCCGCTGCTGACCGGCGTGCATGGCGAGGGCCGCGTTCAGTGCCCTATCGGCATGATCGTCCTGTGGAAGCGGAGCTCCGAAGACACCCATCACCGCGTCTCCCACGAATTGCATGACCGTTCCTCCGGCCCCCAGGATGGCGGAGTTCATTCCGGCTCGGTGCTCGTTCAGTTGCCTTGCGAGGATGCTGGGATCCGAGTCTTCGGCGATGGTCGAGTAACCCCTGATGTCCGACATCAAGACGGTAACGAACAAGCTTTCGGTCTCGCCGATTCTCTTTCCCTCGCTTCGCACCTTCTCGGCCAACCCGCCGGGCAACAACCGGCTCAACCTCTCTCCTTGCTCTTCCCGGTCGACGATCGCCTGGTGAAGCATCCGCAGCCGCTTGAGCGCACCTTGCTCGCCGTGGCTCGCGCCCTCGGCGAGCTTCATAAAAAGGGCCTCCACCTGATCGGAGATCGCGCTCGGTGTCGTCTTTTGCGAGGCGGCGATTGCTTTTATCGGCCGGCCCCGGGCGACCTCTTGAAGTAGTTGGTCTTCTTTTTCTGTCAGCTCACCTTGACTGCGTACCGGGCTTACGAGGGCCTGGACGATGGTGGGATCGAGTACCGAGCCACCGGTCGTGACCTCGCGAATGGCTCTGACCAGTTGGTCTCCCTCGCCAACTCGGTCCTTGAGCAGGTAGGCGTATCCCGCCGACCCTTCGCCCAGAAGCGAGATCGCGTACTCGGGATCGTCGTACTGAGACAGGATCACTATTCCCGTTCCCGGATGGCGCTTTCGAACCTCCTTGGCGGCGTCGATGCCCTCCGTCTGGAACGAGGGAGGCATCCTGATGTCGGTGACGATCACCTCCGGAGCCGCTTGTTCGGCTCCGGTGACGAGTTCGTCGAAATCTGCGGCCACTCCCACCACCTCGAGGTCGTCCTCCAGGGCCAGCAGGGCCCGAACGCCCTCCCTTACGATGAGGTTGTCGTCTGCAAGAAAAACTCTGATTCGCCCATCCGGCATTAACCCATTGTGCTGCCCCGGCCCTTCGGGAGAAAGGGGGTTTGCCCCCACCGCAGGGTGGTGGTAACCGCCGGCCGGGAATGGGGCCATCCCCCTTCACGCAAGTCCCCTAGTCCAATAGCTTGGGTTCACGCCGATCAGGAGGAAATTTGAAATGCGAATCGAATCAAGCGTGACCTCGATCAGCTGGCTGCCATCTGAGGCGATCAAGGGGATGACGAAACTTCCCTTCGAGATGGGGGTCACCCATTACGACGATCCCCCTCCCGACGTCATCGAGAATCTCGACGAGCTGCTGTCGTCGGGAGCAGTTCGCTTCGCCAACGAGCTCAGTGCGTGGATCGAGGTCGAGGACGGCAAGATTCTCGATTTCGGGTACTCGGGGCAGGGCCATCTCGGTGTGACGAAGTTCAACGTCGGCCCCAAGCAAGCCCTCCTCGCGGCCGTGGCCCTGCCGGACAAGCAAGTCGAACCCGAGGTCGAGGGCTCGTCCGCAAAATTCGTGCAAACGGCCGGAGGGCGCACTGCGCTCCCCGCACCTCGTCGAGTTAGACGCAAACCTTTCGTTCAGATAACTTCCCCGCTCGCGTGGACGACCCTGGGTTTGACGATCAACGCCGACGGCTCAAGCGAACACGAGGTGGTCGGCGCCAGCAGCTTCCCTCGCCACTGGATCTACGACAGCTCGGGCAAGCTCATCGCCAAGACCGGCCTCATCGACTTCAAGATGTGGTACCGCGAGGCGTTCGGACAGCACACCCCATGGGGAGACGAAGACTCGCCGGCTCTGGTCACCGAGGTCGAGTCGGCCCTCGAGCGAGAGCTCTCTCGGACGTTGATGCGAGCGGGGTCGAAGCCCAAGATCAAGAAGCTCGATCAGGGAAAGACGCTCGTCCAGCAGGGCAGCAAGGGAACCGACATGTTCCTGCTGCTGGACGGAGTGCTCAGTGTCGAGGTCGACGAGGAACCGGTGGCCGAACTGGGGCCCGGAGCGATCCTCGGCGAGCGAGCCGTGCTTGAGGGTGGGACGCGTACGTCGACTCTGCGATCTGTGACCGACTGCAAGGTCGCGGTTGTCTCTGCCGAGGATGCGGATAAGGAGGTCCTGTCTCAACTGGCCGAGGGTCACAGGCGCGAAGAGCAGCGCGCCTAGGGAAGGTCCGCGACCACCTCGGCAAGTTCCTTGCGGATGCCCGTAAAGAACGGCGTCTCGAGTTTCGTGTAGCGCCGCGCCTCGGTGGCCCTCAGTCTCCTGATCAATTCGACGATCCTGTCGGGGCCGTCGGCCTCGAAGGCGAGAATCCACTCATAGTCACCGAGACCGAACGCGCTGGTCGTGTTGGCGAGGACGTCGGGATACTCGCGTCCCGCCTCACCGTGTTCCTTCAGCAATTGGCCGCGTTTTTCGGGCGGAAGCAGATACCAGTCCGGAGTACGAACGAATGGATAGACGCACAGGAATTTCTTGGGCGGCTCTCCCTTGACGAACGCGGGGAGGTGGTCCCTCACGAACTCCGCGGGCCGCACGAGTCCCATGAACACCTCGCGCCGTTCCAAGGCCTGCCCCAGGCGAGTGCGCCGCAGCTCCGCCGTAAGTTCCTGGAGGTCGTCGGCCCTGTTGGCAACCCACCAGAAGACGAGATCCGCGTCCGCCCTGAAGCCGACACAGGAGTAAACGCCCCTGGTCGACACCCTGTCCTCGAAGTCCTCGAGGAGGGCGCCCGCCTCTTTGATCGCGACCTCTCTATCGGCACCCAGTTCCCCAGGGCGGGCCCTGAACACCGGGTAGCAGGCCAGGATCTGCTCGGCCGTCTCGACAGACATAGGGCCACTCTAACCACCGCGCTCCACCGCTCCGGGGCGGTCCTGGGTGCTCTGGACTTGCTTGGTCAGGATTCGAGTCGCGTTCGGAGGTTCGAGGCGGCGCGGCGCCCCTGCGCGACGCAGTCCGGGATGCCCGAGCCTCGATAACCCGCCCCCGCAACCTCGACAGGACCCAGCGTCCGGATCTGCTTCTCGATCCGGGCCACTCGCTCGAGATGGCCCACCTCGTACTGCGGCAGAGCCCTGTCCCAGCGCGTCACCGACGACCGCCTGGGTGAGGCGTCGACTTCGAGGATGGTGGCGAGGTCCGTGGTCGCTCGCGTTACCAGGTCTTCGTCGGTCAGATCGAGCGCCGGGTGTCGATCCGCTCGTCCCACGAAACAACGAACGATCTCGCCGTCCGACGTCACGGTTCGCGCCCACTTCTGCGACCACCATGAGCCGGCCGCGATGGTCGATTCGGCTCGGCTCGCCACGAGGAAGCCGCTCGTCTCGGGAGGGAGAGGCAGACTTCCCCGATCGTACGAAAGAACAACCGACGCCACCGACGCGTGGGCAATGCCGGATAGCAGGCGAGCGGCCTCCTCCTCGGCTCGGCGCAACATGCGCGCCGCGGCAAAGGCCGGAACGGCGAGCACGGCTCCATCGGCGCGCAGGGCCCGACCGGCGGAAACCTCCACCGATAACCCTCCGGGGGAAGCAGACAGATTCTCGACCGCGCGGCCCGTGATGATCTCGGTTCGACCTTTGATCGCCCGAGCCAGACCGGCCACGAGGGTCTCCATCCCGGACCGCAGGCTCTTGAACGGAGGGGCGTCGAGATGGTCGCGGCCGAGGTTCTCCTCCTTTCGGAGCGCGGTCATAAGGCTTCGATAACGTCGAGCGAGCGAATCGACGTGGGGCAGGGCCGCGGCCAGGCTCATCGATTCGACCTGTCCGGCCCTCGTACCGGCGAGAAGGGGATCGACAACTCTCTCGAGAACCTCGCGTCCGAACCTTCGGCGAACGAAGGCCGCGACCGAGATGTCGGGGCCTCTCAATCGCCGCGTCGCCAAGAGTTCGCCCATCGCCCTGAGTCGGCCGCGCCCGGTCAGGATCTTCGCCTGCCACGCGGCCCCCGGACTCGAGGGCAGCCCGTAAAAAAACCCCTCGGGCAAGGGCACGAGATCTTTCCCCGTCCACACCACCGCCCCGAAAACCGACGGCGATATCAG
>JALZEK010000162.1 GCA_030862065.1 Actinomycetota bacterium | reverse complement strand
CCCTTGAGAACGTCGTCGCCCGCCTTGGCGATGATCCGATCGTTTCCCCCGAAGCCACAAATGATCTCGGATCCTGATGTTCCCTGTAGCACGTCGTCGCCCTCGGTCCCCGAGATATCGCACTGTTCGGGCTCCCACCGCACCAGTGACGTATCCGAACAATCACCGGTCGGCGCACACGGGGTGGTCGAGGCCGTGACCGTCTGATCTCCCTGTTCCTGAGAGGTCACCTGAGCCCGAGCTTCACCGTTTGCGTCGGTAACCGTCTCGGGAGGTGAGGCGAACTCACCCGGCCCCTGCTCGGTCCACTCGACCGGGGCTCCCTCGACCGGTTGGCCGTCTTCGTCGGTGACCGCCGCGGTCAGCGTCACGACACCTCCCGTCTCGGTCGACGCCTGATCGGGGGTCAGCTCCAACCTTTGCGGAGCGTCGGCGGTCGGAGGAGGACCACAACTGGCGGGGGCGAGCGTGGGGGACTCGTAGTTCCCGCTGTTCGAGAGATCGTGCTGGTACTTGGACCACTCGATGCCCTGGCAGGCGTTCCCGTCGGTCTCCCACACGAACAGCCAGCCCTCGCGCGTTATGACCGCGACGTCGAGTTTCAAATCGCCGTCGAGATCACCGGTCCCGGGAGATGCGATGTTCCAGCCGCCGGTGAACTTGGGCCACCCCTCGACCGGCATCGCCCTGGCGTTAACGGCGCGTACGTCGTAGACCGCCGAACCCTCCAGGATCTCGGGGACCCCGTCCCCGCTCACGTCGGCCGACGTCGGCACACTGAAGAACTGCAGGTCGTTTATGAGCGTCGGGAAGCCGGGCATGAACGACCCCACCCGCGTGTCCCACGCGGAGATGAGGTCTTCGGCGTGGAGTTGTTGCGCGGGCAGGACGATGTCGAGGAGCCTCGTTAAGCCGGCGGCCGGCCCGGCCCACGCCATCTGGCCGGGCAGGAGCTCCGAGAAGCTTCCTCCTCCGACCGCGACGAAGGACGGGGCGTCGGTTCCGTCGCCCTTGTACTCGTCCGCGCCGGTCGCCAGCGTTACGTCTCGTCCGTCGGGGCCGTTGCCGAAATGAGATTCGCCGTCGTGGTCGAGGATGTAGCCAGGGCCCGCGGCGGTGGCGATTCCTATTTCCAGGTCGCCGTTTTCGTCGACGTCGGCGAGGGTGGGGGCGCCGTCCGATCCCTCCCCCACGTAGGGAAGCACCTGCGCGGCGAGGATGGCGATGCGCGCCGGCCAACCCGGCAGGTAGGTCTGCTCGTTGGGGTGGGCCGGAACGTCGGCCGGCGACGCGTCGGCATTTGTCCCTCGAGCGTCGAGCGCGTAGACGCGTCCGTTGCCCGGCTCCTGGTCGGCGGCCGCGAGAGCGTCTCCCAACTGCTCCCGCACACGAGACGCGTTCGGTTCTTCGTCGTACTCCTCGTTGACGGTGGCGACGACCTCGAGATCACCGTCGCCGTCGAGATCACCGATGGAGGGAGCCACCAGCACCTTGGCCCCCGGCAGATCACCGAACTCGTCGGCATCCTCTCGGTAGGTGATCTTGTGAGTCTGTGGATCAACCTCGGCCACCTTCGACGGGTCTCTCAAAAAGACCGGCCAGCCGCTCACCTGTGATCCGTCGGCGTGCCACGCGTAGACGTGGTTGTCGCCGGCCCCCGCCAGAATCTCCAGTCCGGCCGTGCTCGGATCGATGTCGGCAACGGCAGGGCTGTGGTGGATCCCGTGATCGATCGAGTTGTCCTGGTCGCGCTGATCGAGGGCTCCTGCGTAAGAGGCGGTCGTACCGTCTCCAACGAAGTCGTCGCAGGGAGGAAGCACTCCGGGGGTGCCAACATCAACCTCCTCGCAACCCGGCTCCTCCGAATAGCCGGGGTTAACCGAAACCGGAAACCCCGAGACGGTCGAGCCATTTGAGTTGAAGACGTAGAGCTTGCCCTCGAGGTCGGCCACCGCGACCTCGACGTCACCTCCGTCGCCGGGAACTATGTCGGCCACCGCCGGCGAGCCGAGCAGCATCGGTCCGTACACGGGACCATCGATCGGATCACCGCCACTCGTGTAGGCGTTGTTGCCGGTGGTTGGAAGGGGAAGCGGATCGGTATAGACAGGCCACCCCTCGACCTCGGACCCATCGGCGTTGTAGGCGTGGACGAGCCCGTCAGACGTCGATAACAGGAGTTCGTCGACGCCGTCGGAGTCGAGGTCGGCGAACGCAGGAGAGCCGGCCCCGTCGCTGCCGATGAACTTGGGGAAACCGGCCAGCAGATCGGTGTCCTCGTTCACGAAGTACTGTTTTTGGAAGACGGCCTGAGAGCCGTCCGAGGCCGTTACCGTCACCCGCACTCGGAAGGCATCCTTCTCCGGCAGGTCGCGCGATGTCGGGTCGGTTGCGGGATCGAACACGGTCGGCCCGAAGGATTCAACGGCCGCGGCGACCTCCGCCATGTTGAGGGAGCCGAGTACCCCTTCCCTGGCCGAGGTTTGGTCCCGGACCGATGCCACCTCGGTCCAACCGGCGTCGCCGGTCACGGCCGGTTGCGCCCCCGGCGCCCACTCGACGGTGTAATCGAAGGTCCCTCCCTGAGACGTGACGCGATTCGCGGCCACGCGGCCCTCGATGTCGACGTTTCCCGTAGCCGGCAGCGGCGCGAACCACGCCGGAGCGTCGATATCGGCCTCGGGCGGGATCTTTATAGGCGGCGGGCTCTCCTCATCCGGCGGCACGAACCCGACGCCACGCAACATGTGATCCGCGTTGATCCGGCCGTAGCCAAAGAACAAGTCCCAGCCCTCTACTGTTTGGAATCGCCGCGAGGGAACGGGCAACACGGTCGAGTAGCCGGTCGTTGAATTCGTGGGCGAGAAGTTGATGTCCTCGGCCCCCAGGCGGAACATCTGCATCGCCTCCTCGGCCGAGATCGGATAGGAGGCCTGCTCGCCGGAGTCCGTGATGTAGGGGGTCATGGCGCCGCGCGCGATCGCGTTGCGCGCCGCGGAGTAAAGAAGGCCCGCGTAGCCGGCGGAGCGACCGGTTGCCTCCGACGAGCAAGAAGACGACGACACCCCTACGTGAA
Organism: Actinomycetota bacterium; assembly: GCA_030862065.1. Classification (GTDB taxonomy): domain Bacteria; phylum Actinomycetota; class CADDZG01; order CADDZG01; family WHSQ01; genus JALZEK01. The sequence continues at coordinate 10,458 of JALZEK010000162.1, read as the reverse complement.
TGTGGCCCCCGAAGTTCGTACAGCCGTTGAAGTAGAGGTAGGAGCGGGGCGTCTGCTGGGTCTCGCCTGCCCACCGAGTAATCGAGTTCACCACCATCGTGTGGTCGTAATTCGAGGGGTAGTTGTGGTGCGCGGCGGACTCGTCGGCCGCGGAGGCAACGATCACCACACCGTTCTCGTAGGCGTAGTCGGCGGCGGCCTGACCGAACGACGAGTTGTTAAGAGTCCCCAGAGCCTCTTGAACCACACTCGCGCCCTTGTCCGTCGCGTACACAACGGCCTCCGCCCAGTGATTGACGTCGGCGATGAAGCTGTCGCCCACCCGCATCTCGAGAAGCATGCAGTTGGGGCACATGCCGTCGCTGTCGATCGTGCCTCCACCGGTTGACTGGGCCTCGGCCTCGAAACCGGAGTCCTCGCTTTCCCCGGTGCCGTGGCCGAAATCGACATCGTCGTTGGGGTCGTTGTCGTTTTCGAAAAAGTCCCAGCCCGAGATGTCGTCTGGGTATCCGTTGCCGTCGTCGTCTTGGGTGTCCGAATAGGTGAGGATGAGATCCTCGGGATCGATGAGCGTGTTGGCGTTTACATCACCAACACAATTGCCGGTGCAGCCGTCGAGCGTCGGATTCTGGAGCTCGGCCCCCTCCTGGGCGTAATCGAGCACGTTGAATATTCCGTCGCAGTTACGGTCGTAGCCACCGAAGCCCGGCTCGGCGCAGGCAGCCGGACCCGGAACCGGCAACTCGCCGGAGTTGAGGAAGAACTTCTTTCGAAGCCCGTTGAGCTCGTTGAGCTCGCCCCCGTCGAGGGTCCCGGTGACGGAGTCCCGACCGTCCCAGTTGATCCCCGAGTCCATCACGGCGATGACGGTGTCGGGTCGTCCGGTCGTTACCTCCCAGGAGAGGCTGGCTCGGGAACCTTTGACGCCCCCGTACTCCGCCGGATTGGTGGCAACCGTCGAGTCGTAGTCGGAGTCCCCGGGTTGAGGGGCGTAGTTCGTGTACTTCCAGTCGTCGTCGCAGTCGAAATTCTCCGGCAGTCCCCGGTCACCGTCCGTCTCGTCGGGAGGGTTTTCGCCGGAGCTGCAGTCACCGGTTCCGGGATCGATCCATGCATAGTCCTCGTAGTGGTAGGGATTCGAGGGGTTGGGGTGGGCAGGGGTGGTGGCCTCGGGGCGCGGGTAGGGGGCGTCGGCGAGAGCCATCCCCGGCAACGCAAACAGACAGACGAGCACAATCGCCGACAACCGCAGCGCCTGGGCGATCACGAGAAGGACTTCGACTCGGTCGGATCGCTTCCCTGCCGCTTCGTTCGGTGGCGGTCTGAAAGCGGGAGGTCGATCTTTTGGAAGGTCCCAAAATCAAGGGCCCCAGAAACCTCCCGCCGAACAGTCCTCGTGCACTTCCCCACACACGACGACCGATCCACGATCGGCTCCTGGGGCCACTCAAAGACCAGAAGAGTTGGGGGCTACCCAGCGCTCGTCGAGTCTTTCAAGCGGCGAGAAGATAGCCACCAATTCGACGCCGGTCAAAACCGCGACGGTGCAGATAGGGGCGCAAAAACCCAGGTCACAGAGTCGCGTTATTTGTTCGCGTCCTGGTCGTTTTTTTTCGCGTGGCTACCGGACCGGTTCGCGACCCTCTACTGGCACGTGCACACCTCGGGCTGACGCTCGCTCACCAAACAGTGGTACAGATCCGCCAACTCGCCGGCGGTTTCATCCCATGAGAAGCTCGCGGCCGCGCTCTGGGCCTCCCGCCCGAAACGCCGGAGCAGAGATGGATCCGACAGAACGGTCTTCAATCGAGCGGCGAACTCGGCAGGATCGCGCGTATCGATCAAGAATCCCGAACCCTCGTCTCGAACTATGTGTGACAACCCTCCAACCGCGGTGGCGACAACGGGAGTCCCACTCGCGTGTGCCTCAAGGGCCACCAGTCCGAACGATTCGTAATGAGAGCACACCGCGAGAACGTCGGCGGCCCGGTAATACGCGGGGAGCTCCTCGTGTGGTCGCGGCCCCTCGAACCTAACCAGCTTCTCGACGCCGAGGTCGGCGGCAAGAGCCCTCAAACGAGCGATCTCATCATCTCCACTGCGGCCGCTCGCCCCGCCGACAATTTGAAGCACGACGCGACCCTCAAGAGCCGGTACGAGCTGCTCGACGGCCCTGACCGCCAGCTCTAATCCCTTTAGGGGCTGGATTCGCCCCACCGACAGGATGATTCGGTCTTCCGTCGACAACCCCAGGCGGTCGCGAGCCAGTTTCCTGTCGCCCGGTGAAAAAAGATCGTGGTCGACCCCGGGATGGATCGTCTTGATGCGATCGTGAGGGGCCCCATACAGGCAGGACAATTGCCCCCATTCGTCGTCGGTTGATGCAACCAGTACATCCGCTTCGGAGATGACTTCCAACTCGCCCTCGACCCGGTCCTGTGACTCGGGGAGGTCTCCCGGAGCAAGGTTCCGATTCTTGACCAGCCCGAGAGTGTGATGTGAATGGACGAAAGGCGTACCCCATCGCTCGACGAGCATCTTCGCGGCCAGCCCCGATTGCCAGTAATGGGAATGAACGACGTCGTAGGCGAGCCGCTGAAAGGTCGCGAAGGCCCCGATCCCGGCCACGAACTCGTCGACGTAGTCGCCGAGCCTCTCCTTGGCCACGGGCTCTGGGGGACCTGCCGGAACGCACACCACCCTGACCCCCGGTTCGAGGTCCACGACCCGGTGGCGGGCGTCCACCGCCCTCGTGAAGATATCCGTCGAGAACCCAAGTCGTGCCAGTGCGTGTGAGAGCTCGCGCACATAAACGGTCATGCCTCCGGAGTCGCCCGATCCGGGGGCATTGAGTGGAGACGAGTGATAGGAGATGACAGCGATTCGCGCCGACATGTCGGACATCGTAGGTCGCACGTACGCTTACCCAATCCGCCGCGAGATACGAACGTTGTCGAGGGGGACAGCCTGGGCCCCGAACTCGTACTTGTATCTCTCGGACCCTCGCAAGAAGTCGACGAGCTTGACGCCCTCATCGAGGGATCGCCGAATGAGCTCGGAGACGATCGTGAAGCCCGGAGACACCGATGAGAACTCGGGCTCGTAGGCGGAGTTATAGAGATAGAACCTCGATCCAAGTTGAAACCCGAAGGTGGAAGCGATGGGAGTTCCGGCGATCTCGAGCAGATCGAGTCTCAGCCAACCGAGCGGCGAGAACGCCCTCGCCACGCGCTCGAAGAAGGTTGCGATCGCCGGCCTCATAAAGCGACCCTTGTGTCCCTCTGCATCACGATGCATGTCGATGAAGGACTTCAAGTCGATATCGAGAGTTTCATCAGTCGACGACCTCAGCACTGCATCGGGATGCAACCGCTCGAGCTTTCGCCGCTTCCTCTTCAGTTCGTGTCGGTTTTTCGGGCCGAGCGATTCGAGATAGGAGTCCCAGTCACCGGGCAGCGGCAAAACCGCCGTGGTGTCCTCCTGATCGATAAAGAAATCGAGCCCGCGGCGGTCGGCCCAGTCCACCAGAAATTCCGAAAACCCAAACGGCACGGGCAGGTTGTGGGCATCGAATTCGTCCCAGGCGACATCGGTCGCCGTCAGCCAGTCAACAAGTGTGTGAGCGACATCCTCCCGATCGTCCGAAGAGCAGATTGGACCCAAGTAATCGGTCAGATCGATTCCGCCGATGAAGCGCAAGACCTGTCTTCCGTCCTCGGTCTTGCGGTAGAGAGGGACAATCGCGACAACCTCCGAGTAACGGCTCATCGTCAGGACCAAGAGGTCCTTGTCCGAGCCGAACTCTTCCCACCAAAGGCGGTTCCATTCCGGAGTTGCAAAAAGGTGACGGTCGCGGTCGCGCCTCAGCAAGTCCTTCCACTCCGGAAGGTCAAAGCAACTTTCGTCGCGTTCGACGCTAACGTCCAAAGACGTGTTTGTTTGCACGGCAACTACCTCAGCGTCCGGCTTGGTGGAACTATTCCCCATAAGTAAAGGGCCCGCACCTGGCGGGCCCTTTACTTGACTTACTGCCGGGATCTACGACGCTTTGGTCGTCTTGCCGGCAGCCGACTTTGTGGCTTTGACGTTGGCCCCCACCGCCTTGCGCGCGCTCGTAGCGGCGGACTTGACCTGGGTCCTGGCGGCACGGGTCTGAGCAACAGCCTGCTTGCTCGGTCTCGAACCCTTGATTCGCGTGGTTAGGGTCCTCCCGCGCTTGACGAAGTCCTTGTAGAGCTTCTGAGTCTTCTTGCGGTCCGCGACGGTGCGTGCGTTCCTCACCTTCTCAAATGCGAAATCGCCGGCACCGACGACCGCGTAGACGAGCTCCTCAGCCTTGGGCATTTGATGTCACCTCCTCACCGCAACTCATGTTTCGAAGGACAAAGATGACGGGAAAGCGGAGACTCGCGGGGTTCCGTCGGCGAATCCGCAGCCGAAACCCGACGCCGGGTGGGGGGTGAAGAGGGGTCGCTCCGAATTCCCGTCAAACCAGTACAGCACCGAATCAACCAACCGCGTCAACATCACGCGTTCTCCTGCAGCCGTGCGGATTTGCCCGTTGTCTCTGAGGCGATGTCGGTGACCGACGCCGCCTTTTCGTGTGCACTCAGAGACTCGACGTAAGACTTGTAGTGATCTATCAACGCTTGCTTCTGGCGCTCCGTGAGCTTCGCGTCCTTGAGGATGTCGTCCACAAGATCGTGCTCGCGGTCCTCATCGAGGATTCCCGCCCTCACATAGAGGGTCTCCGCGGAGATCCGCAGCGCCTTGGCGATGGCCTGGAGGATTTCCGCCGAGGGCTTCCGCAGCCCACGCTCTATCTGGGACAGATAGGGATTGGAGATCCCGGCCAGGTCGGACAGCTTGCGCAACGAGAGCCGGGCCGATCGGCGCTGCTCCCGAATGAACGTTCCCAGTTCCGATAGCTTCATCCGTCCTGCCACTGCGTCTCCTCTCTCGAATTGCTAGCTACTATAGCCGATCTGCATAACAGTTGCAAGCAGAATCCCCGAGCGCCCGTAGAGGGTCGAAATGTCCGGAATCGCCCGACTTGCAACTACGTAGAGTAACGAGTTAAATACACTTCGCAGGTAGTTGAACACGGACGGCGAATTACCTCCGTCCATGGAGGACCGACGCTCGGGTGCCTAAGACAAGAGGGCTCGCCCCCCTGGTGGGAGCGGGCATGGCCGCAGTCGCCGCGGGAAGCCTCATCCTGTTCTCGTTTCTCGCCGAGAGGGCAGCGATAACCACTCCCCGCGGCTCATCGATCGTGCCGAAGGAGCCGATCGAAAGCGCGCGCGGGCCAATTGTGGTTCCGGCGCCGGGGCCGCCCCCCGCCGAAACCGGCCCGGGCGGGCTCCCCGAGGTGATCGTGGTGGGGCCGGAGACTTCCGCGGAACCCGATGAACCACCCCCAATCTCACCGCCCGCAATCAGCGCGGCGGTGTCGGTTGAGATCGCCTTCCGACCCCCCGTACGTGTCCCGGGGCCGCGGGTGGGGATCAGGCCCAATCGGCCTCGTCCCCCCTATTACGGCGAGCCCACCTGGGATGACTGTCCCGATCGCCCCATAAGGCCTCGATCTCCCGGCGAGCATCCTCATGGAGGACCGCCCGCCTGCGGGAACCCGCACGGCCAGCCTCCGGGGTATGCGGCGGCAAAAAACAGGAGCCCGACTCCTTCCGGCAACTCTCGCGGCAGACGCGACGAAAAACCGGAGTGGCGGCATCACGCCGGGGGTTCAGATGAACCCAAAAAGGGAGGCACAGATGCGCCTTCCCCGGGGCCGAGCGAGCATCGATCGACGAACGGAAAACCCCCCGGCGGTTCCGGCGGGGGGCCTCCCCCCTCGCACGGATCCGGTTCCCCGCACGGATCCGGCTCCGGCTCGGATCATCCGCAGGGGGGGCCGCCCGGTCAGACCAAATCCGAATCTGGTTCCGGCCACCCTCACGGTGGGCCGCCGGGCCAGTCGAAAGCAAAGAAGAAGTCTTAGCCCGCCGTCGCTTTTGAAGAATCCGAGCGCTTATCGAAGAGCGGCCGTGGGATCGGCTTCGCCGCTCGTATAGCGGCGCACGATTTCTCCCTGGATGAGATCCATGACTTCGTGGATGTCCTTGCGTTTCTCCGAGAGGTTGCGTTCGTGGTCGCCGATCGACCGGATGATGTCGCGAATTTCATCCGGCTCGATCTCCTGGAGGCGCGCCAGAGTTTCCTCCCCGACGATCTCCTCAATGCGTCGCCGCGGGACGTCCGCGTTGCGGGGAATAGAGAAATCCGGAGCCCTATCCGGAAGCGGTGCCTCGGAGGGTTGCGTTAACCCGCCACCCAGGATCTCCGGCAGGCGAGAGACGAGGTCACCTTGCTCGTCTCCCTCCCTCCGGCTCAGCTCGGCCGATAGGATGTCGATCCGCGCCTGACAGAGACGGCGCTCGAACGAAACCTCGTTCTCGCCTTCGCTGCATTCCTCGCGCATCGAACGCAACTCCTCAATCGACTTGTCGGAGAGATCTTCGACGTATGACGAATCCGTAATCCGCTCGGTAAGGCGCCGCTTTCGATTCATGGATGCAGCGTACCGCGACCCTCTGCCGTCATCGGATTCCCAGGATTTGTCGAGCCCGGTCCGGAGTGGCGATCTCGCGGCCGGAGACCCGAGCCATCCCCACGACCCGTTCGATGAGCTGACGATTCGATTCCGCCGGTTGTCCCGGTGCGTAGTAGCGGACATCTTCGAATCCCGTCCGTACGTGCCCTCCGCGCTCGAGGGCCGCCTCGGTCACATCGAGATGGGCCCTGCCGATGCCCGTCGCGGTCCAGCTGGCGCCGACCGGAAGGTGGGACGCGAGGAACCCCACCGAGTCGGGCCACGCGGGCATGGCTCCGGCGACGCCCAGAACGAAGTCGAAGTGGAGGTGATGATCGGGCTTGTCTCCAACGAGGCTCACGGCGTTCTCGATCATGGCCGAGTCAAAGATCTCAAACTCCGGAACGACGCCGATCGAACGCATCTTTTCGTAAAGCCGCGCCACCAGGGGGGTGGGATTCCAAAAGACCTCGTCCCCGAAGTTAACGGACCCAGTCGTGAGCGACGCCATCTCAGGTTTCAACTCAAGGGGAGCGGTGCGGCTGTCCTCGTCGTCGCCGACCGCGCCGCCTGTAGTGAACTGAACTATGAGGTCACAACTTGACCGGATAGCGCTCCGCGCGCGCTCGAAGGCTCCGACGTCCATCGTGGGATCTCCCGCCGCGTCTCGGACGTGAAGGTGATAGATGCTTGCTCCTGCCTCCCTGCACTCGGCCGCATCCCGGGCGATCTCTTCCGGAGTGATGGGGAGATTCGGTTGCTGGGCGCGCGTGAGCTCGGCGCCGATTGCCGCAACCGTGATGATCAGGGGATCCACTCAGCAGATCGAAGCAACGAGCGGGTAGGGGTTGACGGCGGCGCCCCCTCCCGGGTGGTACTCGAAATGGAGATGGGGGATGCCGGTGGCATTACCCGTGTCGCCCACCGTTCCGATCTTTTGACCCGCTGAGACGTGCCCACTGGTGACCAGATTCGTCTGGTTGTGGAGATACCAGTAAGAGTTCCCGTCGCTGCCGGACAGGAACAAAGAGTTACCTCCCGACGAGGAGTACGACGACGAGATGGTGCCGGACACGATCGCGACCAGCGGTGTTCCGTAGTCCGCCATCATGTCGACACCTTGATGGAGGTGACCGGAGCGCGGGGCGAGCCAGCTGTCAACAAAGGAAACGGGCCCCGCCACGGGACACACCTTGCCGTTGACGGAAACAACTTCAGGGGACCCCCCTCCGCCCGCGGGCGCCGCCTCCTCGGCCGCCTCCTCTCTCGCGGCCGCGGCCGCCAGCTTCTTCTTTAATGCTTTGTAGTCGTCGGAGATCTCGTCGAACTTCGCGCGCAGTTCTGAAACGGCGTCCTCGAGGTCTGAGGTCGTCGACTGCAACTCGGCCCGGCGATCCTCCAACTCGTCCTCCAGATCTTCCAACTCTTCCTGCGTATACGAGAGCCTCGTAAAGACCTCGTTGTTCTCGGACGTGACCTGAGCAACGAGCTCGGCCCGGTCGTACAACTCTCCGAAGCTCTCGGAGGAGAGAATCGCTTCGGCCATTCCCATCGGTCCTTCGCGGTAAAGAAGGCTCGCCCGCTCCTCGGCCTGGATCAGCAGCTTGTCTCTCTGACGCTGAAGGTCGTCGAGCCTCAACTCGGTCGAGGCGATCCGCTCCAGAACATGGTCCTGATCAGTGCGGAGGGCCTCGATTTTTTCCGTGGTCGCGTCGAGATCGGCCTGAATGGCTTCCATTCGGGCCTTGAGGTCGCTGAGCGATTCCTGACCTGCGGCGCCCCGCGCCAGAATTGGCACGACACCGATGGACATAAGGGCCGCCGCGACAGCCAATCGCACGCGGGGGGCGCGATTAAACGTGAACACGTGACGGCACCGTAGCAAGGGTCACCGGTTCGATCAAACGGCAAAGTGCCTGGTCAGGGGGTAGATAAACTGCTCTGATGCGGGGCGTGGAGGACTATCTCGAAGAGATCAAACGCCTGGAGGAAGACGACGACCGTATAACCGCCACGATCCTCGCTCGCATCCTCGAAGTGTCTCTCCCCTCGGCCTCGGAAATGCTCAAGCGACTCGCCTCCGAGGGATATCTGAGCCGGGAGAAGGGAGGGACCATCCTCCTCACGCCAGAGGGCAGACGGCTGGCGCACACGATGTTGCGGCGCCATCGCCTTATCGAATGTCTGCTCGTCGACAAGTTGGGGATGGGCTGGTACGAGGTTCACGGCGAGGCTCACAAGATCGAGCACGCCATCTCCGCCAGGGTCGAGGAGGCTCTCGCCAAGGCCCTCGACTACCCCGACTACTGCCCTCACGGTCATCCGATCTGTCCCGTGGACCTGCGCCGGACGAAGCGGTTGAGCGAGCTCGGAGCCGGCGAGAAAGGAACTGTTGCCCAGATCTCTGAGGTAAAGGAGGAGGTTCTCCCTTACCTCGACCAGATCGGGGTCCGGCCGAATGCCAACGTCTCGGTGAAGGACATCGCGCCGCGCGAGGGACCGATGACCGTTGAGACAGAAGACGGGGTTACGGCTCTGGGTAAAGAGCTGGCCGCGCTCGTGCGCGTGACCGATCCAGAATCCTATTAACGGAAGAGCAGTTCAGAGTCCGTAGGTTCGTCCGATCAGCTCCCGCATGATCTCGGACGTACCTCCCCCGATCGGTCCAAGACGTGAGTCGCGCCACGCTCGTTGAGCGGGGAACTCCATCATGTACCCGTAGCCGCCGTGTACCTGGACACATTCGTCGGCAACGTGAAACGCGACTTCACTCGTATAGAGCTTGGCCATCGCGGCCTCCTTCACGGGGTTCTCTCCCGCGACCACCTTGCGCAGGGCCGAGTAGGTAAGGGCGCGGCCCGCCTCAATGCGCGTGGCCATGTTGGCAAAGCGATGCCGCCAGATCTGGAACTTGCCGACCGGACGCTTGAACGCGCTGCGATCGAGCGCGTAGGCCTTGGCGTACTCGTAGGTCCGCTCGGCCCCAGCAACCTGAGCGAGAGCCATGATCAACCGTTCCCAGACGAAGTTCTGCATGATGGCGTAGAACCCGGTTCCCTCCGGGCCCAGCCGTGCGTCGTCGGGAACTCGAACATCGGTGAATGAGAGTTCACCCGTCTGTCCCGTACGCCATCCGAGCATAGGGATGCGCCGAGCGGCGAACCCGGGGGTGTCGGCCTCGACAACGAAGAGCGTGATCCCCTGATGCGCCGCGTCGGGGGCGGATTTTGCGGCCACCACGACGAAGTCGGCCCAGGCTCCGTTCGAGATGAAGATCTTCGAACCGCTGATCACCCAGTCGGGACCGTCCTTGCGTGCAGAGCACTTGATCGAGGCGACGTCTGATCCCGCGTCCGGCTCCGTCACCGCGAACGCACCCACCCGGTCCCCCTCGATGGCAGGTCGCAGCCACCGTTCTTGTTGCTCCCGGGTGCCGAAGTTGTAGACGTACAGGGCGGCGAGGTCCTTGTGTGCGCCGAGGGACGCCGAGACCCCGGCCGAACCGCACCGGGCGAACTCCTCGGTGACGACGGCGTCGGCGGCAAAATCGGGACCCGAGCCACCGACCTCCTCCGGGAACTTCATCCCGAAGAACCCGAGTTCACCAACCCGCTTGAATACTTCCTTGGGGAAGGATTCGTCCCGTTCCCACTCCTCGGCGTGAACCAGTAACTCCTTTTCCACAAATGAACGAACGTTGCGGCGCAGCTCATCGTGCTCGGCCGTGAACAGGTCGGGTGCCGCGCTCATCAGAAACCCTCCATACGCCCGATGACCTCGCGCATGATCTCGTCGGTACCGCCGCCGATTCGAATAAGACGCGCGTCTCGCCAGGCGCGCTGGATGGGGAACTCCATTGCGTAGCC
>JALZEK010000142.1 GCA_030862065.1 Actinomycetota bacterium | reverse complement strand
CGTCGTCCGACGCGAGCAAAGTGAGATGACAGGTCTTCTCGGCGGCCTCCTTCTGAGGGGGCTTTTCTCCCCGGTGGCCCTGGAAGAGGTACCCCTCCATGCCCAGGATGGGCTTGACTCCCGATTTGGTCCCCGACTTGTAGAAATCGAGGGCCCCGTACATGACGCCGTGATCGGTGATGGCGCAGGCGGGCATGTCGTGGGTCGCGGCGGCGTCGAACATCTCGCCGATGCGGCTGGCGCCGTCGAGCATTGAATACTCGCTATGGGCGTGCAGATGGACGAAGCTCACCGATAGATCACCCGGCTGGAATTACAGGACTGTACTTTTAAGAGATACACCTCTGGTGGGACGACTTCAAGGCTCCCGCCCAGATCGGCTCCCGGGGGTCAGTCTGAGGGGCCGGGGGTGTGGGCAACAAGGCGTCCATGCTGTGGAATCGGCTGTGGATTTGGCGCTCCAGGCGAGGCGGGGTTTGCGTGCCCGGGAGCCCCCACGGCGCTCCTAGCCTCCGTTTGTGCACCTTCAGGTGCGCATAGCGCTACTCCCGCTACACAGACGCGATTGGCCTCCGAGCGGGGGCCGGGTGGGCGGGGCCCCGCCCGGTGTGCTCAGGCTTGAGGCAAGCTCAGGCCCGCCCGGGCAAGAGCATCGGTGAGGTCGGGCGGGAGACCGTCTGACACCTCGATCCTGCCCCCGGCGGGCGTGGGGAAGGCCAGCCTGTACGCGTGGAGGAAAGGACGCTCCAGGCCCACCGAGCGGGAGAGATCGGAGACCCCTCCGTAGACCCGGTCCCCCAGAACCGGATGACCGATGTGGGCGAGGTGGACCCGGATCTGATGGGTCCGGCCGGTCTCCAGGCGGACGTCGACCAAGGCCACCCGGTCGGTCGAATCCAGGACCCGGTAGTGGGTCACGGCGGGCCTCCCCTCGGGAGCCACGGCCATCAGCGAGAGATAGCGAGGGTGGCGCCCGATCGGGGCCTCGACCGATCCGGCCTCGGTGGGGACCCCTCGCACCAGCGCGTAATAGCGCCGTTCGATCCGTCTCTTCTTCATGGCCTCGCGCAAAAAGAGCTGGGTCGCGTCGTCCTTCGCTATCACCAGCAGCCCCGAGGTGTCCTTGTCGAGGCGATGGACGATCCCCGGCCGGAGGGGGTCGACTTGGGACAGCGGACGCCCCAGGTTCAGAAGCGCGTTGACGAGCGTTCCGCCCTGATGCCCCCTGACGGGATGGGTGACCAGCCCGGCGGGCTTCGAGACCACCAGCACGGCCTCGTCCTCGTGGCGGATCACGACCGGGATGTCCTCGGGCTGCGGGAGACGCTCGGGAGGAACGACGACCTCCCCCGCGACCGATTCGCCTACGGCGAGACGATGCCCGGGCTTCACCGTGGCTCCCCCGACGGTTATCGACCCTCCCTCCACCGCGGAGCGCGCCACGGCTCGGGTCACCCCGGCGCGGCGGGCGATCACGAGATCGATCCGCTCCCCCACCTCGGTCTCCTCGGGGGTGAACTCCATCATTCGCTCGAAGGCGCCGCTGCTCTCGACCGGACGCCGAACAAAAGGATGAGCACCACTCCGACAACGATCGACGAGTCGGCGAGATTGAACACCGGCCACACGTGAAGATCGATGAAGTCGACGACCTGGCCACCCAGATCTCGAAACAGCCGGTCGGAGAGATTGCCGAGACCTCCTCCGAGGATCATTCCCAGTGGTACCAGCCAGCGACTCTCCTCGAGATTTCTCACCCACACGAGGATCGCGAGTACGACCGCGATCGTGGCGAACAAAAAGATGCCGGGGAAGCCCTGGAGCAGTCCGAACACTCCTCCGGAGTTGAAACTGAGATCGAAGGTCACGGCCCCCTTGATGAGATCGACGGGGCCGTCCCTCAGGTTTTCGAGCGCGAGTGACTTGGTGATCTGGTCGAGCGCGACCACGATCGCCGCCGTCGCCAGGACGACGGAATAGACGCGGCCGGGCGGCGGCCGGAGGTCGGTTTCGGTCGAGTCGGTCGACTCAGGCGTTTCCGGTCGGGCCATCGTGACCCGCCGTCAACGGGCCCGCTCCTCCCGGCGTTTGCAGTCCATGCACAAAGAGGCGTGGGGCAGCGCCTTGAGCCGGGCGGCATCGATCGGATTTCCGCACCTTTCGCACTTGCCGTAGGTCTCCTCGTCTATGCGCCGGATGGCTCGGGTTATTTGATCGACGAGATCTGAGATGTTGTTCCGGATCGACAGCGCGTTCTCGCGATCGAACGTCGCGGACCCGGCGTCGGCGAAGTCTTCGTTCAATCCCACCTCGCCGGTCAGATCCGACTGCGTGCCCTTGAACGATTCCTCCTCGATCTCTTCGAGCTGACGCTCAAGGTCCTTCTTCTCGCCGACAAGCTGCTCTCGGATCTTCGCGAGTTGCTCGGATGTGAATTTGGCGGGACGCACCCGTCGAGGGGGCGGAGCCGGGGGTTGGGGCCGGGCCGCGGGCGCTCCGGTGGCCGATCGAGGAGCGGACGACGTAGTGGGCTTGGCCGCCGACTTGCTCGTCTTGCTGCGCGACGCCTTGGGGACCGTCCTCTTGGGGGCGCTCCGAGGCGAGGTCTTCTTCGGCGTGGTCTTTTTGGCCGTCGCCTTCTTCGCGGCGGTCTTTTTCGCGGCCGTCTTACGAGATGCAGTCTTCTTGGGCGTCTTCTTGGCGGCGGTCTTTTTGGGCGCGGCCTTTTTCGCCGCGGGCTTCCGGACCGTCTTCTTCGCCGCGGTCTTCTTTGAGGCCCTTGAGGTTGACTTACTTCTCGCCGTCTTCTTGGCGGGACTCATGGGCGCGGGACGATAGCACACCGGATACGGCCGCAGCGACGGTCTCGGGGGCCATTCCCCGCACGTCAACGACCTTGTGACGGCTTGTCGCCCCTGACCTCAGCAAGACCCGGTTGTCCTCGATCCCGAGCCCCTGTGCGATCAGAGAACAGACCGCCCGGTTGGCGCGGCCCCCGGTCGGCGGAGCCGAGACCCGTATCCTCAACGCCCCGCCGTGAGGCCCGACGATCTCGTCTTTTGCCGACGGAGTCACATACAGAGTGACCCGGGTTCCCTCGGCCGATGGGCGCAGATATACAGGTAGAGTCACCGCCGCCGCAGGCTACCCTTTGCACCCATGTCGGAGCCCGCCTACCACCCCGTAAATCCGCAGGTGTCATGGCCCGAGATGGAGTCGCGCGTGCTCGAGACCTGGACCGCCAACGAGGTCTTCCGGAAGTCGCTCGAGGCCCGCCGCGGATCGAGCGAATGGGTCTTTTACGAAGGCCCTCCCACGGCCAACGGGAAGCCGGGGATCCATCACGTCGAGGCGAGAACCTTCAAGGACCTGTTCTGCCGGTTCCAGACTATGAGGGGGCACTACGTCCATCGCAAGGCGGGGTGGGATTGTCACGGCCTTCCGGTCGAGATCGAGGTCGAAAAGCAGCTCGGGATCACCCAGAAGCGGGAGATCGAAGAGGGCATCGGAATAGAGGAGTTCACGCGTCGCTGCCGGGAGTCCGTCACTCGCTACGTCGACGACTGGGAGCAGATGACCGAGCGCATCGGGTTCTGGCTCGATCTCGCAGATCCCTATTGGACGATGTCTCGCGACTACATCGAATCCGTGTGGTGGCTGCTGAAGCGCATCTGGGACGCGGGCCTCCTGGAGGAGGACTTCAAGGTGGTCCCCTACTGCCCCCGCTGCGAGACGTCGCTGTCGTCTCACGAGCAGCATTACGCCGGCTCCTACCAGATGGTGAGCGATCCGTCGGTTTACATCCGCTTCCCGCTGGTCGACCAGGGCGAGAAGAAGTGGCTGTCCGACGAGGAGCTCCGCCAGACGTCGTTGCTCGTGTGGACCACGACGCCCTGGACTCTGCTGGCCAACCTGGCCGCGGCCGTCGGACCCGACATCACCTACGTGAGGGTCGCCGACCCCGATTCGCCCGGACGATTCCTCGTCCTGGCCAAGGCGCGCCTCGGTCCCTTAATGGGCGAGGAGACGAAGGTCGTCGACGAGTTCGAGGGTGACAAGCTGATCGGCGTCCGTTACGAACCGCCCTTCGGATTCGTCACGGGTTCGCCGGAATGGGAAGCGGGCGCCGTCGACGGGTCCCACCCCACCGCCCACACGGTCCGGCCGGGTGACTTCGTGACCATCGAGGACGGAACCGGCATCGTCCACCTCGCGCCTTACGGCGAGGACGACATAGCCACGGCGAGACGGGACTCACTGCCGATCACGCAGATGATCACGCCCTCGGGCAAGGTTCACGAACGCGGAGGCGAGTTTGCGGGACTGTGGTTCAAAGAAGCGGACGAGCCGATCGTCGCCGACCTCGAGCGGCGGGGGATCCTGTGGCGGTCGGAGACCTACCAGCACTCCTACCCGCACTGCTGGCGATGCGGAACTCCGCTCATCTATTACGCGCGCAAGGATTGGTACATCCGCACCTCCACGATCCGCGACAAGCTACAGGCCTCCAACGAGGACACGAACTGGTATCCGGGCACGATCAAGTACGGCCGGTTCGGTGACTGGCTCGCAAACAACGTCGACTGGTCGCTGTCGCGCGACCGCTTCTGGGGAACGCCCCTGCCCGTGTGGCGCTGCGACTCCGATCACGCCACCTGCGTCGGTTCGTTCGAGGAACTGGAGGGGCTCGTCGATCGAGACTTGACCGACTTCGATCCCCACCGTCCTCACGTGGACGAGCTCGTCTTTCCCTGCCCTCGATGCGGATCGGAAGCCCGGCGTGTGAAGAGCGTGATCGACGCGTGGTTCGACTCCGGGGCCATGCCGTT
>JALZEK010000131.1 GCA_030862065.1 Actinomycetota bacterium | reverse complement strand
CTCTACGCCCACATCGGCTCCAAGGAGGAGCTGCTGTTCGAAGTCGTCGACGAGGGCGCCGACCGGTTCTTGGAACGGGGGGCGGCCGCCCGGGGGTTCGAGGGTTCCGCCGCCGAGAGACTGCGAGCTCTTCTCGTGGGCCACATCGAGACTGCGATCGAGCACATCGACGCGGCAACCGTCTTTCTCAACGAGTGGCGCTACCTGTCGGAGACCCGGAGACGGTTGATCCAGGACAAGCGGGATCGCTACGAGTCGATCGTGCGTGAGATCGTGACAGAGGGCATAAAGAGAGGTGAGTTCAGAGAAGACCTCGCCGTTGATCTGACGGCGCGGCTCGTGCTCTCGGCCGGCAACTGGACTTACTCGTGGTACCGGCCCAGAGGCCGATTGACGCCGTCGGAGATTGGAGAGGCGTACGCCAACATGTTGGTTAGGGGATTGCAGCGAGAAGACGGCCGGGAGGTCACATGACTTACGAAGAAAAACTCGCACGGTTTAACGAGCACATCGAGGCGGGGGACAAGGTCGAGACCCAGGACTGGATGCCGGACGACTATCGACGGGGGACGCTCAAGTTCATCGAGATGCACGCCAACTCCGAGATCATGGGGGCGCTGCCGGAGCGCGAGTGCCTCCCGCGGGCTCCGTCCCTCAAGAGGAAGATGTCGCTCGCGGCCAAGATCCAGGACGAGGTCGGCCACTCCCAACTTCTGTACCGAATCGCCGAGGACCTCGGCAAGAGCAGGGACTCCATGTACGAAGACCTGATCAACGCCAAGTCGAAATTCCACAACGTGTTCCACTATCCCGTTCATCACTGGGGCGACGCCGCGCTGATCGGATGGCTAATCGACGGGGCGGCCCTGGTGACGCAAGCCTCGCTCATGGATTCGTCCTACGCCCCCTACACCCGCGTCCTCAAGAGGATCTGCTCCGAAGAGCAACTTCACCTTCGTCATGGCGAACACATAACGCTTGAACTGGCGTCGGGGACCGAGGACCAGCGGTGGATGTTCCAGGACGCGCTCAATCGCTGGTGGCTGGCAATCATTCACTTCTTCGGACCGAGATCCAACGTCGAGAAAGACCTCCTCCTTCGCTGGAAGGTGAAGACGCGCACCAACGAGGATCAGCGCCAGGAGTTTCTTGATCGGTACGTCCCCAAGATCTACGAGCTGGGTTTCTCGTTACCCGTTCCGGTGCCGTACAAGGACGACGCAAGCGGCCATTGGGTGATCAACGAAGCCGAGATCGACTGGGAGCCGCTTGAGGCGATCAAGAAGAACCGGGGGCCGGAGACCGCTCGTCGACTCGAGTTGCGGAAGCGGATTTACGACGACCACCGATGGGTGCGCGAGACGATGGCGGGCCCGTCGCACCACGCGGCTTAAGCGCAGACACATGGAGGTCTACGAAGTCTTTCGGCGACAGGGACACAAGGCTCCGTTCGAGCACTGTGGGACCGTGACCGCGGCCGATCCCGAGCTCGCCCTGTTGATGGCAAAGGAGTGTTTCTTGCGCCGCAAAGAGGGCGAGCACCTGTGGGTCGTAGCACGATCGGATATCCATTCCTTCTCCGACGAGAGCCTGCTCCAGTTATCGGCCGACAAGTCGTATCGCTTCCCCGAGGCCTACCGCGACGTCGTCACGATGAGAGAGAAAGCGCGCCGGCGGGCCGCGGAACTGGGGATCTCCCAGGACGGAGGTCGATCTGATTCGGCGGTGCAGACCCAATGAGCGACGAGGCACTGATCTCGCTACTGGTCGCTTTGGGCGACGACGAACTGATCCTGGGCCACCGGCACTCGGAGTGGACGGGGTTCACTCCGTACATCGAGGAAGACGTCGCCTTTTCCTCGATCGCACAGGACGAGATCGGGCACGCGTCCGCGTTCTACGGAATCGTCGCCTCCCTCACGGACGACGATCCCGACCGACTCGGCCTCGGTCGAGAGAAGGACGAGTACCGCAACGCGATCCTGTGCGAGCGCAAGAACCAGGACTGGGCCTACACGCTGGCCCGACATTGGCTTTACGACGCGGCCGATTCGCTTCGGCTGGAGGCGCTCGAGGATTCCGCCAGCGACGAGTTGGCGAACCTAGCTCGCAAGATCAGACGAGAGGAGCGCTATCACCTGCTCCATGCCGACACGTGGATGAAAAGGGTTGCGGACGGGCCCGTCGAGGGCCGCACTCGTTTGATCGATGCCCTTCACGACGCTTTCGCCGAGGCAATGGGGCTGTTCGAGCCCATCGAGCACGAAGAGGAATCGATCAAATCCGGATGGCTACCGGTGCCGTCGGGGGAGCTACGGGAGCGGTTCGCGGCCCGCGCGGGCCGGGCCCTCGACGACCTCGGGCTGCCGACGGAGATCCGAGCCCGCCTCGATGAGTCGGCCGAATTCGTAGCTTCATCCTCGGGAGATCTGATTGCCGAGGAAAGAGAGTCGGACGAGGCTCCCGCCCCCAGCGGACTCGGCGGAAGACGGGGGCGCCACACACCGGATTTCGATCAGGTCTGGGACGACCTGACCCACACGTACCGAAAACACCCTGGAGCGAGATGGTGAGCCCCGTGCAGAGCGAAACCGTTGAGGGGTCGGTCTGGGACGCCCTGGCGAGAGTGATGGATCCCGAGATTCCGGCCGTCTCGGTCGTCGACATGGGCATGATCGAGAGCGTCCAGGTAGACGGAGCCCGGGCTCGCATCGTGGTTCTCCCGACCTTCACGGGATGTCCCGCTGTGCCGATGATCCGGGAAGACGTGGCGGCGGCCGTGGAAGGCGTTGCCGCAATCGAAGAGGCCGTCGTCGAGTTCTCCTACGATCCTCCGTGGACAACCGATCGCATTACGTTCCAGGGCCGGCGGAGGCTGAAGGAGTTCGGGCTCGCACCCCCCACCGGCGAAGGTCCCGTACTGATCACGAGCATCGGACTGCCGGAGCGCGCGACGTGCCCGTTCTGCGGAAGTCGGGACACTCGCGCCGAGAACGCGTTCGGCCCGACTCCTTGCCGGGCCGTGTACTACTGCAACTCGTGTAGTAATCCGTTTGAGCAGTTCAAGCCGGTCTAACCTCTCCGCCACCGTCCCGGCAGGCGTTCTTGGTACGTCGGGTCGATCAAATCATCTTTTGGTTCAAGAGTTCTCGGTAACTAGCCCCCGGGGACGATCCCCGGGCAGACCTGTTCGAGCTGGTCGAGCGTCTCTTGCGGCAGACCCTCGAAGGTCTCGGGCGGCAGGTCTTCGTAGATCGAGCAATCCACTCCGGCGGGGGGCGGTTGCTCGCCGTCACCCGGGGTCTCTTCTCCGGGGAAGCCACCGCCTCCGCCGAAGGCGTCTCCACCGCCGAAGAGAAAGCTGCCCACGAGAGCCTCGAGCTCTTGCTGTGTGACGGTTACGGCGTCCGATGGGGGTTCGACGGCCTCGGCGTCCTCGGAGATCGCCACCCGTACCCCGAGCTGCTCCACGCCCTCGGGTGGCTCCTCGCCCACAAGTTTTCCGACCTGCAGGAAGTCGAACTCGATCTGGGCCAGGCGACCATCGCTGATCCAGAAGTCAATCGAGAGGTTGCCGTCCGGCACCTCCTCAGCCGGAGGCAGCGTGCCCGGTGGGATCTGCCCTCCGGCGGTTTCCCCAATCAGTCTGACGAATCTCTGGTAGGCCTGCCGCACGTTTACCGCGACGACCAGGTGCTCTCCAACGTCGTCCTCGCCCTGCGAGGTAACCTCTGCCTCCTCCCGAATGAGGTTCTTCAGTTCATTGAGGAACTGTTCCTGCTGGGCCGTCATTTGGGCGGGGTTCGTCCCGCCAAACTGGCCCGCCATCTCTGCGGCCCCCTCGAACTTGATGAACTGGCCGTTGGCGGCTGCCTCTAAGAAGTCCAACCCCTGCGCCTGGGGAGACTGAAGGAAGGCGTCAACCTGAGCGGGATCCTGTCCGAAGGTCTCCAGGAGGCCGCGCACGTCCGCCCGAACGTAGAGGTCGGCTCCGGTGATGAGTACTTCGACCCCCTGAGTTCCCGCCACGTTCAGCGCTATCCGGGCACTTTGCTCGGCCGGATCTTCCGATTGGGTGCCCGAGATCGACACCGAGGATCCCAGGATCGTCTCGGCCTGATCGGTCGTCATTTCGCCCTCCGACGCCGCGACGAGCGACTCGGGGGTGGAGACGAGAGAGATCGTGACGGTGCCGCTCTCAAGCCCCGCTCCCTCCTCGAACGCCGCGATCAGTCGCTCCTTGGGATCGCCGTCGCCTCCACCGTCACAGGCGGGGAGGAGCAAGGCCGGCAGAACCAGAAAGGCGAGCAATCTGCGCATGATCACAACCTCTTTTCTAGATAGGCCAATCAGAGGCAGTCTAAGTCGGCCATCGTTCGTGCGGACGCTTGAATCCTTGTGAAAGAAGAACCACCCGCGCCTCGGACCGCGCCACCGAAGCAGCAAGTCACTCAGGAGACCTCCGTGAGCTCCGGTCTCTCCTCGAACAGCCAAAGCAGGGTGTCGACGACCTGAGGATCGAACTGGCGGCCCGAGGACTCGCGCAGCCTTCGGCAGGACTCGTCGTAGGACAGCCCCTTTCGATAGGGCCGGTCGGTCATCATGGCGTGGAAGGCGTCCACGACCAGGATGACGCGCGACTCGATTGGAATGTCGTCTCCCGCTTTGCCGTCCGGGTATCCGGAGCCGTCGTAGTGCTCGTGGCACGCCCGAACGATCGGCCTGACGTCTCCGAGCCTCTCGATCGGGGCCAGGATCCTCTCGCCCATCTCGGGATGCATCTTCATGATCCGCCACTCGTCCTCGGTGAGGGGGCCGGGCTTTTGGAGGATCTCGTTGGAGATCCCTATCTTCCCGATGTCGTGGAACAGGGCGCCCAATTCAAGTCGTTTGAGCGCCGCTTGGTCCAGTCCTATCGCTCGCCCCACCTCGAGTGAGGTGTCTGTGATCCATCGGGCATGCGACGACGTGTACTCGTCCCTTGCCTCGAGGGCATTGGCAAGCGCCTCAACCGTATCGAAGAAAGTGCGTTCGAGGTTCTCGAAACTGCTGCCGCTGTTGATGGCCAGTGTCGATTGATGAGCGATCCCCGCCAGCAACCTCATCTTGCGAGACGAGAACTCGTAATCGCCGAGGGCGGGTGCGCCCGCCACGATGAAACCAAGCCTGCCACCCTCGATCCGTAGAGGAGCAATGGCGTAGGTTGAGGACTCGATCAGTCCGGCCGTGCCTTCAATGGCGGCCGCCTCTTGAGCTCTCATTACGAAAGGTTCAACGCGCGCCGCAAACGGCGTGGCCGTGTCCTTCGAGAAACGTGCACGCCTGAGTTTCTGATAACCGTCCTCTTCGTAGCCCCAGGCGGCGACCACCCTCATCTCCTTAGTGTCGAGGTCCTGAAGCCATACCGAGGTCTTCGGGGAGCCGAGGATGCGGGCCGACTGTTCCGCGATCCTGGCGAGAACCTGGTCCATGTCGTCGACCGCTGTGAGCTGACGCCCAAACTCCAAAAGGGCGTTGGCGATCTCGGCGTTCTCCCTTTGTCTCTTGTAGAAGTCCGCCTTTTGAACTGCAACCGATGTTTGGTAGGAGATCCCGGCAAGCATTCGCAACCGCTGTTCGGTGAAATGATTTCTGACCTGAGGGGGCTGCGCCGCGACGATCCAGCCGTCAAGTCCGTGGAGCGGCGCGATCGCACAGTCTCGGAGTGCTGCCCCCTCGGGGACCGGCAGGTGAAGCGACATGTCCGTCGACCTGACGATGAACGGAAGTTTGCGACCCCGCAGGAACTGACGCCCGTCGTCGCCGGAAATCGTCTGGCGGATTATCGGCTCGGCGCCGGGCTCACCGACGTAGCCGTGATGGGCGACGCAACGGAACTCGCCGGACTGGTCATGGAGGAGCCACAGCGAGCTCTGGGGGGCCTCGAGAAGCTGCGCCGTCGCGTTAACCGTCTCGTTGGCGATCGCATTCGACGATGGTGCCTTCGCCATAATGTCGGCGCACTCCAAAAGAGCCTTGGCGCTCTCGGCCTCTTTCCGCTGAGCCTCGTAGAGGCGGGCGTTCTCCAGCGCCACCGACGCGTGACCGGCGAGGACCTCGACCAGCCTGACGTCGTCTCCATCGAATTGCTCCGTGCCGAGCTTCGTGATCGCGATCACCCCAAGCGTTCGCGCCCCATACAGAAGCGGAACGGCAACGATCGACTCTTCGACGTCGTCGCTGCCGGGGATCTGTTCGGCGAATTCGCACTCGAGGGCGTTTGACACCAACACTGAACGGCGCGTCTCGGCAGCCCTTCCGGTTATCCCCTCGCCGATCTCGCACAACAGAACTTCGCTGGTCTCGCCCTCATAGGTTGGAACCTCTCCCTTAACCGCAATCGGCCTCAGAGAAGATCCATCCGCAACGTACACGCGACAGCAGTGGTAATCGATAAGGGTCCGCAGTTCATTGGCGATGGCCGTCCCGATTTCAACGACATCGTTCAGTCGGTTGAGCTTCCCCGCCAGACTCTGAAGCATCTTGAGGTGGGCAATCGATCGCACTTCGCTGTGGCCTCTATCTGCGACCGGCCGCTCGGTCTGACCGGGTCGGTAGATGAGGACCCCGTCCTTGCCCCGCGCCTTTACCGTCATCATGGCCGTCTCCGCGCGGGCGAGCAGCTCGCGGGGATTGGCGGCGTCGCGGGGACCTTCCGCAATCCCTACCGAAACCGTCACTCGACCGACCGGGTCGAAGTCGGTTGCATTCAAACGGTCCGTCAAACGTCGGACGAAGCCGACCGCGTCTGCGGCGTCGCAGGAGGGCATGATCAGAGCGAATTCCTCGCCGCCGATGCGGCAGGGGACGTCGGAACCTCTAATCATGTCTTTGAGGATTTCGGAGATCGTCACGAGGATGTGATCCCCGACGCCGTGCCCGTGGACATCGTTGATCCTCTTGAAGTCGTCGATGTCGAGCATCGCGAGAGCAATGGAGTCGTGAGCGCGAGTCGCACGCGTCAATTCGGCGCGAAGACGCTCCTGAAAGAACCGGTGGTTATAGAGATTGGTCAGGGAGTCCGTGTGACTCTGCCGCTCCAGAGCCGCTCGACTCTCGGCGTTGTCCAGGGCAAGGGCGGCCGCGTCGCCGAATCTCTGTACCAGCCCGAACTCCTCGTCGGTGAACGAGGCGGCCTCCCCTACTCGATAGATGTTCAGAACGCCTTTGACGGAGTCTTTTGATACGAGGGGTACGGAGATCAACGCTTCGGGCTCGTCCGGAGTCCCGGGTATGGGGATGGCACGGGGATCTTCGTGCGCCCGGTTGGCCAGCACGGGCTGCCGGTTCTCCGCCGTCCACCCCGTGAGACCCTCCCCAAAGGGAGTCTGGGTGTTCAGGATCGCCTCGGCCCACTGGTCTCTGGCCAGCACGGGCACGAGCAGTCTTTCTCGCTCCTGGGCCCGGTAGATCGTGAGGGTGTCATGGGGGATCAGGTCGGCGAGCGCGTCGGCAATCCTCTCCAGCACGGCATCGAGATCGTGCTCTGAGAGGACGTGATGAAATACCTCCGCCAGCCGACGATAAGAGTCCACGCCGCTGGCCCGATTACCAGCCCGAACTGGACCGCTAAGCGTCATCCCGCTCCCTGAATGTGTGCGCGCAGAAAATGGCCTTCTTATGGCTATCGACCCGCCCAGAGGCCCCCTTGAGCAGGCGGGGGCCGGCCGGGGGGCGGAGCCGAAGGCTCAGCGGTAGGTCCTTTCGATGGAGAACTCGAAGATCAGGCGCTGCTCTTTGACCATGGCCTCGAGATATTCGTCGAGGTCGTCCGGCTCGGCGGCCAGGACTCGGTAGAGCGCGAGGTTCTTCTGGGGGGCGTCGTCTCCCTCGTGGATGGTCACCAGGCTCTCGATCCCGAGCCAGTTGTATCCGTCCTCTCCCAAGACGGCGAGGGCGGCCCGGGGGTCTCGTCGCAGGTGTTGGGTGCGGGCCCGCGTCTTGGTTCCCGAGCTCCACAGCTTGCCCTCGACCAGCCCGACGCCCACCCGGGCCACGTGGGGCGAGCCGTCCCTCTTTATCGTCGTCATAACGGCCCGGTGGTTGTGCTTCAAAAATTCCTCGACCTCGGGGTCCATTCGAATCCTCTCGTCTGTTTAGCCTTGCCGGATCGAGGATAGGAGGCCGTTGTGGGGATCGAGGTCACGCCCGAGGCGATCGAGGTGCTGAGACGATCTCTTGAATTTGCCGGAATGGACGCGTCCGCCGGTGGCGTCCGTCTGCGAGGCGCCAGAGGGCTCGGGGGCGGGTTTGACGTCCAGGTCGAACTCGCCGAGGGACCGCTTCAGGGCGAGGAGGAAATCGAGCGCGCCGGAGTGAGGATCTTCGTGGACCCCGAAATCACCCGGGCCATTCCCGAGGCGGTCGTCGCTCTGGAACCGCAGCACGAGATCGTCGTGGTCCGGCCGGCCGACCCGTCGGAGTGATGACCGATGATCGTCGTCGTGCGACCCGCCGAGCGATTGGAGGCGTAGGTGGCCGTCAGGAAACGGATCGTGGTGTCGGGCCGGGTCCAGGGCGTTTTCTACCGGGACACCTGCAGGCGGGAGGCGGAGAGGCTCGGCATCGTGGGATCGGCCCGGAATCTGGACGACGGCCGAGTCGAGGTCATCGCGGAGGGCGAGGAATCCGTCGTCCAGCAACTCATCGACTGGTGCCGCAACGGCCCGTCCTACGCGGACGTCGATTCCGTCGACGTCACCGCCGAATCGCCGACCGGCGAAACGGGCTTCCGAACCCTCTAGCGGCGCGCACGCCGCGTGAGTGGTGCGTGAGCCGGGCTATACGCAACTGAGGCACCACTCGGCGGGAGCGGGGCACCCAACTCGGCGCGGGCGTTTGGTGAGTGGTGCGTGAGCCGCGCTATGCGCAACTGAGGCACCACTCGGCCGGGGGGCCAAGGTTCCCAACGGGAGCCGTCCGGGGTTTCAGCGAGGGCCGGTCGGGTAGTGCGCAAGTGAACGCTAGTGGGGCGCTTCTGTAAGAGCGAGCAAATTTCCGGCGGTCCTGTCTCGAACCGGGACAAAGGCCCGGTTCGCCTCGCTCAAGAAGGTAGAAACGTGGACCTGCTCTGGCGAAGAGTGATCCGCGGGAAGGCGCGGCCTCGCTCGTGGGGGGCCGCGCTGACCCTCGCCTGTGCCCTGAGCGCGGTCGGACCCCCGCCCGCCTTCGCGCAATCGGCGACGGAGTGCCTCGGGATCAAGGTCCGTATGCCGCTCCAACCCCTCGACGGAGTCGCACACCGAGGTGACACGGTCCTGCTCGTGCTCGACCAGGGACATGCCGACCACATGCCGGGCGGACCTTTCTTGCCCGTGGTGCTGCGCTACGGCGGACGGCTTGGAGCCCTGGAGTTCCAAACCTCGAAGCCTGCACCGGCCGATTTCTTCAAACCGCCCGGTAGGGAAAGGAGTAATCCATGATGCGGTCCCGGCTAACCGGATCTGCGGCACTGCTGGCATGCGCTCTCTTTGCTTCGAGCGCCGGCGCGACACCGGTCGCGACCTCGAGGAGCGAGCACAAGATGTACGGGCGCGCCTTCTTGGAGCCGCGGAGCTCCGTCGACTACATCCAGTTCAACGGCGAGTTCGCACCCGCCATGAACCTGTTGGAGAAGATCTATCCGCGCTATCTCGACTTCACAACCGTCGCGAAGGAGCTTCACGAACCGAAAGCGGTGTCGCTCGGGCCGGACGGCTTTCCGGCATGGCACAAGAAGGATTCGAAGGATGGTTTTCCCTTCCACATCGCGATCGTCACCGACGAAAGGGTGCCCGACAAGAGCAAGGAGTACGTGTTCCTCACCAACGGACACGCCGCGGAGCCCTGCGGACGTGAAGGCGACATCCGCTTCCTCGAAGACCTCTTGATATGGCGCACAACCGATCCCAAGCACAAGCTGGACGACGGAACGGGGCTGACGGGGAAGCGACACAAGATCACCGTCAAAGAGCTCCTGGAGAGGACGAAGATATACCTCGCCAACACGGTTCCGGACGGCTGGGATCAGGGTGACCGGTCCAATGGAGGCAGTCTGTTCGCCTCCAATTTCAACAATGGAGGCATCAACAGCAACAGGGTTGCGTTCCACGACGGCTGGGTGTTCCCGGACCACGAGACGCTATACCGGAATGGTTACACCACCCTGACCCAACCCGAGGGCGCGATCGTTCGCTACTTCGAGCGGGTACGGCGCAAGGAACTCCGCGGTCGCTCGTTCGCAGCAGCGGCCGACATGCACGGGCCGTTACCGGTGGGGGCGGTTCTTCTACACGATCAGAACGTCACTCCAAAGAAGCTCTTGCGCATCCACGACTTTGCCGAGCGCATCGAACAGAAGATGGAACAAGCTCTGGGCTCGTACATCACTCCGGTGGGCGCTCAGATCTACGAGGAGATCATGGACGTAGGAGGCGATGCGCGCGACGAGGTCTTGAAGGCCTACACGGAATACATAGGCCCTCAAGAAGAGAAAGCCCTGTACCTGACCTTGGAGTGGGCCGAATACGCGACCATCTGGGACCATCTCGACTACACGGTGACCGGCACGTGGGGCGGTTGGGCGGCTAGCGATGCTGGCCTCGGCGCGGACTCGATCTCGTATGAAGTCGACTGTCTCGTGTACGTGCCCTATAACGGGGCCGACCAGCAGGTCTTCGTGGACAACATCAGAGCGATCGCCGAGACCACCGTCGTGCACGCCGCGTTCCGCGCGAAATTCAATCCCAAGCCGCACGACCTCGGAGGGGCGGTTGGTTTCTACGAGTTGGGCAAGCGAGTGACGGACAACGACGGGAACCCCAACCGGGTGCCGCGGGGGCCGCGCAGCCCGGTCTACGGCAAGCTCTCGCAGCATCACTACAACGTGTCCAACACCGACTACTTCCGTGACCTTCGGGATCTCGTCGAGAACCCGGTGGTCGAGGCCAGGGATTCGGACCTGCATCGCGTCCTCAAACGCGTGGATTACTTCGTCGCATCCGATTCCATGCCGCGTAGTGTCGGTGCGCTGGAGCGCTTCGCTCGCCGCGGCGGCACTCTCGTGCTGACCGACTCCGCGCTGAGGGCGCTACCAAAGCTCATCGACGTGCCGAAGAGGGCGATAGATCGAGGCTTTGCGTACGTCGGTTACACCGACCTCGACCGCAGCCATCCGATGACGAAGGGCCTGTACGACAGGGCCCGCCAGATGTACGACCCCGTCGGGCTCGGGTATCCGCTGTTGATGGAGCGCGACCAGTACTGGCCGTGCGACTTTATCTCGACCGAATGCGAGAAATCCCCGACCAAGAACTCGTCTCCGATCTGGAGCGTGGCGAGAGACGCGTGGAAGAAAGCCGGTGGCACCACGATCGGCACCGTGGACCCGCCGAAGGACCGCAAGAGGGGGGCCGAGGGGACCGACTCGAACAAGACGTCCATCGGAACCCTCAAACTCGGAAAGGGCAAGATCGCAATCTTCGGAGCCCTTCTTCCCAGACCAACGGAACAGCATGACCACTGGTTCGGTCTGAACCCGTACACCATCTCGATTGCCGGCCAGACATTGCTGTTGCGAGCCCTCGGACTCGACGAATCTGCGGACAAGAAGTAATTCGGCGAGCCCTTTGGTGAGTGGTGCGTGAGCCGCGCTATGCGCAACTGAGGCACCACTCGGCGGAGGGGCTTTGGTGAGTGGTGCGTGAGCCGCGCTAGGCGCAACTGAGGCATCACTCGGCGGAGGGGCTTTGGTGAGTGGTGCGTGAGCCGCGCTATGCGCAACTGAGGCACCACTCGGCGGGGGGCTTTGGTGAGTGGTGCGTGAGCCGCGCTATGCGCAACTGAGGCACCACTCGGCGGGGGCGCGGGTTATTTGAGGTTGACCCAGACGGACTTCGTTTCGGTGAAGATCTCCATCGAGTGTTTGCCCAGCTCGCGTCCGAAGCCGGATTGCTTGTATCCGCCGTAGGAGGTGGACGGGTCGTAGAGCCCGGTCGTGTTTACCCATACGGTGCCGGCGCGGATCCCGCGGGCGACACGATGGGCCTTTCTGACATCCGTCGTCCACACCGCGGCCGCCAGTCCATAGATCGTGTCGTTGGCCACCCGGATCGCCTCCTCGACGTCGTCGACCTCGATTACGGCGGCCACGGGGCCGAAGATCTCCTCCTGAGCTATCCGCATGTCGTTGCTGACGCCGGTGAAGACGGTGGGCTGGACGAAGTAGCCGTCGCCCAGATCGGTTGCCACGCCGCCGCCGGTTGCGACCTCGGCCCCCTCCGAGCGCCCGATGTCGATGTAGCCGGTTACCCGATCCATTTGCTCCTTGGAGACGACCGGCCCCATCCCGGTGTCCTCGGCCAGCGCCGGGCCGAGTTTCATCTTCGACGTCGAGTCGATCAGCGAGGAGACGAAGTCGTCGTGGATCGACTTATCCACGAGGATGCGCGTACCGGCCGTGCACACCTGGCCGGAATTGGTGAACACTCCAAACATCGATCCCATCGACGCGGCCTTCAGATCGGCGTCGGGGAACACGATGTTCGGGGATTTCCCGCCGAGTTCGAGGGAGACGCGCTTCAGGTTGCCCTCGGAGTCGTGCAGGATCCTCCGTCCCACCTCGGTGGATCCGGTGAACGCGATCTTGTCTACGTCGCGGTGGCTAGCGAGGGCATGACCGGCCTCTTCGCCGTATCCGGTTACAACGTTGAAGACACCCTCGGGCACGCCGGCCTCCAAAGCGAGTTCGGCGAGGCGGATCGCGGTGAGAGGGGTTTGTTCGGCCGGCTTCAAAACGATGGTGTTTCCGAAGGCGAGCGCCGGAGCGACCTTGTACGCGGCCATGACTAAAGGAAAGTTCCAGGGGATGATCCCGCCGCACACCCCCACCGGCTCGCGCAGCGTGTACACGAACATGTCTTCCTGAGTGGGGTTGGTCTCGCCGAAGATTTTCGTCGGCCAGCCGGCGTAGTAGCGGAAAACCTCTCCCGCCAACCACATCTCCCCCGAGGACAACTTCACCGGCTTTCCTGCATCGAGGGATTCGATCTGGGAAAGCTCGCCGAGGTTGCGCTTGATGAGCTCGCCGAGCTTGAACAGAACCTCCGTTCTCTTTCCCGGTCTCAGTCCGCTCCAGCGGCGGTCCTCAAAGGCCTCTCTGGCCGAGGCCACCGCAGCGTCGACGTCCTTCGTGGTGCCGCGCGGCACCTCGCAGAAGGCCCTCCCCGTCGAGGGGTCGATCACCTCGAAGGTCTGGCCCGAGTCCGCTCCGGTGCGACGACCGCCGACGACCATCTGGGGCGAGCCCTCGACGAACTTGGTTGTCTCCGGAAGCACCTCCGCCTGGGCCATTTGTCAGTCCTCTCGGTTCGATGGCGTGGAAATCCCCAGCCTATCGAGGCGGATCGTGCATCGGGGCCTAGCGATGCGGGCGGGCCCCCTGGCCCAGGCCCGAGGCGTAGGTCCCCAGCAGACGAGTGAAGGTCGAATGGTCGCTGACCTCGGCCAGTGCCTCGATCATCGCGGGGTCCTCGGCGGAAGCCTCGACGTCGGCGTAGAAGACATATTCCCAGGGCCGCCCGGTGCGCGGCCTCGACTCGAGCTTGCTGAGGCTGAGATGGCGCTCGGCGAACGCGCCCAGGCACCTGTAGAGGGAGCCCGCAACATGACCGACCCCGAAGACGAGCGAGGACTTGTCTGGTTCTCCGAGAGACTCCGGGTTGCGCGAGAGGGCACCGAAGCGGGTGTGGTTGTCGGGATAGGTCTGGATTTTCTCCGCGAGAACCTCGAGTCCGTAGAGGTCCGCGGCCCGCCGCGACGCGATCGCCCCGGTCCCGGTCATCTTCTCGTCGACGATCCTCTTCGCAGCTCCGGCGGTGTCGTACTCGGCCCGAACCGAGACCTCGAGCGCGTTCAAGAACTCCTCGCATTGCGTGACCGCCTGCGGGTGGGAGATGACCTCGGTCAGGGAGTCGATGTGTGTTGTGGGTAGCGCGAGTAGGCAATGATCGACCGGGACCACGACCTCTCCCACCAGATGGAGACCGTGCTTCAGAAAGAGGTCGTAGGTCTCGTTGATGCTTCCGGCCTGGGAGTTCTCGATGGGAACGAGCCCGTAATCGACGCGACCGACCTCCACGGCCTCGAATACCTTGCGCACGCTGGCGAGGGGTCGCAGCTCGGCCCCCTCGAACAGGCGGAGCGCACCCTCCTCGGAATAAGCGCCCTCCTCTCCCTGATAAGCAACGATCGTCTCGTTCATGGCGGTTGCCTATGACTTAAGCGGCGGGATCCAGTCGGGATGGACCTTGTCCACCCATTCGCGCTCCAGCTTGCCCAGTTGGGTACGGGGGGCCGAACCCTCCCACAGCTCGCGGGCGATCGCGTGCCAGTTGGCGGTGGACTCCAGGCGGGCCAGCAACGACGCGACTCCGAACGACATCCGGTTGAACGTCACCATGATTCCGGGAACCCCCACCTTCCGAAGAGTCTGAAAGGCACTGGAGCGCGGGTCGAACCCCGCCGCCGCGACCTCCTGAACCATCGGCGGGTCGATCTTGAACGGCCTGTCCTCCAGGACCGGTTTGTTGATCATGACGAGGTGGTCCCATACCGCGTCGATCTCGGGAGTCTTACGGCTGAGGATGCCGATGCCCTCGAGGGCTTCCCTGCCCCGTGCCTTGTCGTTGGCCATCAACGACAACACGATCTCGATGAGGAGCTTGAGCGTGCCCGGATCGATCGACCTCACGAGTCCGAAGTCGAGAAAGGCAACTCTCGAATCATCAAGGAGCAAGTAATTCCCGGGGTGCGGGTCGGCCGAGAAAATATGAAAGCGGTGAAGGCTTCCGTAGAAGAACCGGAACAGAATCTCGGCGAGCTCGTCTTTTCTGTCCTGAGACCACTCGAGTGAACTCATGAACGGCTCGCCGTGAATGAATTCCTGGGTGATCACACGGTGGCGGCAGTAGTCCGGATACACCTTTGGAACGACGACGAACGGATGCTCGCGGAACAACTCGGCGAACTCCTGCTGGTTGGCCGCCTCCCGCCGGTAGTCGAGTTCTTCGAGGACTCGCTCCTTGACCTCGTTCGCGACCTCCTTCGGGTCGAGGTTCGGCGCGATCGCAACCGCGAGCTTGGTCATGGCCGAGACGTTTTTAAGATCGGATCTCACGGCCTCGTCTACGCCGGGGTACTGCACTTTCACCGCGACCTCGTCGCCGGTCGGGAGCACGGCGCGATGGACCTGACCGATCGAAGCCGCCGCCACCGCCTCGTCGTCGAAGGTGTCGAAGAGGTCGTCCACCGGCTTACCGAACTCCTCCTCGATGACCGCCCTGGAGGCGGCGGGATCCATCGGAGGGGCCTGGTTCTGAAGCATCGTCAGGGCGTCGCGATAAGTCGTGAGGTATTCGCCGGGGGCCGCGAACTCATAGAAGGACGCGAGCTGGCCGAGCTTCATGGCGGCGCCCTTCATCTCTCCCAACATGTCGACCAGCTGGCGCGCGGTCTGGTTGTGAAACCCCTCGAGGAACTCACCGGCTCGCTCGGGCGAGGCAAACGTCTTGAAGCGGGTGCCCACGAAACGAGCGGCGGACCTGCCGGTCTGCCCGGCGAGCTTGGCCCCCCGCTCCATCCAGCCGGTGGGTATGGGGCCCTTCGGTTTCTTCTCTGGCATGCGAGAACTCTAGTCGAGCCATCTGGCCCGCCGATTGAGGGAATCTCTACAAAGAAACGGGGCCCCTTGCGGGGCCCCGTTCACAAAGCGGTCGTCCTGGCCGCTTAGAAGTAGTTCTCTGCGCTCGCGAAGGAGCCGCGGGCCGCACCTCCCTCCGGAGGAGGCGGAGGCGGATAGGTGGCCTTGCCGAGCCACAACTTCATGGTCAAGGTCCCACCGGTGCCGGTTGCCGTGACCACGTCGGCGATGTAGTTCTGGCAGTCCTTCGACCTGACGCCGTCGAGCTGTTCGGCCTGGGCCTCGCTGTGGCCCCCGTTGCCCTTGCCGTCGCTCAAGCGGGTGTCCGGATTGAACCCGGCTGCGTGCGCGGCCTCGGTCCCGTCCGGGTTGAATAGGAAGAGGTCGTAGTCGCTGTTGGCGGGAGTCTCCACCCGGACGTACAGACCGGTCGTTTTCTTGGCCTTTTTCACGTCCACCTGCATGTTCTGGTAGACGTGCCCGGTCAGGGCATCGGTCGGTGTGCCGAAGGGGCCGGGTCCACCGGTGCCGACACCGGCATCGGCCTCCAGTTCCATGGTGACCGGCTTCTTCTTGGTCGCCTTGTCGGTGACCTTCACCGTCTTGACGCCGTGGCCGAGCTCACCCTCCTGAGGCTTGAACTTCACGCACTTCTTGGGGGGAGGAGGCGGTGGGGGAGGCGGTGGGGGAGGCGGAAGGTCTCCGGTGATGTCGAAGTCGGTTCCGATCTTGGTCGTGTCGGCATGGGGAGCACTGACGATGTTCCTACCAATGGGGCTTGCAAAGTCACCGCCCCACATCAGACGCGTCTCGGCCTGCGGCTTTGCCAGCGCGGCCCCTTCCGCGAACAGCGGGCTGGAGTCACGCGGCACCGTGATGGTCGTGATACCGGTTTGATCCTCGAGCTGCTCAATCGTGAATTCCGCTGGAACGGAGGTCGCCAAAGTCGAACCTAAGTTACAGACGTCACGCATTACGGCGAAGCTGTCGCCGCGGTAGGTCGTCTGCTGGCCGTTGGTTGCGCCGGCGAGGAAGAGCTCGAACCTGACGCAGCCCACCGCGCTCGATCCAGCAGTCCCTTCGCCCGGTGTGGCGAAAACCCTGTAGAGAATGGACGTTATGGCGGGACCCGGCCGCTGGCTCTGTATGTGGGCCGAAATCGTCTCGGCGTCGTTGGAGAACCACACTTTCATGATGTCGCTCACGGTACTTCCGTCGCAGGGAGCCGGGGCCGGAGGACACGGAGGCTTGTTGTCGTCTGAATCCGGAACAACGATCGGGTTACCCGCGACGATGACGCCGGGCTGCCCCTGATCGTTTATGAAGTTGGCGTCGTCGACCGGGTCGTCAATTTGAACTACCGCCGGCACCTCTGTGGCCGCGTTGGCCGAGGGAGCCGTAAAACCTGAAAAAACGAGGGCCGCGGCGATCGCGACCGAGAAAGCTGTCTTTCGCATTCCCAACCCTTCCTTTTCCCGGGGGGCCACATCGCCCCCATCCGCCCGGGCAAATCCATTGCCCGATGGGTCCAATGTTTCTCCGCAACGGCCCCCTATCCTGCGAAATTTTTTGAATGGCCCAAATTGCCCCTTTTGCCTGATTCGCTTGATCTGCCTGGAGAAGCGAGGGCTACGCTCGAAACCGTGAAAGGGCAACGAGGCCTGAGAATCCAATCGAGGAGGACGACGCCGGGGTCCGACCGGACCCGGAAAGCCCTCGCCGCCGTGCTCATGCCGGCTCTGGCTGTGGCGTCTTTCGCCTGTGCTTCCGACCGCGCCGCCGGTCGGGCGGAGGCACGGCTGGCTCTGCCGATGGGGCCCGCCGGTGGCTCAGAGGCGAACCTGGCCTCCACCCAAGAGCCCGATCTGGCCATAACAGGCTCGCAGCGCTTGGGTCGCTTCAAGCTCAAAAAGGCGATGCACCACGTGCGCCGGCTGGCCGCTCGCATCGGCGTGCGAGTGCGGGCCACCAGAGGCGAAAGGCGCGGCACCACCTACACGAAGAACCGGCTGCGCGACCTCGGCTACAGCACCGACATTCAGAAGTTCTCCGTCGACGGTCGACGGTCGCGCAACGTTGTTGCCTGGTGGCCCGGCTCGGACAAGCACCCCCTTGTGGTCGGCGCACACATTGACTCCGTTCCACGTTCACCGGGTGCCAACGACAACGCGTCCGGGGTGGCGGTGATGCTCGAGATGGCGCGCATATTTGCGGATCGACGCCAGGGGCAATGGCTTCGCTTCGTCGGCTTCGGGTCAGAGGAGTACGGACGGGACGGCCGCCATCACGTCGGATCCGAAATCTACGTGAGAAGGCTCCGACCGCGAGCCAAAGATCGGGCGCCGGGGATGATCTCGATCGACATGATTGCCGACGGCCGACCGTTGATCACCGGGACCGCCGGTATAGGACCTCCCCGAGTGGCGCGCGCGATACACCGCAAGCTTGACCGCCCCGACTTCGCCGTCGATTACAGAGTGACCTGTGACTGCTCGGACAACGGGCCCTTCGAGAGGGCCGGCATCCCGGCCGCATTCGTTTGGAGTGGTTTCGAACCCAACTACCACGATCCATCCGATACGCCGCGCCGCCTCAAAAAACGAGACCTTCGACGCACGGGAAAAGCGATGAGGGTCTTCCTGAGAGAGGTTGATCGTGGCATGATCCGCTACTTCCGCGGCGTGTAGGCCCACAAGAAACCGTCTACGCTGAGATGACTGTGGTAGCAGACAGGAGAGTTCTTAGGTGAACGACTACGACCCGACGAGGCGGCTCGAACCCGGAGAGCCCGAACCGGGCCTCGATTGGGA
>JALZEK010000104.1 GCA_030862065.1 Actinomycetota bacterium | reverse complement strand
ATCAGGGCATAGATCACCTGACGTTTCAAAAAGGCGGCCGGGTCGGCTCCCACCTCATCGGGCTTGTTGGCGGTCGCCGAGAAAATCATCGCGGCGCCGAAGGCAACGAGGATGAAGGCGGTAAGTAAAAGCGCCGGATCCATATGACGGATCGGGGCACGGCGAGCCATCCGCGACGAAACGGGTTCCCCACCAATGCGGTCGACGGCCTGCCCGAGCAATCCCTCGGCGCGCATCAGTCGTAGCCCCCTGAACCAATGTTCACGGACGCATCCCGGTCACCTTCGAGGAAGATCCCCTCGTAAATCTCTCGGGCGATCGGCGCCGCAACCTGGCCTCCAATGCCGCCCCTCTCTACGTAGACGGCGACCACGTACTGCGGATCGGTCGAGGGAGCATAGGAAACGAACCACGAGTGGCTCACGTCGAGGATCGCCTCGCCGACCTGAGCGGTACCGGTCTTCCCGGCGACCGAAACGGGGAAGCCCACGAAGGCATCGTTGGCCGTTCCGAGACCCCCTTGAGTTACCTGCTCGAGTCCCTCGCGGATTACGGCGAACTCCTCCGGTTCGAGATTGATTGTTGTTTTGATGGTGGGCGGAAATTCCTCGACGATCTCTTCTTCTCCATCCACGCCGGTCCGCGAGACCGCCTTGGCGATTTGCGGCTCCATCACGTTGCCGCCGTTCGCCAGGGCTCCGAAGGCAACCGCCATCTGCAGTGGAGACGTTAGAAGATCGCCCTGCCCGACTGCCATGTTGATGGTGTAGCCCGGCAGCCAACCGTCGGGGCAAGTTTTGCGTGCCCGACACGTAATCGGATCCGGCATCACGCCGGGAGACTCATAGGGCAAGTCGATGCCGGTTTCGTGGCCCATACCGATGGCGCGTGCGAACCTCTGGAACTCCAGCGTCCCGTCTCCATCGAACCCCGGCCCATATCGCTCCTCCATTCGCCATCCGAGCTGATAGAAGAACGTGTTGCACGACACCTCGAGCGCTTCGATGATGCTGAGCGAGCCGCGATCGCCCGAGTTGTTGGGGAACGGATAGCCCCCATCGTTCGGAGGGAGCACGGAGGTGGCCGGGCAACTGACGTAGTCATAGGCGCCCACGACGTCCAAAGACAGCGCGGCGGCTGCGGTGATGGCTTTGAACGTCGACCCAGGGGGCAGAGGAGCCATGATCGGCCGGTTGATGAGCGTGTCGTCCGAGGGGTCCTTAGGCGTCTCTCCACCAAGCTTCATGTACTCCTTGGTCGTATAGCCGTTGGCCGTGATCCTGGCGTCGTACGTGGGGAAGCTTGCGATGGCCAGGACCTGTCCGGTGTTCGGGTCCATAACGACCGCGGCTCCCGAGGGGGCCTCCCGCTCGCCCCGCGCCCCCAGCACGCCACTGGCGAGCGCCGCTTGCGTTACGCCTTGAATTCGGGGGGCGATCGTCAACATCACGTCCGCTCCGGGAGACTCCTCTTGCACGACCTTGAGCTTGCTGATCGGATCGTTGGTCGCGTCGACGACCACTCGTTCTCGTCGCGGGATTCCCCGCAGAACCTCATCAAAGGTGCGCTCCACGCCCGCCTTGCCGATGATGTCTCCCAGGTCGTAACCCTTCCATTCCTTCGAGTTGAGTTCATCCTCCGAGATCTCGTTCGTATAGCCGAGGACATGCGGCGCCAAGTGTCCCCTCACGACTTTGCGCGACCACAGCGTGTCGTAAACGACTCCGGGAAACTTCTCCGGGTGCTCCTCGATGTAGGCGATTTTCTCCTCCGGAACGTCATACGCGACCGGCAGAGGCTTGTAGGGAGAGATCGTCACGTTATCGAGCTCATCATGAAGATGTTGGAGCTTGACATCTAACAGCATCGACAGTCTGGCCAACACGACCGTCCACTTTCGGGGGTTCGACTCCAGCAGATCTCGCTCCAAGGCGACTGTCAGTGAACGCTTGTTGTCGACAAGAATGTTTCCTTGACGATCGAGTATTCGGCCGCGCGGTGGCTCCGACTGGACGACGCGCACGCGGTTGTTCTTAGCTTCCCGCTTGAACTCGTCGCTGGCGAGGACCTGCAGGTACCAGAGGCGTGAGTAGAGCGCAACGAAACAGCCCACGAGGAGCATCGCGAACACCGACAACCGGATCTTGGTCGAGTCGATCGTGCGGCTTCGCTTGTGTTCGG
>JALZEK010000036.1 GCA_030862065.1 Actinomycetota bacterium | reverse complement strand
ACCCGGCGACGACTGGATCATGAGGGAGCAAAGCGTGAAGAGAAACGCACTGGGCCTGATCGCGGCCACGGGGGCGTTGGCCCTGCTGACGTCCGCGATTGGGTCTCCCGCCGCGGCCCGGCGCACTCCGGCTCCCGTCAAGGGAGAGGGCCAGGGACTCAAGCCGATCGCCCACATCCCGTACGAGGGCGGAACCGACATGGAGCTGGCGAGGATCAAGGGTCGGGACTACGCGTTCGCCGGAGACTCCCCAAGTTACGGCACCGACGGCGGGGCGATCCGGGTGATCGACGTGACCAAGCCGGCCCGACCTCGAGTCGTTGCCTCCCTCAAGTGCGCGGTCGACCAGGCAGATATCCAGATCTCTCACGACAAGAGAACTCTTATCGTGGCCGCGGACAGCGGCGGGGGGCCCGACTCGTGTGGGCTTTTCGGCCAGCAAGGGTTTTTGACCATCGATATCTCGAATCCGACGAAGCCGAAGGTGGTGGGCAAGGCGGTAGTCGAGCGAGGGTCCCACAACACGACCGCTCATCCCACGAAGCCCCTCGTCTATAACTCAGACGCCGATCTGCTGAAAGCGGGAGAAATCGAGATCTGGTCGATCAAGAATTCGAGGAAGCCCAAGCTAGTGAATACCGTCCCGAGCCTCCCCCACAGCCCCCACGACATCTCATTCAACAAGAAGGGGACGATGGCCGTAACCGCCGCCATCTCCCACTTCGACCTCTTCGACACATCCAATCCCACTAGGCCGAGGCTGGTCTACACCGGCCAATGTCCCGGGTGCTCCATAACCCACGACGCGAAGTTCACGCCGGATGGCACCGGGCTGGTGATCGGCGACGAGGCCGCGGGGGGTCAGCCCTACCCGTGCCCCGGCGGCGCGCTTTACTTCTACGAGTTGCCAGGAGGGAACGCCGCCCCCGTCCCCGTTCTCACCGGGGTTTACGAACCGGGCGTCGTCTTCAGCAACAACCCCCCTCAGCGAGTCTCATGCACCTCACACGTCTTCGACTTCTCCGAGAAAGGTAACGAGATTGCGATCTCGTGGTACGGGCTCGGCACCCGGCACCTGGGTATCAAGGAGACCATCGGGCCAACGTTCGGGGACGTGGGTGTGACCATCGAAGAGCTCGGGTGGTTCGTCCCCGAGAACACCGACAGCTGGTCGTCAAAATTCCACAGGGGGCCGTTCATCTACGCGAACGACCTGAACCTCGGATTCATCGTCTACCAGATCAAGAAATAGCGACGCCCCGCCCCCGCCGGGGGCGCGGCACCGAATTTCCCTCCTCAGGGCCCCAGACGGGCGTCTTAAGGCCCCCTGCCCCCCTGCCGATAGTCACAGGGAACTGGTCACCGGCATCGCGAGGGAAGTTCATGGCACCTATTGGAACCGTGGCAGCAGGTCTTCGGACGCGCGCGCCCGGACTGCCTAAACCAGATGCTAAGAGCCTCGAAGTCGTTCTCTCTACGATCAATGAGTACGACGCTTTCGCGGGAGGCCACCCCGACCGGGTGGCGACCTACGCGGGGGAGCTGGCCCGCCTCCTGGGCCTTTCCTATTCGACCGTCGACCTCGTCAAAAGAGCAGCTTTCGTTCACGACATCGGAAAGATCTTCATTCCCGAATCAATCGTCGAGAAGCCGGGAGCCCTGACGACCGAGGAGATGGAGGTCGTCAAGATGCACCCCGCCCTCGGCGCCAGAATGCTGGAGCAGCGGCCCGGTATGGCCGACCTGGCTCCGATAGTGCTGCACCACCACGAGAGATGGGATGGAAATGGCTATCCCGACGGACTGGCGGGAAGCGCCATCCCGGTCGAATCCCGCATCATCTTCGTCGCAGACGCCTATGACGCGATGATCTCGAAGCGACCCTATGGGCGGGTCATGTCAAGGCGAGAGGCGGGGCTCGAACTGGCGCGCTGCGCCGGAAAGGAATTCGATCCTCACGTGGTCAGGGTTATGAGGTTCGCGATCAACTCGGGCGCCCTGGACGAGGTCCGCAAGCGGCCCGTCTCTCCCCTGAAGAGGCCTGCCTAAGCCCTTCGGCCCCCGGCCCGATAATCGGGCAATGGCCAAAGCCATCCTGGTGACTTCCTCCTTCCTTCCCGGAAGGGGCGGTATCGAGAGCTACCTCGCTGCGCTGTGCGAGGAACTTCAGCCCCATCTCGCCGTCGTCGCTCCCGCTCGCCGAGAGGGTCGCTCTATTCCAGATGGTCTCGGCTATCCCACGATCGGCTACGAGGGCCCGCTGCTGTACCCGGGTCCGAGGGTGAGGCGGGCCGTCGAGGAGGCCGCGTCCGACCACTCGACGGACAGGATCTTGTTCGGTACACCGTGGCCGCTCGCGCTGATGGGGCCCAAGCTCAAAGAGGGAGGGTTGTCTTATTCGGTGATCGTCCACGGTGCAGAGATGCTCGTGCCGTCGGTGATTCCCGGCCTCGGTGGGGCGCTGGCCCGTGCCTTGGCCGCCTCCGATCTTCTGCTTCCCGTTAGCAACTTCACGCGCCGGAAGATCGAGTCGTTTGTTTCCAGGAAGGGAATACGAATCCCCAGAACCGAGGTGCTGAGGGCGCGTGTGGATCTCGGTCGCTTCTCGCCCGAGGCCGCCTCGGCCGACGCTCTTATGGATCTTGGCATCCCCACCACGAAGAAGCTCGTGCTCTCTCTGGGACGGCTCGTTCGGCGAAAAGGAACCCACCGGCTCCTGGACGCTATCGACGAGATGGCCGATCGGGTCCCCGACGTCGCTCTCGTCGTCGCCGGCACCGGCCCCCAGGAGAGAACCCTGAGACGCAGAGCAAGATCCTGCAGGTCACCTGTGATCTTCACGGGCCGGGTCCCCGAAGCTCAACTGCCCGCCCTTTACGCGTCGGCTCAGGTCTTCGCATTGCCGGTCGCAGACCGTTACCTCGGGCTCGACACGGAGGGCCTGGGTGTGGTCCTCGTCGAGGCCTCCGCCAGCGGGACACCATGTGTGACCGGAAGATCGGGCGGGACGCCGGAGGCCGTGCTCGACGGCAAGACGGGCTTCGTAATCGACGCGGCGGACCGATCCGCGCTGGTGGATCGCGTGGTCCGGTTACTCGAGAACAGGGAGGCCGCGGAGATGGGGCTGGCGGCAAGGGCCCACGCCAGGGGTGAATTCGGCGAAAGACGGCTCCCCGCCGCGCTCTTAGACTGGCTGGGCCTCGGCGATGCCGAGAAGCAACGGTACGGCGAGCCACCGACCTAGAGGGAGGACTGAATGCAAATTCGGGTGTCGTCTCCCGGTCACAAACTCAAGGACGGAGACGTTGATCGGATCGAGAGGGATCTCGAGAAAATCGATCGCCGGCTCAGCGGATTCAATCAAGTTTTCGCGGAGGTCAGGATTTCTAAGACCCGCGGGGCAGCCGCGACTTTCGCGGCAAAACTCGAAGTTGAGTACGGGAGGCGTCACCTGCTGGCGACGGGCGAAAGCGAGGACATCGGCCAGGCTGTGCGGGCCGCTCGCGAGGACATTCTCCGGCAGATAAACGACCGGGGGCGGGGCAGTCACAGCCAGTACGCCAAGGGCCGATAGGCAGACGGCCGACGTTGCACGGCCCGGAGCTTATGACTCGGCAATTAGTGAATCCAGTTTCTCGAGAATCGTCGAGCGCGCCTTCGTATCGGCCTCGTATTTCCGAATGAGCTTTAGATCGGGCGAAGACAGGCGCTCGGCCCTGGCCGCGATCTCCTCCACCGTCAGCGAATCGTAAGTCGCTATCGGCAACTCGATGAATCGAGACTCGATCCATTCGGTAACGGTCGAGCGGTCCTCGTGGGCGCGTTCGTATTTGTAGACGCGGGCGAGGTCGCTCTGCGTAAGTCCATGCAAGCGGACCAAGATGTCCTGCACCGTCAAAGACTTGTATCCGGAAACGGGTAACTGGGATGCCGATTGTGGGGCGGCGACGCGGCGGAGGTGCGGGATGTCGGATGCGGCACCGGAGCGACTCCGCTTCACCTGTTTTCTGGCGCGTCGAGGCGCCGAACCCGGACGTTCCAATCCGCTCTTGCGAACGACTTTCTCGACGGGTTTCAGCCTCTGCTCCCCCCGGGTGACCAATTCCGCATAAAACCTCTTCAGACGCCCTGCGTCGAGGCCGGTGACTTGAGCCTGCATCTTCGAGCAGGCCCCGAGCGGCAGGTGGACGCCCACCTCCAGGGCGCGGCCCCGCGCCTGGTCGAGGCGATCAAGGATCTTGGACACTGGAACTCCCTTCTCCTGGTAGGTCTGTTAGCAGCTGTTATACAAGCGCTAACAAAAGTATCCCCCCAGATCGAAGGTCTAAACGAGGGCCGGTTCGACTTGCGCCAGGACGCCCTCGACAACGGTGGCGAGCGCCTCCTGCCACTCGCCCGGGCCCAACGGGGCGATCGCCCGTCGGGCGAGAGTCCCTTCTTCGAGGGCTCGATTCCGAGCCTCCCTTAAGGCGCCGGTCGCCCTGATCGAGGGCAGGAGCTCGTCGAGTACTCGCTCGCCCCGCTCCAGCCTCGTCCTTACCTGCGGATCGCCGGCCGCGGCAAGCAGGACCGGAAGGGTAAAGACCCCTTCCCGCAGATCGCTACCGGGCTCCTTGCCCGTCTGTAGGGGGTCGCCCACGAGGTCGAGAAGGTCATCGACGACCTGAAAGGCAGTGCCCAGGTGACGTCCATATTCGGCAAGCGCGTTCCGCGCCTCGAGGCCGGCACGGGAGGTTGATGCTCCGAGTTCGCATGCGGCCTCGAAGAGAGCCGCCGTCTTGAGCCCTACCGTCCTCATGTAGTCCTCGATTGTCCTGTTGGGATCGGACGCGGTCGCGGTTTCGAGAATCTGGCCCTCGCACACCCGGCCGATCCCGCGGGCCAGAACCGCCGGGACATCACCGCCCGCCTCGGCACCGAGCGCGCATCCCCGGGCGAAGAGAAAGTCGCCGGCGAGAACCGCGATTTCGATACCCCACTTCGAGTGGACGGTGGGAACGCCACGACGAACCTCCGTCTCGTCGATGACGTCGTCGTGGTAAAGCGTTGCGATGTGAACCAGCTCGACGGCGGCCGCCGCGAGATCGGTTTCCCCGGCGGGCGTCCCCGCCCGAGACGACATCATGACGAGTGCAGGGCGAAGACGCTTCCCACCGGCCTGAATTAAGTGAAGGGCCGCGTCCGCCACGAGCGCGTGCTCCGGCGAAGAGACCGTTTTCCTCATAAGTTCCTCGACTCGCACCAGGTCGTCGACGAGCCAGGGGAGATGGAACAGAGGCCGTTCCGGAGAATCTCTTCGAGATTCGGCTTTTGCCCCGGAGACGATCACTCACCGACCACCTGTATCAAATAGCGGCGCGGCCTCGATCGATCGAGCTCGAGAAAAAGAATCCTTTGACTCTCCCCGAGTTCAATCTTGCCGTCTCGAACGGGAACGCATTCCGAGGCCCTCCCCAAAATGGCGTGAAAGATGTGGGCCGGAGCGTTTGGAGGTTCGTCCTCGACGAGGTTTTCGGTGCGAACGTCCAGGTCATCGTGCGCGTAGTAATCATCAGAAGGGACGAGGCTTTCCATCGCGGTCCTCAACGATTCGACTGATTGGCGGCCCCACTCCGCGACGACAACGCAGCAAGTCGTATGAGGTGAGAACACGAGGACCGTGCCATTTCTCACTCCGGATTCACCAACGACCTGTTGCGCGTCTTCCGTTACGTCAAAAGCATCGAAACGGCCCCCGGTTTTGGTCTCGAACTCCTCCGTCACGATCACGAAACCATTGTCACCCAAGATCTACGGTGCTGGTTGTGAATACGTGCGGCTGTCGTCTTACAAGCCTGCACCCAGAGAACTGCGGAAGGTAAGTAATGACTACTATCCACGCATGAACTCGCCGGGCTCAGGAGTACCTCCTCCCCCCAATCCCCCCTCGTCGTTCCTGGATAACGAGGGCTTCAGCGTCCTGTGTGAAATAGAGCCTCCCAGGAGGCCAGATATCGAACACGTACGAGATCAAATCGCGGTTATGCGGGAGGTCGCGGACGCGTTTCTCATCCCGGACAACCACCTCGGACGTGCGACGGTATCGAGCGTCGCCGTGGCGCACGAGGTCGCCTATATGGGCGCTCTCGGTATCGCCTGTTTGAATGCCCGCGATCGAAACCTGCTCGGATTTCGGAGAGACCTACTGACCGCTGCTGCATACGGGGTCGATCATTTCCTTTTTGTCTACGGAGATCCTCAAAAGGAAGGCCGGAGGACGGAGGATCTGACCGTCAGAGGAATGATCGACGAGGTCAGGTCGCTTTCCGGGGGCCCTCTGTTCCAGGGCTATCCCGACTTCCGCCTCGGAACCGTTGCGAAGGTAGGCAGACCACTCGTCTGGAGAACGCGCGCCGATTTCATCTTCGTACAGGTGACGTTCAACTTCGACAGACTCATGCGATGGAGAGATAGCTTGAACTTCGGTGGGAAGGTCTACGCCGCGGTTCTGGTCCTGGCCAGTGCGCGCATGGCGCAGCGGGTTAACGCATCCCTTCCGGACATCCGAGTTCCCGACACCGTGATCGACAAGCTAGGAGACGACGCTCAAGCCGGCATAGAGCTCGCCTGCGAGCACATTGATGCCATCGAAGAATCCGGAGCTTTCGATGGCGTACATCTGGTTCCCGTCGCCAAGTACAGAGAGATGGCGGCCATCTTGCGGCAACG
Organism: Actinomycetota bacterium; assembly: GCA_030862065.1. Lineage (GTDB taxonomy): Bacteria > Actinomycetota > CADDZG01 > CADDZG01 > WHSQ01 > JALZEK01. The sequence goes on along the minus strand of JALZEK010000036.1, from coordinate 22,920 downwards.
GAAACGGGCTTAGATTTTGGGGAGGACCTGTTTCTCGTAGAAGTTGAAAAAACCTTCTTGATCCGGCCCGATCTGGTGAACCCAGATTCGGTCGTAGCCGGCATCGGCGAACTTTCGGATCTCGGCCAGGTGCTCCTCCGGGTCGGCTCCCGTCACGACGGTCTCCAGAGCATCTTCTTCATGAATCATTTCCGCTGCTGCTTCGAAGTGAGAGGGCAAAGGAAGATCCTGCATCAACTGCCCCTTGACTCCCGTCACCGGCCACCACTCAAACGCGGTCTTACGAGCCTCCGCGTCGTCCTCGGCGTAGCACACGTTGATCTCGGCATAGCGCGGCTTGCCTCGACCCCCGGCCTCGGCGAACTTCTCCAGGAGATCCTCCTCGGGAGCCAGGCCGATAAAGGCATCTCCGAGACGTCCGGCGAGCGCGGCCGACTTGGCGCCGCTCGCGGCAACGGCTATCGGCACCGATGCGTCGGGGAGGTCGAATAGGCGAGCGTTCTCGACCGTGTAGTGACGGCCGTGGAAGCTCTGGAGGCCTCCCGACCACAGCTTTCGCAGCACCTCCATCGCCTCTTCCAGCATCTCGAGACGGACGTCGAGTTCGGGCCAGCGCGCTCCCACCACATGCTCGTTGAGGTTCTCGCCCGACCCGACCCCCAGAGTGAACCGGCCGGGGAGCATCACCGCGGCCGTGGCGGCGGCCTGGGCCACGATCGCGGGATGAATCCTGATCGTGGGGCAGGTCACGCCGGTGAGGATCTCGAGCCGCTCGGTGACCTGGGCGACCCCACCGAGTACCGCCCACACGAAGGGGCTGTGGCCCTGACGGTCGATCCAGGGATGGAAATGATCTGAAACGGCGGCAAAGGAAAACCCCGCCTCCTCGGCGCGGCCGGCGAAGCCAACGAGCTCGGTCGGGCCATGCTCCTCGCTGGACAGCTTGTAGCCGAGCTTGATCATGGATTACCTGGGTTGACGTGAAGATTCAGGACGCGCCGTCCCTACCCAGAGCGACGGCAGGAAAAACGAAGTTCGGGGGTCAGGACGCTCGGCGCGCCCGGGCGCGACGGCGCTTGAGCGAGGCCCGCTCCTTGTCTGTCAGACCGCCCCAGATTCCGTACTTCTGATTGGTCTCCATGGCGAACTCCAGACACTGTTCTCGCACGGGGCAGGTTTGGCACACGGCTTTGGCGCGCATCTCCCTGCTCTGCTTTTCGATCTCGGATTCGCCGTATTCGGGTCCGAAGAAAAGGACGTTGTCGTAGTCGCGGCAGGCCGCATCCTCCTGCCAGTCCATTTTGTCCGAAGTGTCCATCAAGGACTGGATCGTTTAACCTCCTCGACCAACGGGGCCGCCTGGGGCCCACTGGTGATTGTCTCCAGCCGCACAACCAGGTAAACAAGGCCCTCGGGCCCCGTATTCCGCCGGCGGTTTTAGTTTTCCTACCACCACTATGGACCTAAAGATCGGTAATCCCCAGGCCCACTTGACCGCCGCTCTCGGCGGCACCCTGCTCGCTCGAGCCGGTTGGGCACTCCTGGCCGCAGGCATCGTCGCCTGGGCCGTGGGCGCAGGTTTCGTTGCGCTGTGGTGCTTCGCGCTGGCGGCCGTCGCTCTCGCCGGAGGCCTTCCGCTCCCCTTGGCCCTCGTGTCGCCCCTGTATATGGGCATCCTCGGATGGCTCGTGGACATGCTTCCGTTCGTGATCCTGGCGGGTTGGACGGGCTTCGTCCTCCGCTGGGGGCTCACGCTGCTGCGGGAGAGGCGGCTCCCGACCGTCGGGAGGTGGATGTGGATCCCCATAGGGCTGGCCGCCTGGACCCTGGTCGGGGCCAGTGCCATTCAGCTGGCGCAGTGGAAGCATTTCGCTCTGGTTTGGGGGATACAGGTCCTTGCGAGCGCCGTCGTCATAGCCGTCCCCGACCAGTTTCGGAGCCTCGAGAGAGTGGCCGACATCGCCTTGGCCCTGCTCGTTTTCGTGGTCGTTCTCTCGGTCGGGGTCCTCTTGGACTGGGTCGGAATTCCCGTCCAAGAGTTGCAGGACACGTCGGTAAAGGTCCGCGCGGAGAGTGCTTACGGCGTGGACGCCTTCCCCAGCGATACAGGGATGATCAAGTACGCGAAGGCTCAGAATGCAGGCGCGCTGCAACTACGCAACAGCCTCGAGAGGACCGCGGAGAGGAATCCCGAACTCCCGGATCACGAAGTGTTTCCCGCGCTGCGGGATGCGTTCGGTGAGAACAAACTGATCGTTCGGTTCGAGGGATCGGCACGTCGTTTCGAGTCGAGCTTGGCGAACCTGGATGTCGATCTTGCCTTCGACAACGTGGGAGTGGCCCCGGCAAATACCGTTCCGAGGCTCAGGTCTTTCCCCCGCAATGCCCTGACCTATCCGGGCATCTGTGCCGCGCTCCTGCCCTTCGCGTTCTTCTTTGCCTGGGGGAAAGACCGGCGTAAGAGGACCCTGGGTTACGTCGCCGTCGCCGCCTGTTTGTTCGGAGCCGGATTCGCCCTGGCTAGAGGAGCCTGGGCGGTCATATTGCTCGGCGGCATCTATCTGGTGGTAGATGGACTTATCTCGCGGAGGCTGAAGCTCGAATACTTCGTGGCCTTCGTCACCGGAGCCGTAGTCGTCACGGCCGTCTTCTTCGTCAAGTACAACGAAGACCCTTTGACCGCCCGAGCAGGCGGCGATGCGAGCATCGCGACAAGGCAGAACGTCTACAGCGATACCCTCTCCATTCTGGACGCGCGCTATGCGCTAACGGGGCTGGGAATGACGCGTGAGCGTCCGACCGAATCCGCTTATGGGATCGGGAAATACATTCCTCCCGCGGGAACACATTCAACTTATCTGAACTACCTCTTCCGAACGGGGGTTCCGGGAGCTCTCGCCATCCTCGCTCTGTATGTCATAGCCACCTTGCACGCCCGAGCCAAATCGCGACTCGAAGCGGGTAACCGGCGGGTTCTGTGGTCACTGTGCACGGCCTCTCTGATCATTGTTGGAGTCCACGGGCTCATCCTGAACCTTTACGTCGAACCCGTTTACACACTGACCATCTCGATCCTTGTCGGACTGGCCATGGTCGGCACGACCACCTTGCGAACTTCGGTTATCCCGTGGCGGACCCGGGCAGCCGGCCGCGACCCCGGGGCCACGGCCACATAGCCATAGTGATAGCTCAAGCGAAATCGTGGGCCCGCGGACCGCGCTCGGCACCCAGAGCATTGAGATTCCTGGCGCTCGCCTCGGCGGTGCTCGTCGCCACAATCGCGGCGTACTCGCTCATCTCGAATGAGGATCAATCCTCTTCCGATCGGAGGGTGACCGGAGTCCGTCCCTGCGACGTGCCGATCGAGTTGCTGAGAAGAGTCTGGCGCGGCTACATGCCGGGTCGATCCGGGGACGTCCTCCTCATCGAGTGGGCCCCGAACCAGTTTGCGGGCCTGAGGCACTCCACCCCGTTTCCCTACACACAGAACGTTCCGCTGGTTCTCTACGGCCCCGGATTCATCAAACAGGGGGCCTCGTTCGACCAACCCGTGACCGTCGCCGACATGGCCCCCACGATGGCGGAACTGCTCCATTTCGATGAGTTCCCAGAGCGGGAGGGAAGAATGCTGCACGAAGCCCTCGTCCCGGAGGAACAACGGCGAGAGGTTCCGAGACTCATCTTCACCCTGGTCTGGGATGGTGGCGGAGACAACCTGCTCGAGCAGTGGCCACAGGCGTGGCCCAATCTCAAGGACCTGATGTCCAAATCCGCCGTCTTTGAGAACGCCACGGTCGGCTCTTCACCCTCGATAACTCCTGCCGTTCACTCGACCATAGGAACAGGCGTGTTCCCGAGGGTCCACGGACAAACCGACATGTTCGTGAGAATCGGCAACGAGATGCGATTCATTTGGGAGAAGGTCTCTCCGAAATTCCTGGAGACTCCCACCCTCGCCGATCTGTGGGACGTTTCTCAGGACAACGAGCCGATCGTAGGAGCGATGGCCCGAAGTTCCTATCACCTCGGAATGATGGGACACGGTGCATTCCTCGAAGGGGGTGATAGGGACATCACCGTCGTGGACGAGACGAACGGGCTCAATTTCAATACGAACGAGCGCTACTACGAACTGCCTTCGTACATACGGTTGAGGCAATCCGACCTCGCAGCCGCCGTGCGAAGAGTCGATGGTCTCGACGGAAGCGTCGATGGAGAGTGGTTGGGCAACCCGATCTCTGCCGAGGACTCGGAGGTGCGCAACACGCCGGCCTGGCCCATTTACCAGACCAAGATCCTGGTGGACTTGATGGAAAGGGAAGGGTTCGGGCAGGACGACGTGGCGGACCTGTTGTTCGTGAACTACAAGAGCACGGATCTCGCGGGCCACGCCTGGAACCTGCTCGAGCCGGAAGAAGAGGGTGTGCTCGAGGAACAGGACCGGCAGCTGGGCGTGCTGATAGACGCGCTTGACGACCTCGTGGGAGAGGGACGGTACGTCCTGAGCCTCACCGCCGATCACGGCATCAGTCCGTATCCCTCGCGGACGGGAGGCTGGGCCGTATCCGGAGACGAGATAATCGCAGACATCGATCGCGAGTTGGGGCGTCAGGGCTCGTCTCGTTCTCTTGTCGTTCAGAACCGCGGATACCAGATGTTTCTCGATCCCAAAGAAATGAGGGCAAGCAATGTCACCGCCGCCGATATCTCCGAGTTCTTGAGGGACTACCGAATCTCCGAGAACGTCACCTCCGATGAGGGTCTCCGAGGTTTCGAAGGTCGCTCCAACGAAAGGATTTTCCTAACGGCACTTACACCCTCCGAGCTGGAAGATGCGCTCGCTTGCGCTGCTCGAAAACAATGAGGCCGACACACATTGCTGCCGCGCTCCTGTGCGCTGTAATGGCGTGCACGGATGGGAGCGGTCCCCCCGAGAGCGGCTCCGGCTCTCATACGACGTCCACGACATCCGGCAAAGAACCCACGGGTTGCGAAGTGCCTACGCCGTTGCTTCAGAGGATGTGGAGGGGGTACTACCCGGGTCGATCGGGCGACGTCCTGATGATTGAGCGCCGCCCGCACCAGTTCGGCACCCGGCACTCCACTCCGTACTCCTACACCCAGAACGTACCGATTGTTCTATACGGTCCCGGGTACATCCGATCCGGCGTTATCTCTCGACGAGAGGTAACGGTTGCAGATCTCGCGCCCACGTACGCCGAGCTGTTGGAATTCGGAGAGTTCAAGGCTCCCGATGGAACGGCGTTGAGTGAGGCTCTTCTTCCTCCAGAGGAACGAAACGGTATTCCCAAATTGCTGGTAACCATCGTGTGGGACGGGGGCGGAGACAACGTACTCGAAAGATGGCCGGATCACTGGCCGAACCTCAAGTCGTTGATGGAAAGTGGGGCCTCTTTCGAGAACGCGACCGCGGGGTCGTCCCCGTCGATCACACCCGCCATTCACGCGTCTATCGGAACTGGAGGCTTCCCCTCATCTCATGCCGTCACCGAGATCAGGATGCGCGTCAAGGACTACGTCGTCGACTCATGGGTCAAAGACTCCCCTCGCCATTTGAAACTTCCCACGCTTGCCGATCTGTGGGACGCGGCTCAGGGCAACCGCGCACGGGTGGGGTTTCTGGCGCGCGACGCCTGGCAGCTCGGGATGATGGGACATGGCTCGTACCTCGAGGAAGGAGACAGGGACATCGCCGTTCTGGACGATTTCGAGTCGGCGGAGTTCTATACGAATCCCAAGTTCTATTCGATGCCCGACTACGTGAATGATTTCACCGAACTCGAACACGCAATCCAGACCGTGGACCTGAGAGACGGAAGTGCCGATTCCAGCTGGCTGGGCAACGAGATGCTGCAGCTAACGGCGGACGTGCGGCAGACGCCCGCATGGCCCATCTATCAGACGAATCAGATCATCCGGATACTCGATACCGAGGACTTCGGAGAAGACGCTGTGGCCGATCTCTTCTTCACCAACTACAAGAGCACGGATATGGCCGGCCATACATGGAACATGATCAAGCCGGAGGTCAGAGACAACCTTGCCGAACAGGACCACCAACTGATGGTGCTGGTGAAGGCGCTGGATCGCCTGGTTGGACCCGACGATTACGTCCTTGCTGTGACGGCCGATCACGGTATGACCCCCCTTACGACGGTCACAGGTGGGTGGTCCATCAGCCTGGAGGAGATGACGGCAGATATCGATGCGGCGTTCGGAGTCGAGGAAGGAGAGGAATCCCTGATCGCGGTCAACCGTGGGTATCAGCTCTACCTCGACCGGCAGTCCCTAAAGAGCCACGATGTGACCCCCAAGGAAATCGCCCGGTTTCTGGTCGAGTACGAGGTGAGAGACAACTCGCCAAACGGCGAGGAGTTGGGGCATTTCGATGGAGACAAGAGCACGCGGCTGTTTTTGACCGCCCTTACCCCCTCTCAGCTCAAAAGAGCTCTCGCCTGTGCTACCCGGTCCTAACTTTTCCGTGGCCCAAACGATGGCGCGCAATTCGCCATAGAAACTTCGGATTGCCCACGACGTATCGTTTCCACAATCTCCTCGGCTCACGACTAAGACGGAAAGCCCACTCCATTCCGAATCGATTCATCCAGGCCGGGGCGCGGGGAACCATTTCTGCGGAGAAGTCGAGGAAGGCCCCGACGCCCACGCCGAGCCTCGCTCCGGACCTTGGAAGGTACTCGTCGACCCAGAGTTCCTGGACCGGGTTGCCCATGCCCACCATCAAGACATCGGTTTTCGATCGGCGGATCTCGTCGGCGATCCGCTCGGACTCGGAGCCCTCGAGATAGCCGTGATGAGTTCCGCAAATGATCAGGCCCGGCATCAACCGCTTCAGTCTCTGCGCGGCAACCTCGGCCACGCCGGGGCGCGCCCCCATTAGAAACGTCCGCCACCCCCGGCGCCTCGCCAGCGCCAGTATCAGCGGGTTGAAATCACTGCCGTTCAGGTTCTCGGGAAACGGCCGACCGTAGAGGCGGCCCGCCAAAGCTATCCCGGCGCCATCGTTGAGCAGGAGGGAAGCCCCGCGCAAGGACTCGGCGTAGTCGGGCGACTCGACCGCCAGGTTCAACGCATGGGCGTTGACGTAGTAAACGCGAGCCGGAGAGTCCTCGTCGCACAGGCTCTCGACTATCCGTAGGGCCTCCTCACCGCGCATTTGAGGCACCTCGATCCCTAGAATCTCCAGGGTGGGCACTGTAAAAACCTCTTCGCCGGCGTGCCACTCTCGTGAAGTCTCGATGCTCAAACCTCCGTTGCAATAGTCCGCCCGTACAGTACAGAGCCAACCCGCTGGCCCGCTCTCGACTGGTCCGAGCCTCGGCTCCAAAGTCGCCGGGGTTGGCGAGACCTCGGCCGTCACCGGAGCAGGTTTAATACCGGCATGGAGTTGAAGGAAACGAGAAACGCCCAGGACGAGACCGAGGGCGCGGAATCGGCGGAAGAACCTCGTCGCGAGCCGCTAGTCCGGCCCACGACGCTCTTCCTCGGAGCGGTGGTGCTTTTGGCCGGCGCTCTGCAGCTGTTCCTCATCGGCGACAAGAGCTTCTGGCTGGACGAGGGAGCAAGTTTTTCCTTCTCGCGATTGCCCGTGGGTGATCTCTGGGACCTCGCCGCCGGTCGCCAGGCAAACATGAGCCTTTACTACGTGCTTCTTCACTTCTGGCTGGAGATCGATCAGGGGGAGGCCTACATCCGGTTGTTGTCCGTGCTGTTCTCGGTTGGAACCGTTCCGCTCGTTTACTTCATCGGGCAAAGACTATTCAGTGAGATGGCGGGAGCATTCGCCGCGGGCTTGATTTCGATCAACGCTTTCGTCGTCCAATACTCGCAGGAGGCGAGGGGGTACACACTCGCCATGTTCCTCGTCACTCTGTCGACCTACATCTTTATCAGAGCGGTCGGGCAAGAAAGCACGTGGATGTGGATTGCGTACGCAATCGTCTCGGGGCTCGCCCTCTATGCACATTTCTTTGCGGGGTTCGTCGTGGTCGCCCATGCGATGGGACTGGTGATCAAGCAACGACGCCAAATAACCCTCGCTGCGATTGGCTCCTTCGTTGCGATCGTGGCCATCTCGTTGCCCTTGATGCTCTTCGTTTTGTTCAACGACAGAGGTCAGATCGACTGGCTGGACAAACCAGGACCCAAAGAGACCCTCGACGGCCTCGCGGAGCTGGCCGGAGACGGCGGATATTTGCTCCTCGCGGCCTACGGCCTGCTGATCGTGGCGAGTTTCGTCTGGAAGCGCCCCGCCGGCTCGTGGGGAGTCTGGCTCACGTCGCTGTGGTTTCTGGTTCCCGTCGGTGGAAGCCTGGTGATATCGCTCGTAAAGCCTCTTTTCCTGGCCCGCTACCTCCTGGTGGCCATCCCTCCGCTTGCCCTGTTCGCGGGACACGGCCTCACCGCCCTTCGGCCCGCCGCGGCTCGGGTCGTCGCCGGCGCCGTCGTGGTCGCTCTGGCCGCCACCGGACTTCACTCCTGGTACTTCGACGCCAGAAAGGAGGAATGGAGACCCGCAGCCGCCTACGTCCTGATGAATGCTCGCCCAGACGACGGGATCGTGCTCTACGCGGCCCGCATGCGCAGACCTTTCGAGTACTACGTCACGCTCTACGAACGCGAAGGCGAGGCCCCTGCTCCCGTCTACCCACAGGGCCCGTGGGGGGCGAAGGTCGCTCCCACGACTCCGCCCCTGAAAACGTCGCCGATGTCTCGCGCCGTGAGCGACCTCTCCAGGGTCTGGCTGGTCCTGAGTCACGCGGGAACGGGTAAGGGGGCCCGCCAGGCCGTGGGAGCCATCAAGGGGGTGCTGAGCGAGAACATGCGCCTGGAGAGCGCCCGGGAGTTCCACAAGGTCCAGGTGCAGCTCTACGCGAAGTGACGGTTATTGCCCGGCCCCCGCGCAAGCGCGCACGCGGTCTAACTCGCGGCCCGGGAAGACAGCTCGAAGAAGCAATTCGTCTCCCCCCTGTTGACCGTTATCGGAAGCGGTGTAACCGGACAGGAAAGTGGCGATTTCCTCGGGAGAAACGTCGTTCTGTGTCAGCTCCTTTCGATTCAAGAATAATGATGTAGGAGAACTCCGCTCCACTAGAGAGACGTCGTTGTCCCTGTGGTCGAACCGACGGTCGACATCGGCGCGTATCTCGCCCATGCTGATCGGTGATCCTCGTCCCAAAGGCGTCTGGCCGTGATCGGCGGTGATCACAATCACGTATTCGCGGGGTCCGATTTCACGATCCAGCCACGCGCGGAGATCGCCGATCGCAGAATCGACCGACTCGATCACATCGCTCTGCTCTGGATTGATCATGTTCCACTCGTGGCCGGCTATGTCCGGAGCCTTGTGATGCAAAAACAACAGATCGGTTATGGAATCGTCTCCGAAACCCTCACGATCGAGAATTTCCTTGACCACCTCGTTCGTCCAGGGAGCGAGCGCCGGACTGGCCTCCAGCGGAAAATCGTGGCCTCGCCATTTCCCGTCGAGCTCTCCGTCCAGCAGGTCGGTATCGCGCAAGTACGGCTCCGGCCCTTCCACTTCATCGTTCACGTAGGACGGGATCGCGAAGTATTCGGTATTGGTGGCCCACGTCCCGCCGGCCGCGCTCATGGCGGCGATGTCCTTGTCCGCCCCCTCGATCGAGGAGCCGTGACCGAGCATTCCGAGCGGATAGTTGCCGGAGGCAACCAGCGCCACCTGCGCCGCGTTCTGTGTGTCGAGATCCCAAAGATCGCCGAGCGTCGTCGCCTTCAAATTGATAGTGGGATCGGCCTTTCGAGCCCCTCCTGTATCCGGGTCGGCCGCAAATCCCCCCACGATGTCGCCGTTCGCCGCGCGCACCCCAATCCCCGTTACCCCATGATCCCTCGGGAACAATCCCGTAGACATGTTCGTGTGGGCCGGGGGCGTAATTGATGGGGATGAACCCACCACAGCGTCGACACTTGCTCCCGATTCGATGATCGACTCCAGGTTCGGCCAGCTCCCGCGCCATTGATCGAGGACGTTCCAGCCCATTCCGTCAACGGAGATCGTCACTACCAACCGCGGTGGGTCTACACCGTCCTCGAGGATCGTCGGAACGGGAGCACCTGTGCGGTTGGGGAACGAGAAATCCAGTATCCGGGCCGTTGTCGGAGCAAGATCGGCCAGGGTCACTTCCCCATCCAGATCGACGCGGCCCAGCGCTCGTATGTGCCCGGGTCCATAGAAGATCAGGGGGATCTCTTGAAGGTAGGCGTAGGGCCCCGCGTGTGACGTATAGGTCCCAGAGCCCGCGTAGTTGTACGCGTCCGGAACGATTATCAGATCGGTGTCGCGGTGTTTGCCCGGCAGCCATCCTCGGTAGATGTAGCGGACCCAACTCTCGGGCAGATCACAGGCCCTGTGAAGGAAAGTGGGGCCATCGGTCGGCGGGGTCGCAGCCGACTTCTTCGGGCCGGGCCGCTCCTCCTTGCCTCCCCAGAGAAGAGCTCCGGCGCCGACCGCCAGCAACAAACCGACCAGGCCCGCAGCCGTTCTCTTCCCGATCACAAGGTCACACCGGACAACAGGCCACTTATCACCGTCGAGTACTCAGAAGGTTGCATTAATGTGCATCATCCATGCGCCTTGATCAGCGGCTCAGGGAATTCTCGATCATCGCAATCATCTGGGCACTTCCTCTTTTGTCTGGGGCGTGCACGTCGGATGGCGGTACCAACAACTCCAAAAGCGGAGACGACCGCCTTCAGTTCATCAATGTAACTGAACGAGTAGGCCTACCCATACAGACAACGCGGAGCTGGGGATCCGTGTGGGCGGACTTCCATTCACAAGATGGCCGTCCGGATCTGTTCGTTAACCGACACGGGAGGTTCCCGTGGTTGCTTGCCAACGGGCCGGAAGGTTTCACGCTTCTGGAGGAGGACTTCTATCCCGAGTTCGTAGATCGCCACGGATGCGCGTGGGGAGAGGCCAACGGGGACGGGCTGATTGACTTTCTCTGTACCCAGGGCGCGGACGAGGGGCAGGGAACGGGGCCGAAGCAGCTACAGATACAGACCGCCGAGGGATTTATCGACCGTGCTCAACAACTGGGTGTCGCCAATCCATTCGGGAGGGGGCGGAGCACGAACTGGCTGGACTTCGATCTCGACGGCGACCTCGACATCTTTTTGGGAAACAAGTTCCGCCCGCCCGGACAATCGAACATTCTCTACGAGAACCTTGGAGGACGCTTCCGGCAGACCGTGGTGGGTTTGGAGGCCGGCTTGAAAACGGTCAACTCCACCTGGGCGGATTGGGACACGGACGGCGATCCCGACCTACTGATCATGCAGTACCCCCCGTCCAGGGCGGTGGCGTATGAAAACCTCCGGGGCGTTTTCTCGGAAACGGAACTAGGGCCTCTCACCGGCCGGGCCTGGCTTTCGGCTGCGTGGGGGGACTACAACCAAGACGGCCTTCCGGACGTCCATCTCGTCAACCAAGAGGAGGCCGTCCTCGCCGTCAATACCGGCGACCGGTTTCGAATGCAACACGAAATGGCTCTCGATTACGGCAGGATGAGTGCCTGGATCGACGTGGACAACGACGGAATTTCAGAACTCTTTGTGGTTCAGGGCGCGTCGAAAGAAGAAGGGATGGGGAGCGAGACCAACTATCCGGATTTCCTGCTCGAGAAACAATCGAACGGTCTGGTGCGGCTGGAAGAATCCTCGATCGCCGGCCCTCGGAACGGGTTTGGGGATGCAGTATCGGTGGCCGACTACAACCGGGACGGGAAGCTGGACCTATTCGTGACGAACGGCTACGGACCGGCGCCGTCAAAGGGCCCGAGCATCCTTTTCGAGAACGAATCGAGCGCCGGCAACTGGATCGGACTTCGCCTTCGGGGCGATTCGTTCAACCCGCTTGGCTTTGGGTCCGTGATTTCGGTTCGGGCCGGCGAAGTTGCCTACGAGCGCATGCTGACCGACGAGTTCAACTTTCGATCGCAATCGGAGGTCGGCTACGTTCACCTTGGGATCGGCGAAGCCACAACCGCCGACATAGAGATCGAGTGGCCGGACGGCTCCACAAATTGCTATTCCTCGCCGGCCAACCAGGTTGTGGATGCGATCAAGGGCTCGAGCGATTGCTAGGCCCAACGCGCGTTATCTCGGCGGTCGCCGCCGGGATAGTGGTCCTGACCTCCTGTACCGGCGACGACGGCGAGAGAAGCTCCGACCCCGGCAAGGGTCCCCCCTCACCGGTCGTCAGTCGAACGCCGATCGCGAAGGTGACCCAGCCGGCCGATGGGTGGTTCGAATCGGCCTGTGAACTGGACCCGGATCTCGTTGAACGCGTTGTACGCGGGTACTACCCAGAGCGGTCCCCCGACGTGCTCTACGTACCGCGGGAGCCGAACCAGTTTCCCAATAATCACTCCGGTCCTTGGGACTACCTGCAAGAGGTTCCCCTTTTGCTTTACGGACCCGGGTACATCAAAACCACAGGAAACATCGCCCTGGAACGAGAGGTCACGGTGGCGGACCTGGCCCCCACCTTCGCCGAGCTGATCGGCACTCCCTGGCCGTCCGACAGGGCGGGCCGGGTTCTCGACGAAGTTCTGGTCTCCGAACAAGACAGGGAGACTCCGCCCCGGCTCCTCTTGACCGTCGTGTGGGACGGCGGCGGCACGAGCGTGCTCGAGTCGTGGCCCGACGCGTGGCCGCAGCTCAACGAGCTCTCCGAAAAGGGGGCCTACCTCGAGGGGGCGACCGTCGGCTCGTCTCCCTCGATAACTCCTGCGGTACATACGACCATCGGAACCGGAACCTTCCCCAACCAACATGGGGTCGTGGACATCCTCTACTCCGAGGGCGATCAAATGGTGAAGTCGTTCAACGGGAAGAGCCCGGCGGCCATGCGGATCCCAACTCTGGCCGACATGTACGACGCCGAAATGGCCAACGAACCACTGGTCGGAGTTCTCGCTTACAAGGGTTGGCACCTGGGAATGATGGGCCAGGGTGCCTACCTCGAGGGTGGCGATCAGGACATCGCCGGGATCGTCACACAGACGGGGACCCTTGCGACCAACTCCAGTTACTACTCGCTACCCGGCGGGGGCCTGCAGGGGGGGCTTTCCGACGACGTGCGAAGGACCGATGCATCCGACGGGAAATTGGATGGTAAGTGGATGGGAAACGAAGTATTGGGGTCGAAGTCGGAACTGCGCGACACACCCGTTTGGGTCTATCGAGAGACGGAACTTCTTCAGCAGTTCATTAGAGAAGAAAGGTTTGGGAAAGACGACGTCCCCGATCTCTTCTACATCAACTACAAACAGATAGATCAGGTAGGTCACAGATGGGGGATGTTGGAACCCGAGATGCAAAACATGATCGTTCACACCGACTCGCAATTGGAAGGGCTCGTGGCGTTCCTTGACGAATGGGTCGGTCGAGGGCGGTGGGTAATGGCTCTGACGGCCGACCACGGCCCCTCTCCCGACCTCGGCGCCACAGCCGGGTGGCCCATCCACATGCCGGTCTTCCAAAGCGACCTCTGGTCCCGTTTCGGAGGGGAGGAGGTCTTCCTCGACGAAAGAGCCAGCGGCCTGTGGTTCAGGGAGACGGCAGCCGACCTACCATCGCCCGAGAGCGTCGCCGACTTCGTAATCGACTACCGGATCGAGGACGACCTCCCGGAGGGCCAGGAGCTTCCGACTCGGTTCGCGGACCGAAGACTCGAACCCGTTTTCTCGGCCGCGTGGCCGGCCGAAGCTCTGGCTCAGGTGAGCAGGTGCTCGGGGACAAGACCGGATTGAGATTCCTCCCGCGCGTTTCGGCAGCACTCGGCGCGACCTTCGCTGTGGCCGCGTGCTCGTCTTTGGTGCCGACGGTATCGGTCGAGCGCCCTCTGAACGTTCTGGTCATAGTCACCGACGACCAGCGTGCTGGAGGGACGCTTGAGATCATGGAGGAGACGCGCCAATGGTTCGCCGAAGCGGGGACTCGGTACCCAAACGCCTACGCGACGACTCCCTTGTGCTGTCCGTTTCGGGCCAGCCTGTTCACCGGTCGTTACGCGCACAACCACGGCGTCCGTCTCAACCTCGATCCGACTCTGCTCGACCAGGAGCAAACCATTCAGCACTTCGCACAGGAGGCCGGCTACCAGACCGCCATGGTCGGCAAGTATCTGAATCGATGGCCCATCGAGGACCCCCCGCCTTACTTCGACAGGTACGCTTTCTTTACCCCCGAGGTAGGGGCCCGACAGTACACGGGAGCTCTGTTCAACACCGACGGACAGGTTGGCACCATCGATGAATACTCGACGTCGTACATCGCGGATAAAGCCCTGGAGTACCTTGACCACTTCGAAGGGGAGGCGGACCAGCAACCCTGGCTTATGTTCGTGGCTCCCTTTGCCCCGCACGTTCCCAGCACACCCGAGGAGGCATACGTTGGCACTCCCGTGCCTCGATGGAAGCTCAATCCGGGGATTCACGAGAGGTCGGTCATGGATAAACCGGACTTCTACCCTCCCGGAAGGAACGTAGTTCTTTCACAGGTGGCGGAGTTCCGCGAACTGCAGCTTCGTACGTTGATGTCGGTAGACGATCTCGTCGCGGAGATCGCCTCGGCCCTGGAGAGACTCGACGAGGAATCAAACACGCTGGCCTTCTTTATGTCGGACGGCGGGTATCTCTGGGGAGAGCATGGCCTCTCGGGAAAGAGGCTTCCCTATCGCGAGTCAATTCGCATTCCCTTCTTCATCAAGTGGCCCGACACGGGCAGACCGCCGGTCGACGACAGAATCGTCGCCAACATTGACGTGGCTCCGACCATCGTGGACGTTCTCGAGATGACGGGGGCCGAGCCGATGGACGGTAGGTCGGTCCTCGCGTCGCAAGAGCGGGACAGGATCCTCATCGAGTTCTGGGCCAATCCAAACCGACCCGAGATTACGTGGAGATCCTCCGTGACGCCCGAGTCCCAATACATCGAGTACTACGCGCAGGCAGGCAGCGCAGCCACCTTCGCCGAATACTACGATCTCGAACGCGACCCGCATCAACTCGTTAATCCGTTGGGGGATGCATATCCCGGCAACGATCTTCCCGCTGTAACGGTAGATGCGATGTCTCGAAGACTGGCCGCCGACTTCGCGTGCGCCGCAGGATCATGCCCGTGACTGACCGATACCTGATCCGCGAGCGGAATCTGGAGGTCGGGAACACCGCGCTGCGGCCGCCGAAGCGATCGACGCGATTCGTTGCGCTCAGCATCGTCGGCCTCGTGGCTATCGTTGGCTTTGTATTGAACCGAGGCGGCTCCGATCCGAATCCACCCACCGTGGCCACACTCGATCCCGTCAAAAGATTCTGCGGTCTGGATGAGATCTTCCTGGAACGCCTTCGACGCGGTCATCATCCAGTACGTTCCGAAGACATAACCCTGGTTCCAAAAGAACCCAATTTCGTGGGCACCTTCGATGTAACGAGCCATTCCGGTCCCTGGGACTACATCCAAAACATCCCTCTGGTCCTCTACGGACCGGGGGTCATCGAGCCGGCCGGGGTTGTAGAGGCGGAGGCCGACCTGGCCGATATCTATCCGACGATCGGGCGCTTGTTGGGCCTCGATCTACCTCCCGCGGACGGCCAGGTCCTCGCGGAGGGGGTGCCGACCCGACCGCCCACGGCCCCGAAACTGGTGGTCGTGATCGTGTGGGACGGGGCCGGACGGAAAACCCTCGAGCGGTGGCCGGATGCGTGGCCCCATCTGGCCGACATGGAGCAGAACGGCGTCTCCTACGTGAACGCCTCGGTTGGCTCGTCTCCCGCCGTCACCTCGGTAGCGCACTCGACTCTCGCCACGGGGACCTGGCCCAACAAGCACGGCATAGCTGGAAACGAGTTGCGAGCCGCCAACGGCCTCCTTCGGCCCACCTTTGCCGACCTCGCCACCGACCAGTTAAAACGTCCTACCTTTTCCGACCTCGTTGACAACCGTTTCGGAAATGCATCTCAGGTAGGTCTATTGGCGTGGACCCGCTGGCACGTCGGATTACTCAGCCACGGGACCGCATACCCGGGCGGAGACGCCGACCAGATGGCGATGATGCACTACAACGGCGAAGTGTTGGTCCACGGTAACGAAAGGCTGTTTGAGGTCCCCGAGGAGATCGAGAAAGCTGCCAGCATCGACGATCTCATCCATTCCCTGGACCGTGAGGACGGCGCGGTGGACGGAGAATGGCTGGGAAACGAGATCTCCTTGCCGTCCGGCGCCGCTCCCTGGACCGAATACTCGAATCCGGCCTGGGCCGAATACCAGACCGAACTGGCCCTCAAGATGCTCGAGAACGGGGCCTACGGACAAGACGAAATACCGGATCTCTTCCTTGCCAACTTCAAGATGACGGATCTGGCGGGCCACCGGTGGGGGATCGAGTCCAAGGAAACGGAAGCGATGGTTGAGGCCCAAGACGAGTCTCTGGGTTCCATCGTTCGATATCTCGACGAAAACGTCGGAGAGTACGTCGTGGTGGTCACCGCGGATCACGGAGCCTCTCCGCTCCCCGAGTCGACGGGCGCGTGGCCGATCAGCCAGGGTGAGCTCATTCGCGATGTAGATGCACATTTCGAGGTTCCGAACGATAAAAGTCTCGTGGAGTCAACGGCGACATTCGGTATCTATCTGAACCGCGATCTGGCGAAGAGCTTGAAGGTCTCAGCCGGGGATGTCGCTCGCTTCTTGAACGGCTACACGATTGCCCAGAACTGGGCCGAGAGCGAATTACCCGATGGTTACGAAGGGCGGGGCGACGAACTGGTCATGTCGGCGGCCTTTCCCAGCGACACGATCGACAACATGGGGGCTTGCTAGGCGCCGAGACTTCACTCCGACCGGAACGCACAATCCATGACCACGTCGAGATCGTCGGAGGGATAAGCCGCGGAGAACAGCAACTCTCCTCCTCTCTCGCCATAACCGTTTGGCAAGTCGTCGCCACTCCAGTTGTCGGCAAGCGTGTAGGAGTTTATGAAGCGAGCGACATCGACCTTGTGAACCTGGAGATCGTCCGCGACGGAACTATCGAGGAAGAGACCCGTCGAATGATTGCCCTGGACCAGTGTCTCCTGAGACGGCACCTCGAAATGATCGTTTAGATCATCTATGAGTTCTTGTTGGGAAATCGGCCAACCGCCGGAGCGCTCCGGTGGTGGAGTATGACCGTGGTCGGCCGTAACGATCACGACGTAGTCGTGAACCCGCCTCTCCAGATAATCGATCAGTCGATCGAGGGCCTCGTCTTGGGCCTGTAAGTTCTCGGCCATTCGCTGCGAGTCCATCCCGAATTGATGCCCCGCGATGTCGGTCATCTTGAAATTGGCAAAGAAGAGATCGGGAACCTCGTCCAATCCGAACCTCTCCCTTTTGAGCACCGACATGATCACGTCCGATTCGTACCGAACCCACGCCGGGCTTTGGTGGACCCCCAGAATGGGATCTCCCAACCACTCCCCGTCCACCCGTCCGTCGGCGCGGTCGAGTTCGGTGACCCGCGCTTCAAGACCCGGGAACCCCTTTCTCAGATAGGGCGGGGTTTCGTAGAGCTCGTCGTTTCCTACGAGCTTCTCGTCGAGACGGATTATGCCCAACAGGTCCTTATCTGCGCCTTCCACAGCGGCACCGCGACCGAGCATGCCGATGTGCCAGCTCTGCCACCCGACGAGTCCGACCTGTGATTCGTTGCCCATCTCGCGGTCGTACGCGTCTGCAAAGGTCGAAAGCCTTAGATCTCTGCCGTCGTACCCGTCAAAAGTCACTCCCAGGTGACCGTTTCTGCGAACCTTGATGGCCGGTGCACCATGGCGCCGGGGCCACGCCCCCGTCCCGAGGGTTGAATGGGTCGCCGGGGTGATCGATGGTGAGGAGCCAACGGTGGCCCTGAGGTATGAGGTTCCTTCTCGCTCCAGACGGGCGAGCGTCGGCCACCGATCGGGCCACCTGCTCAGGACGTTTCGCCCCGCCCCGTCCCAAACGATCGTGGCGATCACCCTGGGGGGCCGGGCCGAACCGGCAAGGGCGTCTGCGAGTGGGGTTCCGTGACGGGGCGGAAGAGATGTATGGAGAAGAGTCTCGACCGTTGGATAGACATCCGCGAGGGTGGCGGATTCTTCCAGGGGCGCCCCCTGAGCCCTGATAAAACCCGGACCATAGAAAACCAGTGGAACCTCCTGCACGTAATCCCAGGGCCCTGTGTGACTCACCACGTCGAACGTGCCGATGAAATTTGGTTCTCTCGGTACGTAGGTGATGTCCTCGGCGAGGTCGGGATCGTGTCCTCGCCAAATCCTGAGCAATTGATCTTTGGGTAACCGGCAAGCTCGCTCGACGATGCTGGAGTTGAGATCTTGAGCCGGTCTGTCTGTTCCGCGATCGGTACAGCCACCGCCGACCGCAGCGATCAATACGAACGCGGCAGGACTCAGCAGCCGCATGGCGGCAAGACGCTTGACTTTCATCGATTCGTGTCTGCCTTCCTTCGCATTCCCCTATGAGGTTCTCGTCGGCGCTTGAGCATCCCCAAGATCTCGCCACCACTACAATCGCTTCTCGTGAATCCCAGCTCTCGCGAGATCCGCAAGAGTCTGCGCACAACCTGGGATCCAGGCTGGCGGTGGCTCTTGCCCAGAGCCAAGCTTAGGGGTCGACAGCTTCTTCACGTCCCGGGACTGCTTGCGGGAGGACAGGTCGAGCGGCCCATCTTCATCGTCGGTGCGCCGCGCTCCGGCACGACACTCCTCTTTCGTGTGCTGGCAGCCTCAAGGCGTGTCGCCACTTGGTGGCCGATGGAAGCACATGAGATCTGGGAGGCCGACCACCATCCTGCGCTTCATGGCTGGGAATCAAACGTACTGAATGCATCGGATGCCAATTCCAAATCGATGCGGCGCATCCGGCGCGAGTTCTACCTGGTCACGGGAAATCACAGGAGGTTGCTCGACAAGACTCCTCGGAATGTAATGCGCGTTCCGTTCATCGATGCCGTCTTCCCGGACGCGGTCTACGTCTTTTTGAAACGAGACGGACGGGACACGATCAACTCCCTCATCAATGCCTGGAGAAGCGACCGTTACCGTACCTACGAGTTGCCCGAGCCGCTGACCATACCGGGGGTCGACCCAAGATGGTGGAAGTTCGTCCTCTATCCCGGCTGGCGCGAGGACACGAGCGGATCTTTGGAAAGGGTCTGTGCTCGCCAGTGGGTACATTCGAACGAAAGGATGCTCGACGCGCGCGGCACCATCGAGTCATCCCGGTGGACCGAGCTCTCTTACGAGACTTTCACCGACGATCCCGTCACCGCGACCTCCGCCCTCGTTGATTTCCTCGATCTGCCCTTCGACAAAGCCATCCAAGAAAAAGCCGAGGCCGTAAAGACGACCATCTACAACGCGGTCACCCCTCCCGAGCGCGGGAAATGGCGCAAGGAGAACCCAAGCGAGATCGAGGCGATCATCCCGTTGATAGCTCCTACGATGGAGAGACTGGGCTACTCGCCGTCCACGTCATCGGAACAGCTCGAGGAGAAAGAACCCACAAAATAAAGGGGGCCCGGATACTCCGGGCCCCCTTTTGAATTGACCTCGTTTACGTCGCCTGGACGATCACGACGTTCGACTTCGCCTTGTCACAGGTGTTCGTGCTTGGCGCAATCGCTCGGTACTCGGTGTCTTCGGTGATCTCGACGCGCGTCCGGTAGTCGCCGTCTCCGTCCGTCGTAACGGTCGTAAAGGTTTTGAACCTGCGCCTCGTCCCTTCGGGGCGCCGCTTGAGCTTGACGGTCTCGGCGTCCTCACATGCCGGGTCCCCATCGATCTCTCCAGAGAGCCTGATCTTGCGACCGGCCTCCTGGCTGCTGCGGTTGCTCTCCAAGCTGATGGAACGATCGCTTATCGGGACCCATGTGTTCTCAACCACATCGGTCGTGTCGGGCTCGGCCGTTCCGCCGGCCGCCGCAGTCTCGTCACGACCCTCGCTGCCGTCGGAATTGTCCGTCTCGTTGTTGTAGTCCGTGTCGGTGAAGGCCCGGTAAGTGGTCGTTCCGAGACTCCCGTCGGCACCGACGCTGTGGGTAAAGCTGCAGACCCCATCGTCACCGGTGTCGCAGGTGAAGTCCGGATCGGTCGCGTTGCTGTTCCCGTCGGGGTCGTTCGTTCCGGTTGCCTCCACGTCGACCTCGGTTCCACTCACCTCGTTAGCCCCCCTGGTGGCGGTGCAGGTGATCTCGTGCGAGCTCCCGCGCTCGGTCTCGGCGGTTTCCGGCTCGCAGTCGAGTTTCGTGGCGGGTTCTGCATTTCGCCAGGTTGCGGCCACGACGTCCACGTCGTCGTTCCTCGGCTCGGCAGGATCTGCGCCACCGGGTGCGTCGTCGGCGTCGGTGTGGCCCTCTCCGTCGCAGGTCCCGTTCTGGTTGTTTCCTTGGAGGTTGGGAGCCGTGTTGATCCAGACACAGACGAGGTCCCGACCCGCTCGCGGCGCGCTGTAGGTAATGGAGCACGAACTCGAGTTGTTCGTGGTACATGAGTTATCGACATTCGTCAGCGAGTTTCCGTCGGTATCGGTGGGAGACCCGGCAAAGAACTCAAAGTTGATGGTGGTGTTTCCCTGGAAGGGCGCGCCGAACTGGTCGTAGACAGTTCCGGTGATGGTGTGGCTCTGCCCCACGGTCCTATCTGCGGTCTCCGGCTCGGCGTCGAGTCCACCCTTGCCTTCGGCCGAGCTGCGTTGCTCCCACGTCAACTCGACCTGATCGGCGAGGTCGTTACCGGTTGTGTGGGCGGCATTGGTGTCGTTCGGGTCCTCGTCCGTGGTCTCGTTGTCACCGCAGTTCTCGTCGCCCTGATCGGCGGTGGAGTCGTCGGCCCAGAAGCAGATCTCGGCGGTTCCCTCTTCGATCTCGCTCTGGGTGATCGTTATCGAACAGCGGCCCACAGGTGGATCGTTTCCTCCACGACCGGCTCCCGTGCGGCACTGATAATCGGGAGTGCCGTAGCCGGCGTCGTCGTCTTGAGGATCGTTGACGCCGTTCTCGACCTCTCCGTACACGAAGGTGTCTTGGACATTGTTCGCGTTCGGGTCGTAGTCACCGGTGTAGTTGTCAAGTGCGTCCTTCACGTGGCAGTCGTAAGTCTCGTTCGACTGAGGGCCACTCTGCGAAGGGTTCGTCTCGTGCTCGGTGTCGCCGTTTCGGTCGTCGCAGTCAACCTTCGCGGGCGCGCCCCCGGTCCAGGTGACCTCCACCACATCGGTGCAATCAGGCTCGGGGGTGTTCGGCGGTGTCGCTCCGGCACAGGGGATGCCCGTCCCGGGCATCGTCGTTTCGTTCCGGCCCTCGGTGTCGTCGGCCTCGGAGGTTGAGTTGTCGCCGTCGTGATCGATCCACCCGGTGATCGTGTCTGTGCCTGAAACCGTCCCGACGAAAGACACCGTGCAGGTGGCCTGGCCCTCCGGCACGCTGCAACTCATGTCTGGAGTGAGGGGAGAGTTTGCCTTGTCGGGATCGTTGGGACCGTTCTCGTTTTCAAAATCGATATTGATCGGACCTCCGGGCGGACCGGGCGGCGAATCGGGACAGGTATTTGCATCCTGGTCACACAAGCGAGCCTCGAGGGTGTGCTGAGTGCCGACGCCCCTTGTGAAGGTCTCCGGCGAGACATCCAGAACCCGGTTTCCGTGGTTGGCCGACGAGGTCCCGGCGAGAGGGAAGACGAGTGCCGTGAGAACGGCGATGGCTGTGATTGCGGCGGCGAACGTCGATCGGCTGGCGGTCCGGTTCATCTAACTCCTCCTTTTTACGACCCCCATCGGGGGACAGGCCTGCGAACCGGGCCAACCCCCTAAAAACGGCTAGGTCGCGATGGTTCGACAAATTGCGGTCCCTTCCTGCAACTCTCCGTCACGGAAAGTTATGGCAATACAACCGAACGCATCCGTACGAGGCGCGTCGCAAATAGGGATACCCCCTCCAACCCGAAAAGCATAGGGGCGGCATGCACCACCGGAAAGAGGGTTTGCCCTTTTTACCGATACGGGTCCTAATGCCCGATTGGTTCTCCGGATGCTAGAAGCGGTTCACCAGAGCGAGCAGGGAGATGCCCCGGCCCCACGAGAACAGCGGCCTGCAGGTCTCCGGGCGATTCAGGTCGGCGCAGTGAACGGCCTCTAGTCGAAGTCCCCGGCCCCCCGTCGATCTGGCGTACACGAGGGATTGGGAATCCGGGGCCCAGTGCACTTGGCCCGCCGCGCCCCGCGACCCCCTCACGGGCTTTACGGATCGGGCGTCGGGCCGAAGGAGAACCAGCTCCGAAGCCGCCGGGCCGCCGGGGCCTATCGCCACGGCCGCGACCCGACGGGAATCGGGGGCCCAGGCTCCCTCGCCCAGCGCCGCTCCGCCCAGCGGGACGCTTATGTTCGGGCCCCCTTCGACGGCGGCGAAAACGGCCGCGCCGCCTCTGACCTGAAGCAGCCAGCGTCCATCCGGTGACGGGGCCCAGATCTCACTCGGCGGAGCGGGGATGTCCGAGACTCGTCCGGATCGATCCGTGATGAAAGCGCGCGCCGGGCTGCTCTGGTCGAAGACGACGAGAGATTCTCCCGACCACCCGAGGAGGGCGAACATCCCGGGACCGGTGAGTCGTTCGATCGATCCTGCTCTCGACGAAGGGGCGGTCGCGACCATCGCTTGCGATGCGCACACCTCCCCCTCGCAGATTCGTGTCTCCTCGGGGAGCAGGAAAGCGATCCGGTCTCCGTCCGGGCTGAAAAGGGGCGCGAAGCCGGGACCGAGCGAGCGGTCCGATTCGGTCGCCAGATCCAGGACCCGAATCT
>JALZEK010000031.1 GCA_030862065.1 Actinomycetota bacterium | reverse complement strand
CGAAGGAGCATCCGTACCCGACGTCGCCCTGTCCGTAGGAGGGAAGGACGTAGTCGGACGAGGCCTTTCTCTTGTACCGCTTCTTGCCGGCATCGGCCGACGGTGCGGTGAAGGCACCCGCGATCAGGCCGAGAACCAGGGCCGCCATGATGGTCTTGCGCATCCCACTTCTCCTTTGTCTGGTCTTTCCTCTGGCGGGGTGATTCGCCGCCCGGGTAGGTCTTCCTCCACCCGATCACGAATAAGGGGCCGGGCATGAGCCCGGCCCCGGTCTGCTTGAGTTGCCTCGTCAGCGGTTCGAGAGGACCCCCTTGATTAATCCTGAGGTGGCCGTTTCGAGACACTGGGGCAGCAATTAACAGGCCCCCGGACACGGGGGCCTGTTAATTGGAGACTTGAAGGGGCTTACCGGAAGACGGCCTTGATCGTCCCGGTGGTGCCGATGCCCTGGCAAGCAGTCGGCCCGCCGAACTGCTCGAAAACGCCGGCAGTGGGGTGGCCGTAGATAAACACGCTCAGTGGGGTGCCGCCGGGAAACGAGATCTTGCCCGACTTCCCGCAGAAGGCCGCGATCGTCTCGACAAACCCGTCACCGTTTTGATCGGGGATGGTGACCTGCGCGCTCACCGGCAGCCCGGTCTGGTCGACGATGGTCATCTGGACGGTCTTCTCGGCCGACTTCGTAGAGAAGGAGACACATCCGGGATCGCAGAACCCGTTGCCCTCGACGGCGGCAGAAGGCGCATCGTAGGTTCCCTTAGCCTTCCGGGCCTTGCGCTTACCCGCCTCCGCTGCCGGAGCGACGAGCGCTCCCAGAACGAAAGCGGCCATGAGCATCGTGATCAACGTTTTGCGCATCTGAACCTCCCGGTTCCGTTCGGAGCTGATGGCGTAGGGATTTGACGAAATCAGGAGCACTCCTTCACCGCAGTGGAAAAGATTCACAGAGCGAACCGGGCCTCCCTTCGGCCACTGCGCTGGTACCGGCCCAAATCGGTCAAACGCCTCTAAATGGATGGGATGCCTTTTGCAGGCCCTTGGTCTTAGGTTTGAGAGAGCACGAGTCCCGTAAGTTGCTCCAACTCCCCTATCGTCTGGCCCGGCGAACGGTGCAGCACGGTGGTCATCCCGATCTCCAGTGCGGCAGCGAGATGACCCGGATGGTCGTCGACGAACACCGCCGCCGCCGCATCAACTGCCAGCTTGCTCAGCGTCAGTTCGAATATCGCGGGATCGGGTTTCCTCAGCCCCACCTCCCCCGAGATCACAATCACGTCGAACAACGGATCCAGGCGATCGCGCGGGTAATAAGCGGTTCCCCAGGAGTTCGACAACAACCCCGTCTTCAAGCCCGCGCCACGCGCGCCGGCGACCGCCTCCAGCATCTTCTCCTCGAGATCTAACTGAAAAATCCTGCGAACGAGGTTTTGAGGATCGACCTCTTTGCCCGTGACCTTGCTAAGCCGCTCGGCGAAACCGGAGGCGAACTCATCCTCAGAGATCTTGCCCGTCTCAAAATCGGTGACGAGGGGATCGTTCTCTCCCGAGTATGCCGCCAGCGTGACGCGCACCAGATCCTGGAGATCGATGTCGAGTTCGGCGGCAAACCTCACCATCGCGTCCTGCATCGGCGAGGTGAGGACTCCTCCGAAGTCGAAGATCAGGGCCTCGAAACGTCGCTCTGCGTTTGAGTTGGGAACCGGGTTCAAGTCCCGGCCACCCCGAGAGCGCGCGCTGCAAGGGCGGGGACCCCTTCCTCCATGCGCGCAAAGAACGGGTCGTCGGTCATTCCGGCCAGATGTCTGGCGTACGACCCCTCGAGGAGAATGGCCAGTTTCCAGATCGCCAGCACGATGTACCAGTCGAGGCCCTCGACGGCGAGACCGGTCTTCGCCGCGTAGCGCTCGACCAATTCGTCTCGTTTCGAGAATCCCGGGGCGGCGGTAACACGATTCAAATCGCCGAAGACGTCTTGCTCGTCGCCGGGCTCCCTCCAAAAAGAGATCATCCATCCGAGATCGGCCAGAGGGTCGCCGAGCGTCGACATCTCCCAGTCGAGAATGGTCAGGAGCCGAGCGGGGGGAGTCTCGGAGAAGACGACGTTGTCGAGCTTGTAGTCGCCGTGCACGACCGTTGCCGGCGGCGACTCCGGGCGATGGGCCACGAGCCATCTTCCGGCCTCCTCGAGGTCTGGCAGTGGCCGGGTGTGGGGAAGGGTCAGCTCCATCTGTCCCGTCCATCTCTTGAGCTGCCGCTCGAGGTATCCCTGGGGCTTCCCGAGTCCGGTCATCCCATAGGTCGCGGGATCGATCGAATGCAACTCCACCAGCGCATCGACCAGCTCCTCGCCGACCGGTCGTTTCTCGGCCTCGGAGTAACCGGAGAGCCACTCCGTTCGAATGACGACTCCGCGCACTCGTTCCATCAGATAGAAGGGCGCCCCAATCACGGATTCGTCGTCACACGCCGCAATCGTCCGGGGTGAACGCACCGGTGCGTCGTTCAGGGCCGACAGGACTTTGTACTCGCGGAGAACGTCGTGGGCTGTGGGGAGAAACGCTCCTCTGGGTGGTCTGCGCAACACCATCTCGCGGCCCCCGTAGGTGACGAAGAAGGTCTCGTTGGAGTGACCGGCCTGGTGCCGCTCGATGCTCAGATCGCCGTCCTGGCCGACCTCCTTCTGCAAGAAACCCTTGAGTGCCACCTCGTCGACCAGCGGCGGCAGGACGGTGCTCACGCAACCCCTCCGGTCGCCGGCTTCGTCGACCCCTCCTTCATCGCGGCCTTCAACACGTTGCGCGCGATCACCATCCGGTGGACCTCCGACGGACCGTCGTAGATGCGAGCCGCCCGCGCGTCTCGATAGAACCTTTCGAGGGGGAGGTCGGACGAGTAGCCGAGCGCTCCGTGTATCTGAAGAGCGCGATCCACGACGCGATGCAGGGCCTCGGAGATAAAGACCTTGGCCATGGAAACCTCGTTGCGGAAGTCGTCGTCGCGCTCGATGAGATAAGCGGAGTGGAGAACCATGAGCCGGCTCGCGTATAGGTCCATCGCCGAGTCGGCCAGCCAGTTCTGTACAGTTTGACGGCGCGCCAGCGGCTCTCCGAAGGTCTCCCTCTCGATCGATCTCGACGCGGCGAGGTCGAGGGCCCTCTGCGCGACGCCGATCCAGCGCATGCAGTGGGCGAGCCGAGCGGGGCCGAGGCGAACCTGTGCCAGCCTGTATCCGCCCCCCCGATCGCCGAGGATCGCGTCCCTGGGGACTCTGCAGTCCTCGATCAAGACCTCGCAGTGCCCTCCCGGCCCCTCGGTGCCCATCACCGGGATCTCGCGCAGCACCTTCCAGCCCGGATTGTCGGCGTCGACCATGAGCAGTGAGTACGCGTTGCGAGGGTCGTCGGCGTCGGGATCCGTCTTTGCGACGACGATCGCGAACGCCGCGCCCATGGCTCCGGTAATGAACCACTTCTCGCCTTCGATCACCCACTCGTCCCCGTCCAGGGTGGCGGTCGTAGCGATGGCGGTGGGATCGGAGCCAGCGGCCTTCTCGGTCATTGCGAAACAGGACCTGACCCGGCTCTCGGCGAGAGGCCGCAAGTAGCGCTCGAGCTGGCTCCGATCGGCGGCGTGCAGCAGAAGATGCATGTTGCCCTCGTCGGGAGCCATTGCGTTCAAGCCCAGCGACGCCAATCCGGACGCGCCACACTCCTGAGAGACGATCGCCATCCCGAGGGGACCGAGTCCCATTCCTCCCCACTCCGCGGGCAGATGCGGGTTGTACAGACCCTGTGCGCGCGCCTCTTCTCTAAGGCGGGAGACCACCTTTTCGAATCGTTCGCCGTCGAACTCATCGGACAGCTCGGCCTCGGCCGGCAGAGCATGATCGCGGACGAAGGCCGCGACTCGTCGCTGTACTTCCTTTATTTCTGGAGGCAGCTCGAAATCGATCTAGACGCTCCGAAGCGAGAAGAACCCGATGCGATGCCACGAGTTCTTGCGTCTGAACAGAATCTTCCCGAGGTAGAAACCGTCATCGATCTGCACCAGCTCGTCGAGAATCCGGCGAATGATGAATGAGGGATTCTCCTCGAAGTCGTAATCGATCTTGAGAACATCAACGCCTGGATCGACCTCGCCCGGAGCGACACGGGTTTTGAACGGAAAGGCCTCGAGGTTGCCCTCGGCCGAATCCTGCGGTTCGTAGGAAGGCCACACTACTTTCAGCTGCGACCTTGAAGACGGCGTGAGGACATTAATTCCAGAGTCTGAGGCCCGGTCGAACGCTTTTCCGAGCCAGGGCATATAGAGCGAGGTCACCCACCTCACGAAGGAATCCGTTGGGCGGGTGACCGACATGGTCACCACGCGGCCGGGCAGGAACCCATCCGGTTGGGGATCAGGGGCCCGTCCGGCCCGAAACAGCTCCTCGAGCTCGTCGAGGGCCCGCTCCCGCATGACCCGCGGACGAAGTCTGTCCTGTATGTCGGACAGGGGATCCCGCTGGACCTTTTCGGAGATTGCCTCCACGGCCTCAGGCTACTAGATGCCCCCCGGCGGTCGGACGGGCTTCGCAGACCCCACTAGTCGGGGCTCATCCTCGGCGGAGCCAGCACCTCGTTCATAGACCCCGAGCGGAACCCCGCCAGATCGAGGGTGACGTAACGCCATCCGAGCGCTTTCAGTTCCGCGGTCAAAACCTCCGCGACCGAGGCGGCGCGTTCAATTTCGGAGGGTTCGACCTCGACGCGCGCGAGGTCGCCGTGGTCGCGAACCCGGAACACCTCGAACCCCAGGCCGCGCACGGCCTCCTCGGCTCTTTCGATTCTGTTCAAGGCTTCTTCCGTCACGCGCACACCGTAAGCGAAGCGCGATGCCAAACATGGACTTGCGGGCTTGTCTGCGGTCGGCAGTCCCTTCTCTCTCGAGAGACTCCGAATGTCGGCTTTCGTGAGAGCGGCCTCCACCATGGGGGCCAGAACTCCCCGCTCGCGGGCGGCCCGCAATCCCGGGCGAAGGTCGCTAAGGTCGTCGAGGTTGGTGCCGACGCAAATCCGGGCCCGATGGGTTCGCGCGATCGGCTCGAGGGCCTCGAAGAGCTCGCTCTTGCACCAGTAGCAGCGATCGGGAGCGTTGCGGGCGTACTCCTCGCGGCTCACCTCGGACGTCTCGATGAGAACATGGTTCCAGCCGAACCTCCGAGCCGTGTCCTTTGCCGAGCGAAGCTCAAACGCCGATAGCGAGGGCGAGACTGCGGTAACCATGAGAGCGCGCCTGCCCAAGACATCGTGCGCAACGGCGCCCAGGTAGGTGCTGTCGACGCCGCCCGAGTACGCCACCACCGCGTTGCCGAGCGGGGCGAGAATGCTCTCGAGCCGCCTGGTCTTCCCGAACAACGTGGCGTCTGGTTCAGTCGTCTCCATAAACAGGACATGCCCTCAGGAGATGGATAACGTCGTTTCATGGTGACATTAACCGTCGGCTCCTTGGAGGTCGCGGCCAGGGGGGGCCTCGAGAAAAGACTCCAGGAGTTCGCCCAGGACCCGATTCTGACGCTGGCCTGCATCGCCTTGATCGCAATCTCGATCGCGTGGTTGATCGTGGCCCGGCTCATCGCGCGCAATCTCAAACGAGCCGCGGAACTGGGGCCGACCAAGGTTGACCAGGTTCGACCCCCGCGCGACATCTGGAGCAAACCACCCTGATGAGATGGGCGCTGGATGGCTACTCGATGTATCCAAGATCCTTGAGGTGTGCGGCGACGGCCGCGGCCTCCTCATCGGAGTACTCGCCCGATTCTTCCCTGCCTCCGGCTCGGCCCTCGATGCGGATCTCGTGGTCGTTCAAAAAGGACTCCGTCAGGATTTCCGTGGCGGCACGCCCGTCGAGGTCCGACGGCACCCGTTCGTTCAAAAGAGCGAGCGCGGTCGGACACAGGTCCATCAGCGAGAGCTCGTCGGATGCACCTTTGGAGATGTCGGGCCCGGCAGCAACGAACACCCCGACCGGACGATGATCCGACGACCATGCCTCTTCCACCCCGGCGAGGTTGGCGGGATCCATCACCAGACGATCGGATTTCTCTCGTGCCGGCGCGATTCGATATCCCGCACTCCAAGAATCGAGCATCAGGTCCGGCGCGAGATCGACCTCGGGACCCTCATAGATCTGATCGCGATGGAAGGCGTCGGAGAACACCGGGGCTTCTGTCGCGGGATCGGTGAGCTCGAGCAGGTCGTGGCGGATCGTCTCCAACAGGTCATCCCTCTCGTCGTTGCCGACGATGCCCTGAGGTTCCCGGGAGGAGAGGTTCAGCCACAGATCCCCGTGAAAACCGACAAAGGCCTTGGTTTTAGACCAGTCGAAGGATCCCAGCTGCCCCGAGAGCGTTGCTCCAAAAGCGCGGCGAGCCGTCCCCGGAGCAACGCGCCGGCCCAGCCGGCGAATCGGAGGAGGGAGTTTCCAAACCATGTCCAAAAGCCGGTTTGATTTGGGACGACCGTACTCGGCAAAGTCGTGGGCGGCGAGCCAGGCGCCGACGTTGACGTCGCCGTTTAGATCCCCCGCTCCGTGATCGCTGACAACAATCACGTTGGCCCGATCGAATGCTTCGACCACGGCCCCAGTCGCTCGGTCCATGGCCTCGTACACCCGCTCCACCGCCCCGCCCAGAGGATGATCCGACCCACGGAATTTCCAAAAGAAGTGCTGAGCCCGGTCGACATGAGGCCACACGACGACCACGCAATCGGCCCCGGCTCTCGAGGCCGCCCAGGGGACGCTCTCGGCCTGAACCTCCAGTCCCCTCACGAGGTCATCGAGGAACCGCTCCAACGTGGAGTGGGGGGCTCGGTCGAGTAAATCCTCCAGTCGCCATCGCTCCTCGATCTCTTGGTGAAGGGACGGAGGCTTGGAGATCACGGCGCCGGGAGGAGCTCCATAGCCCGAGACCATCGCTCCCTCGACGTCGGTGGGGGGATACGCCATCGGCACGTTCCACACAAGGAACCGGGACGCCTTCGACAGTTCCCACAGCGCTGGGGCTTTACGGTCGCGAGAGGAGAAGTAACGGCACGCGTATCGTCCCGGAGCCCGGTACCAGGAGCCGAAAATTCCGTGCCGGGCCGGGTTCACTCCGGTGAATGCCGATGTCCACGCGCAATCGGTCATCGGGGGCCAGACCGATCGCAGTGGGGCTCGCCACCCTCCATTGACCAGTCGCTCCAGGTTCGGCAATCGCCCCTGCTCGATCAGGGGATCGACCACCTCGAAGGTGGCTGAATCCCATCCCAGGATGACCAGCTTGACGCCCACCCGGACTCTTTTAGGCCGTCGGAACGAGTGGCTCGAGCACCGCTCCGCGGTTTGGAGCGCGGTCGATGCAAACCTTCTTCAGGCATCCCTTGCGAATAAAAAGGGTTCGTGCATGCCATCGGTAGTTGACGGCCGCTTCGGGAAACCGCATCTTTCTCATCGGAACCGTCGCCTTGACGGTTCGACGATTGGGCCTCCTCACATCGGCCGTCCCGATCAGTTCGTCCCGCGATCGCTGTCTGTCTCTCCACAGCGATCCCTGCATATGCCGCCGGTCCGACCTCAGCAGGACGTAGTAGTCATAGTCGTCGTCGCCAAAAGTATCGAAGTGCACCAGGAAGTAACCCCTGTCGAAGATGCCTCTCACGGACCACCCTCGATCGGTTGTGATCTGCCACCGGTTGGCCCTTTGCCCCCCGATCTTCACGCGCCGTATGTCGAGCTTCCCGCGCGTATCGTTCGGGTCGCGTACGACCTGGTGCGTCGCCGACGCGTTCATCACCGTCGAGCCCAGCACAACGGCCGTCAAAAGAACGAATAACCGTTTCAGGAGGTTTCCCTTCGTCGCATTGACTCCCGTGCTTGCTTGATGGCCCAGGCCGTCACCAACAGACCGGTAAGCGTGAGAGCAAGGGGAAACACATCCGACGCTTCCGGGGCAGCGGCTCCCGCAATCAGTCCCTCCCTCGATCCCAGCGCGATGCAGATAGCGCTCAAACAACCCAGGAGTGCATTGCGGACGAGCAACGCTCTGTAGTCCCGTTCCCGCTTCGAACCGAAACATCCACACGGGAGCCGGTCCCCGGTGCGGGCGCGGGCTCTTAGGATCGCGAGCGAGAAGATCGCCAGCAGGGCCAGCGCGTAGGAACCTCCCGCCTTGACTGAAATAGCGAGAAGAACGACGACCACCAGACCCTCGAGCACCGGCACAATCGCCGCGGCGCCCTTTTCGGACGACGAGAGACCATAGGCGGGAAGGGCCGTTCGCCAAGAGGAAAAGCGGACAACCTTCGCCAGGGCCGCCCATCCAAACGAGAGAGCAAGAAGCACGGCGGCGGACCAGGCGAGCGCGTCGGGCATCGAAGGATTGTAGTTGCCAGGATCTCTTCGGCTTCCGCTCGGGGGTAGCCTTGCGCGCTGGCGACCGTATTCGGCGAAGGAGCTGGCACTTGGAAGGTTGGTGGGCTGCGTCCTACATCGTCCTCTGGCTACTCGTCGTCGTCCTCGCCGTGATCGTTGTGGCCCTCGCCCGTCAGATCGGCACACTCCATCTCCGCCTCGGTCCGCGAGGCGCCCTCGAGATGGACGACGAGGGGCCTCCGCTGCAGGAGGCGCCCCCGGCCTTCGATCTCACCGATCTCTCGGGTCGGTCCGTGACCGTCGGGGGCCCGGGGACATCACAATTCCTTTTGTTCGTCTCGCCCGGCTGCCGGCTCTGCGAGGAGGTGCTGCCGTCTCTTGGCGCAGTGGCTCAAACCGGAGAGATGTGGCCTCTGGTGATCAGCGACTCGGATTCGCAGGAAACGAAGCGAGCCTATGCCGAGCACAAAAACGATGCGCCGATTGTTCCCGCTCCCGCGGTTGCACAGAGTTATTCCGTGCCCGGCACTCCGTACGCCGTCATACTCGATGACCTCGGCGTGGTAAGGGCCAAGGGGGCCGTCAACAACCTCGAACAAATGGAAGGATTGGTCGATACCGCTCGACGCAGGTTGGCCGGAGTCGGCCGGGAAAGGAAGGTCGGTTAGATGCTCGATCGGATCACAGAGGGCGCGGCCATCGGACTCGCCGAGAGGACGACGCGACGGTCTTTTTTTGGAAAGCTGGGCGCCGGGGTCGTCGCTCTGGTGGGGGGACCCTTTGTCGCGGTTGCGTTGAGACCCGACCGAGCGGAAGCCCATCACATCTGCGGCCACACCTTCACGACGGGTTCCTGCCCCCATCCCTTCTCGCCTTACTCGCGCGTCGATCGATTCGGATATCCGGTTCACCCGACTTACGGTTACCCGGTCGACGACTCCGGCAACATCTACAAGTCGCGCAAGCAAAGGCGTCGAAGGATATGCGAGGAAGTTGTGCCGGCGCGTTATCCCCGCGCCAGTGGTGCCAGGCAGGGAGGAGGCTGGTCTCGCTGCTGCAACGGACGAATCCGTCGCATCTACGATTGTTGTTCTTATTCGGACACGCGTATCCAGGGCGACGCCGCCGTTACCGGCTACTGCTTTGGGGGACGGAAGGTGTTCTGCATCGGGTACCGGGACCTGAAGTCGACCTGCTAACACCCGACATCCACCGACCGTGCCGAGTGTTCGTAAATCCACAGGTATTCGATCCTTCGGCGAGGGCGGTCGGCCGCAATGCATCGAGTCGAGTGGTCGTCAGACCGGAATAATTCCGATGTCACGACCAGTCGAGCCTTGAGGATGCGAGGAACCACGTGGAAGTTCCACTGATCGGCGTCCTAATCGTCGCTTCGGTCGTGGCGGGGCTCTCCACCGTCTTCGACCCCTGAGGTCTCTCGATGGTTGCGACCATCGCCCCCGTCGTGCACGGGGAAAGTCGCTCCCGCTATTACCTCGTCCTTTTGTTGAACGCGCTGGGGGGGACGATCTCCGCAGCGACGGTCGGCGCCCTGGCGGCAACCGTCGGGCTGTTGTTGGGAGCGCCGTGGGGCACCGCGGGTTTCATCGTCGTGGCGGGTCTCGCTCTTGTGTACGTCGTCCGTGAGGCAACTGGCCTTCCCGTTCCCGTCCCCGACCGCCACAAGCAGGTGCCGCTGTGGTGGCGTTCGTTCTACTCACCTCCGGTCGCTGCCTTCCTGTACGGCCTCGGTTTGGGCGTCGGTTATCTCACCTATCTTTCGTACGGCACGTATTTCGCGGTGACCGTGGCCGCGGCCGCAACGGGCGATCCCCTTCTCGGGGCTATCTTGTGCGCTCCGTTCGGACTGGCGAGAGCCCTCTCTGTTGGACTGGCGAATCGAACCGCTCGGGAGCCGGAACGACCCTCGGGGATAGACCGCATCGATGCTCTGGCCGAGACGCCCCTCGCCGGGATCGCGAACGGCGCGGCTCTCGCGGCCGTTGCGGCCGCGGCAGTAACGGCGGTCCTCTAGCTCTGGCCGGCCCTTCCCGCCAACTGCTGGCTGAGTGACGCCATGGGGACGGAGGCACCCACTCAGCCCTCCAGGAGCCGAGTGGTGGCCGAGTGGCGCTATAGCGCCGGAGGCACCGCTCAGCCCGGGAGGAGAGCCGGGTGGCCGCCTTTCGCGCTAGGCGGGCGGAGGCACCGCTCAGCCCGGGATGAGGGGGCGGCGACCTCCGATTTGCGCGGTCGCGCACTTGTTCGTTATCTTTAGCACTCAGAGATCTAGAGTGCTAAGAGCTCACGGATCCACCCCAAGGAGGTAGCAAATGCCGAAGATCCTGTCTTTTGAGGAGGAGGCCAGGCGGTCCCTCGAGCGAGGCATGAACCAGCTCGCCGACGCCGTGAAGGTCACCCTCGGCCCCAAGGGCCGCAACGTGGTCTTGGAGAAGAAGTGGGGCGCCCCCACGATCACCAACGATGGCGTCTCCATCGCCAAGGAGATCGAGCTCGAGGAGCCCTTCGAGAAGATCGGGGCCGAGCTGGTCAAGGAGGTCGCCAAGAAGACCGACGACGTCGCCGGCGACGGCACGACGACGGCCACGGTCCTCGCTCAGGCCATGGTGCGCGAGGGGCTGCGCAACGTTGCCGCGGGCGCCAACCCCATCGCCCTGAAGAGAGGAATCGAGAAGGGCGTCGAGACGGTGGTCGAGTCGATCCGAGAGGCTTCTCGCGAAGTCGAAGGCCGCGAGCAGATCAGCCAGGTCGCCGCGATCTCCGCGAACAACGACCCCGAGATCGGCGAGACGATCGCCGAGGCAATGGACAAGGTCGGTAAAGACGGCGTCATCACCGTCGAGGAGTCCAATACCTTCGGCCTCGAACTGGAGCTCGTCGAGGGTATGCGTTTCGACAAGGGCTACATCAGCCCCTACTTCATCACCGACCCCGAGCGCATGGAGGCGGTGCTTGAGGAGCCCTACGTCCTACTTTTGAACGGGAAGATCTCTGCGGTGAAGGACGTCTTGCCGGTCCTCGAGAAGGTCATGCAGGCGGGCAAGTCGCTGTTGATCGTCGCCGAGGACGTCGAGGGTGAGGCTCTCGCCACACTGGTCGTCAACAAGATCCGGGGCACCTTCAAGGCGGCTGCGGTCAAGGCTCCCGGTTTCGGCGACAGGCGCAAGGCAATGCTCGGTGACATCGCCGTCCTCACCGGGGGACAGCTCATCTCCGAGGAGGTCGGGCTCAAGCTCGAGTCCGTGACTCTCGACATGCTCGGCTCCGCCCGCAAGGTCGTCGTCACCAAGGACGACACCACGATCGTCGAGGGCGGTGGAAGTGCCGACGAGATCACCGGCCGGGTCAACCAGATCAAAGCCGAGATCGATCGCTCCGACTCCGACTACGACCGCGAGAAGCTGCAGGAGCGTCTCGCCAAGCTTGCCGGAGGGGTCGCCGTCATCAAGGTCGGCGCCGCCACCGAGGTCGAGCTCAAGGAGAAGAAGCACCGCATCGAGGATGCCGTACAGACGACCAAGGCGGCCGTCGAAGAGGGCATCGTCGCCGGAGGCGGGGTCACCCTTTTGCGGGCCCAGGACCAGCTCGACAAACTCGAGATCGATCTCGAGGGCGACGAGCAAACGGGAGCCTGGATCGTCAGGCGAGCGCTTGAGGAGCCCCTCAAGATCATTGCGCTGAACGCCGGCCTCGAGGGCGGCGTGGTCGTTGAGAAGATCCGCACCCTGGGTCCGGGCGAGGGCCTGAACGCGGCGGACGGCGAATACACCGACCTCTTCAAGGCCGGAGTCGTCGACGCCGCCAAGGTGACCCGTTCGGCTCTGCAGAACGCCGCTTCGATCGCGGGGTTGTTCCTCACGACCGAGGCGATCGTCGCCGACAAGCCGGAGAAGGAGAAGGCTCCGCCCATGCCGGACACAGGAGGGATGGACTTCTAAGGCCCTCGCACTCCGAAACAAAAAGGCCCCCGCAAAAGCGGGGGCCTTTCTTTCGTCCCCCAGCTTCAAAGCCCGAGCAACCGACCCCTCGTATGCGACTGGAACGGTGATGGGATCTTGCGGACTGGCCGCCCCATACGGGCGTCTGCGCGCCGAAGAACGTCGCTCCATAGGTCCGGACGCGTTGAGACCCCCGGGGGACGGTTCCGGGGGCCTCGATGCTTCCGACGGGGTGGGGGTTTCCATCAGAAGTTGTCTTTATATTCGTCGCCCATCCGGCCTCGATGAATGGCACTTTCGGATGAAATCTGCGATAGAGGGGCCGTCCCAAATGTCCGATTTTCGGTGGAGGGAGTGACTAGTCCTATATGGAAAAGGGGCCGGTCACGGGGCATCTTCAGGCGCGTGGTCCCTGGGCACGGAACCGCAATCCTTATGACTTGGAGGTTCGATCGGAGAAACCCTGGGGGTCCGAAAAAGGCCTAGCGAGTTTCCTTGTGGGCGGTGTGGCCGTGGCACCAGCGACAGTATTTGCGCAGCTCGACACGGTCCCGGTTGTTGTGACGGTTCTTCTCGGTTATGTAGTTGCGCCGCTTGCACTGCGTGCACTCGAGCGTCACGTGAATGCGCCTATCGGTGGCCACGAGAAACCTCAGAAAGAGAGACAGGTTTACCCCATCAGTATATCGAGGGGGTTCCCGGGGTAACCGGGGGCGATCCGGCACCGCCGCGGGGGCCCAGCCCTCAGGCGCTATGCGTCTTGTTCGGTTTCCGACCGGCGCAGACGGCGCCTATGCGAGCGACTGCGGTTCGGCCCCCAGTCCATCCGCGGGGCCGGCGCAAAGGCCGAGATTGGATCGTTCGAGACGTCGACGTCTTGGTCCAGCTCGGCCCAGACCGAATCGGTTCTCGGGGCGGCCGGAGCCTGCAGGTAGGACACGGTCTCCTTGGTAACGGCCGTGTCCGGCACGGTCACCTCGTCGGGCCGCTTGGAAACGGCCGGGGGCGGGGGTGGGGGTGGGGCGAGCCGTCGTGCGGGGCCGGGCGCCGCGGCCGCGGCCCCGGACACGACTGCCGCCACTTCCGCTCGCGCCTCCTCAAAGGACCGATCCACCTCGGCCCTCAGCTCCTCAATCGGAGCAAATGGGGGGTCCAGCGCCAGGCGGTGACCCAGGAGACAGAAGCCTCCGGTGTCCTCCACCTCGCTGTCGCATCTAGAACAAAATCTCATCGCCATAGCCCAACCTCCTGCTGTTGTTTCGGCCCGCGGGCGGTGCGGGTTAAGCCCGAGCGAGTGAAAATCATGCGGGGGGGCGGAGCCGAGGCGAGTACAGGCACTGATGGGGGGGCCGCAACGATGCCGAGGGAGCCCACGGATAGGGACCCGGACCTCAAGGGCCGGTCAAATGCTGTAGCGGCGGGTGGACTCGAACCACCGACTCGGCGATTATGAGCCGCCTGCTCTGCCCCTGAGCTACGCCGCCCCGATATCGATTTAGGGCACCGACCGGTTTGTCGGTCGGCGGGCGATCCCCGAGCCCCCTCACGGACTCGAACCGTGGACCTTCTCCTTACCATGGAGACGCTCTGCCGACTGAGCTAAGGGGGCACGAGAGCCACAGGATACCGCCCGCTTCCGCTCGTAATCGTTTCCGGATTCGCCTCCGCGACCCCGCGCAAAGCACCGTTCCTCTCATATATGAAACGTTAGAAAGTGGTTGCCGCCGGCCCAATGCCCCTAACGGGTGGTTTTTCTCACCCGTTCGTGAACCTCACGCCCGGCCGGGACGGCCGAAGACGATCCCCAACTTTCCGGGATCCCTAAGGGAAACGCCCGTTCACCCTGCACGAATCAAGCGGGACTGAGAACATTCCTCAATGCGCGCCAACCGTCCACACGAGCCGCCTTACGCCGGAGTCAACACCTTCATGAAGTGCCCGCTTGTGCTCGACCCCGGTGAGTTGACGGGATTCGACGTTGCGATCCTCGGGGCGCCCATGGACGAGATGGTCACCAACCGCCCAGGAGCCCGCTTCGGTCCTCGGGCGATTCGCGCCGCAACCGATGGGGGTCCCAAGGCCTTCCACATGGATCTCGGCATCGACCCCTTCGAGCATCTCGAGGTCACGGACCACGGTGACGCCGCGGTCGTCCCCGCCGATCCGGAGGCAAGTCACCTCGCGATACGAACCTCAGTAGCGGGGATCTTGGGGGCCGGGGCCGTTCCGATCATCCTGGGCGGCGATCACTCGATTTCGTACCCCAATATCGCGGCAGTCGCCGATCATTACGGGCCCGAATCAATTGCCGTGGTGCACCTCGACTCGCACGCAGACACGGCTGCCGAACTCCACGGGGTGAAATGGGGGCACGGAAGTCCGTTTCGCAACCTCGTCGACGGGGGTCATCTCCGAGGCGACCGGCTCATCCAGATAGGGCTACGCGGGTACTGGCCCTACCCCGAGGAGTGGGACTGGATGAGGTCGACCGGCGTCAGGTGGCATCGCGTCGAGGAAGTCGTCGAGGCCGGAATCGAGAGGCTGATCGATGCGGTCAATGATGAAGTCGGTGACGCGCGGAACGTTTTTCTCTCCGTCGACATCGACGTTCTCGATCCGGCCTACGCTCCCGGGACCGGGACGCCGGAACCGGGAGGTCTCACGACGCGCGAACTGTTGCGAGCGGTTCGGGCTCTCGTTCTCCAGCGCGGGCTCGCGGGGATGGACGTGGTCGAGGTGTCTCCTCCCTACGACCACGCCGGGCTCACTGCGCTCGCGGCTCACAGGGTGATCCTCGAAGTCCTGTCCGCCCTCGCCATGCACCGGACCGGAGGCGAGCCTCGCCCCGAGAACCCCTGATCCCGATCGAGCGAAGTTTTTATCTGTTTGAGGGCCCTATGAGGTCCCCGAGACGAATAAGAACCGCGATCCCGCTCCGCTCACGACGACGCGGCCACGTCGACGGCGGCGACGACGTTCTCGTAGAGATCGGTGGCGGCCTCCCGAGAATTGGCGATACAGAGGGCGCCAAGCTTGCCGTACTGGGGTAGAGCACCGAGAAGGTGCAGGGTCGCCCCGGTCTTGGTTGAGTCGTCGTAGGCAAGCCCCGCCTCGTCCAGGGCGGTGATCGCCTGCTGAGGTGTCATCCCCAAGTAGTCGTCCGACTTGAGGTTGTCGGTCGCGACGTAGTACTTGGTCACTCCGTCGACACTCAGTTCGCCGGTCGTGACGTCATAGGTTCCTTTCGTAGCAAGCAAGGCCATGTTGAAGGGATGAGTCGTTCCCCCGACGCGCAGATTGATCTCGCTCAGGTAGATATCGGGCTCGGGACTTCCCGGGACCACCAAGAAGTCGATTCCGAAGGGCCCCACCACCCCCTCGTCCGCCAGCACCTTGGCCGTCTCCAGCGCGAGATCGAGGATCTGCCTTCGATAGTCGCTGCGGGCCGGAAAACGGCACCCTAGATAGACCTGGTCGTCCGGCCCTCCGAGAATTTGGTCGTGCGTCGAGAGCGTGTCTACAGATCCGCTCGGCGCAATTCTCAACTGGACGCTGGGCGACTCTGTACCGGGAACGCGCACCAGTTCCTCCACGACGGCCCCCTCGGACGCGATCTTCTCGACGTAGGCGGCCCAAGATTCCCCGAAGGCACAGAAGGTCGTCGGCGCCTCGATCAAGGGGAACCTCACCGAGTTGAAGTCGACGATCGCGTTGCCCTGTCCCGAGAATCCGTTGTTCAACTTGATCACCGCCGCCTCCGCGCCAGGTCGATTCTTCTTCAACTCCATGACCGCGGTCTCCACGTCCTCGATCGAATAGAGATCCTCGCTCCCCTCGAGGAGGGGTACACCCGCTCTGACCGCGATCCGTCGGGACCCGCTCTTTGAACCCAGCGGAACGAGGTCCGGGCGCGGGCCGTAGAGCGGAAGGCCGACGTGTTCGGCGAAGCGACCCTCGAGTTCGGTGACGTTGAACGGAAAGATGTATGCAGATGTGTCTCCGTCGACAAATTCCTTTACCCCTTCCATCACCTCGGAAGCGCGAAGCAACTTCCCGGTCAGGGCGGACGGCTCGGGATCTCCTACCGAGATCATCTTCAGTCGAGCCTGAGCGTCTTTCTCATCCCCTATGAAGCTCAAGTAGTAGTCGACGATCGCGGGATCGACGGGAAGCGACGTCAGGTAGACAAGACGTACTTTAGGACTCCGCAAAAGGAGGAGCAGATACATGAGGCGTTCCTCATAGAACTGAATCCCGGTGATCTTGCGCAGTTCGACGCTGGGGAAGGTGATAGACGGAAGCGCGACTATCGTCCCGCGCTCAAGATCTCCCGGGCCGCCCATGTCGGCGGCCCAACCCGCCTGCATCTCGGCAAGGCTCTGATCGAACGATTCTGGGGGCCGAACCATGCCGTAGCGTAATCGAGGTGTTTCAACGCGAGCGAGTGACGCGGTGAGCGGAAAAGATCAGGGCGTAGGACTTATCGCGACCTGGGTTGCCGAAGCGCGGGCCGTCGTCGTCCTCACGGGGGCGGGGATCTCGACCGAGTCGGGCATCCCGGACTTCCGCGGCCCTCAGGGCGTTTGGACGAAGGACCCTCAGGCCGAAAAGCTGTCTCACATCGGCTATTACATGAGCGATCCAGAAATTCGGAAGCTGGCCTGGCGGACTCGCCTCGACCACCCCGCGCTCCACGCGCAGCCGAATCCGGCCCACATCGCGCTCGCCGAGCTTGAGCGCAAGGGCAAGCTGACTACTTTGATCACCCAGAACATCGACGGGCTCCATCAGAAGGCTGGTTCTTCTGAAGATCGTCTGATCGAAATACACGGAAACATTCGCGAGGTCGTGTGCATGTCGTGCGCCGAAAGAGCTCCGATGGAACGAGCGCTCGATCGAGTAAGAGCCGGTGAAGAAGATCCGAACTGCCGCAGCTGTGGCGGGATTCTGAAGTCAGCAACTATCTCGTTCGGCCAAAGCCTGGTCGCCGATGATCTGGAGCGAGCACGTCGCGCTGCCGAGAGCTGTGACCTCTTTCTCGCCGTCGGGACCTCTCTCGGCGTCTATCCTGCGGCGCACCTTCCACAGATCGCATTGGAGGCAGGAGCACGGCTCGCGATCCTCAACGCGGGGCCCACCCCATTCGACTCGGTCGCCGATGCGGCCGTCGATGACTCGGTCACCCGGTCGCTCGTAAACCTCATGCAACTCGTGGACCGTCACATGACGGCCCAAAACTAGAGACTCAAATCCCGATCAGTTTTCCGACGAGGTCGGCGCGCCGGGACGGTCTGCCGGTCTTCAGCTCTGCCCTGTCGGCGGAGGCCATCATCTTCAGTGCCAGGTTAGTCCCGATCCATCTCAACGGCTCGGGCTCCCATCGGCGCGATCGGTGTTGCACCCAGGGGAGAGTCATCAAGTCGGAGTCGTGGCCGAGAATCAAATCCTTGAGCGTTCGGCCGGCGAGGTTCGACGTCGAGACGCCGTCACCCACGTACCCTCCGGCCCAGCCGATCCCGGTCGTGCGATCGAGCCCGACCGACGAATACCAATCCCTCGGCGCCGCCAGTGGACCGCCCCAGCGATGGGTGACCTCGAAGTCGCCGATCCAGGGCCACAGGGAACGCAGCACGTGTTCGAGTTCCGAAAACACCGCGGGCTCGAGGTCAAACTCATCCTTGATCGTCGACGCATAGTGATAGGGCGCGCCGCGGCCCCCGATGGCGATTCGATCATCGGTTGTGCGCTGCGCGTAGATGATCAGATGCCGGCCGTCGGAGACGGTTTCCCCTTGGGACCATCCGGTCCGTGCCCAGAAGGAACCGGGGAGCGGCTCGGTCGCGATCATCAGCGAATAAAGCGGCATGAGGGCCCTCCTCTGTCCCCGTAGCGTAGGCGTGTAACCCTCGGTCGCGCGCACGACGAATTCCGACTTCACCGTTCCTCTGTCGGTCACCACCTTTCCGGGACTCACCGCGAGGGCCTTCGTTTTCTCGTAGATCTTCGTTCCACCTTCTTCGACGACACGACCGAGCCCTCTGACAAGACGCGCTGGGTGCAGGCTCGCGCAATGCGGAGTAAAAGTGGCTCCCAGCAGTCCTGCGACATTGATCAAACGCCGCGCCTCCGGCTCCTCGAGCCAAAGCTGATCTTCCTCCGTGAACCCCCACGTGCGTTGGTCCTCGACAGATCTCCTCAGCCGGTCCACCTGGGCAGGTGTGGTCGCGGCAACAACGGTTCCTCCTTTTCGGAAGTGAGCGTCAATGTGTTCCCGATCGACAACGCGCCCGACCTCGTTGATCGTCTCGAACAGCGCCTTCTGCATTCGGATCGCCGCGTCGCGACCGCCCTTTGCTGCGATCTTTTCTTTTTTTGCGGCGAAAAGAGCCGAGCACCACCCGCCGTTCCGGCCCGATGCTCCGAATCCCGCGATCTCCTTTTCGACGATGATCACGCGCAGCGAGGGATCGGCCTGGGCCAGGTAGTAGGCGGTCCACAAACCGGTGTAGCCGGCTCCCACTATCGCCACGTCCGCCTCGACATCACCGGGAAGGGGGTCGCGCGGTGTCAGGTCGTCGCCCGCGGTCTCGAGCCAGTAGCTGTAAGAGCGATAGGAAACCGCCATGAAGGGAACCTAAGCCTTTCGGGTCGCGAACCGAAGCCGAACCAGTGGCGAGGAAAACTCGAGGTGAGTGGCGGGAGAAGGATTCGAACCTTCGTAGGCCTACGCCGGCGACTTTACAGGCCGCTCCCTTTGGCCGCTCGGGCATCCCGCCGAGCAACGGCCGTGAAAGGCCGCCTATCGGCAGGATAACGGAGCGTTGCGGGAGTTCGGCAGCGGTGCCGTCAGTACGAAACGGGCAAGTTCGAGGCCGACGGGCGACCGGTGGATTCGCGAAGAGGTCAGTCGCCGGCCGGAGGAGAGACGCTCGCACCGTCCTCGAGAAGATGCGCCAGGTCCGAGTGGACGTCTCCCTGTGCTCCTTCGAGATCCTCAAGCTCATCCGCGGAGGGCACGTCGCCCGGATTCGCCTCGTCGGCCAGCGCGGCCTGCAATGCCGCCTCGGCCAGTCCGAAGGCGCCGGCCCCGGGCGAGGAGGCGGCGGCGAGGAGCGACTCCGACGAGACCTTGAGGATGGAGATGTCGGGGGCGAAGGTGTCGCCGA
>JALZEK010000016.1 GCA_030862065.1 Actinomycetota bacterium | reverse complement strand
GGGTTAGGTACTGGCGA
The DNA here is from genome assembly GCA_030862065.1 of Actinomycetota bacterium. Taxonomy (GTDB): domain Bacteria; phylum Actinomycetota; class CADDZG01; order CADDZG01; family WHSQ01; genus JALZEK01. Next base: position 37,980 of record JALZEK010000016.1, on the reverse strand, counting down.
CGCCTTCGGCGTCGGCGGCAATTCTTTTCCTTCGGGGATACCTGGTGCTCGGCCGACAAGACGCTTTGGCGATCACGGAATGGGGGGCGCGGCCCCGTTGTTTACTCTGAGGAAATGGCAGACGGACAAAGCCCCCGCAGAGAGGTCGTCAGACCCATTCGCACGGTCCCCGAGATCGATCGGAAGACCGTGGCCGAGCACGTGCGGGCCATCCTCGAGTCGATCGGTGAGGATCCGGACCGGGATGGGCTACGACGCACGCCCGATCGCGTCGCGAACATGTACGCGGAGGTGTTTTCCGGACTGAACAAGGATCCCGTCGACGAACTCGAAGTCGTCTTCGAGGCCGAACACGACGAGATGATCATGGTTCGCGACGTCCCTCTCTACAGCTACTGCGAGCATCATCTGGTTCCGTTCCTCGGCCAGACTCACGTCGCTTACATTCCGAACAAGAAAGGCCAGATCACCGGACTATCGAAAATTGCGCGGGCCATCGACGTACTCGCCAAACGTCCCCAGGTCCAGGAGAGACTCACTACCCAGATAGCCGACGCCATCGAAAAGGCTCTTGAGCCCAGGGGGGTACTCGTCGTAATCGAGGCAGAGCATCTCTGCATGAGCATGCGTGGCGTGCAGAAGCCCGGCAGCAAGACCGTGACGTCTGCAGTGCGCGGCATCTTTCGCGAGAACGACGCGACCCGCGGCGAGGCGATGAATCTCATCGCTCGCCGCTGAGTCAGCGGCCCCGCTTGGGACCGTGCGTAAACTCCGATCATGAGAATCCGGTGTCGGGATATGGATCTTCCCCTCGACCGCACGGCCGTGATGGGCGTACTCAACGTCACTCCGGATTCATTCTCAGATGGAGGACTGTGGATCGAAGCCGACGCGGCCGTTAAGCACGGCGTGGAAATGGCCGCGCAAGGAGCGGCGATCATCGACGTCGGCGGCGAGTCGACCCGGCCCGGAGCCGAACCGGTTTCCCTTGAGGAAGAGCTTCGAAGGGTGCTGCCGGTCGTCGAGGGACTTCGAGCGGAGGGCATTTCTTTTGTCTCGATCGATACCCGGAAGCCCGAGGTCGCTCGCCGCGCCCTCGAGGCCGGAGCGGTCATCGTGAACGACACTTCCGGCGAGGAAGCCGACGTCGAGATGGGGAGCCTGGTGGCGGACACCGGAGCGTCGATCTTTGTAATGCACTCGCGCGGCAGCCCCGCGACCATGAGGTCGCTGACCGACTACCGGGACGTTGTCTCCGAAGTCCGAGATTTCCTTGCTCGCCGGACCGAAGATCTGCGATCTCAGGGCGTGGCCGGCGATTCCATCGCGATCGATCCCGGGATCGGTTTTGCCAAGACCGCGGATCAGAGCCTTGCGCTGCTCAAGCATCTGGAATCCTTCGCTTCACTCGGATATCCGGTGCTCGTCGGTACCTCTCGCAAGTCCTTCATGGGGATATCTCTCGGTCTCGAAGAGGACCAGCGGCTGGAGGCAACGGTGGCCTCGGTGGTGTGGGCCGTCGTCGCGGGGGCCCGGATCGTGAGGGTCCACGATGTCGAGCCCAACGTGCGCGCCGTCAGGATGACCGAGGCAATCCTTCGGGCGGAGTAGGCAGCGTGGACGAGATCTTGATTCGGGGGCTCCGGCTCGAGGCATCGGTGGGAGTTACCGACCAAGAACGAGCCACTCCTCAGCCCATTCGCATCGACCTCGAGGTCCTGGCCCACCTTGATAGGGCAGGTGAGACGGACGAGCTCGTTGACACGGTCGACTACGGGACGATCGTCGAGACCGTCGGCCGCTTGGTTCGCTCACGGAGCCCCCGCCTCTTGGAAAGCCTGGCCGAAGACATCGCCTCCACCGTTACGTCCCTTCAGGGCGTGGTCGGCGTTACCGTGGAGGTGACAAAGGAATCACCGCCGGTTGTCGAATCATTAGAGAGAATCGGCGTAAGGATCAGAAGGCCACGGACATGACTACCTCTTACATCGGTATTGGATCGAACGTCGGCGACAGAGCCTTCTTCTGCAGGAGGGCTGTGGACGAACTGAGGGCCCAGCCGGGAGTGAAGGTCGAGGCGGTATCGAGTCTCTACGAGACCTCTCCGGTTGGCGGGCCCCCTCAGCGCTCGTTTTTGAACGTCGTCACCAGGATCGCCGTCGATTTCGGAGCGAGGGAACTCCTGCGGGTCTGCAGGGAGATCGAGGACGCGGTCGGCCGGGAGCCGAGCGAGATCCGGTGGGGCCCTCGGGTCATCGATCTCGACGTGTTGACGTTCGGGGACGAGAAGATCAACGAGCCGGACCTTGAGATTCCTCATCCCCGAATGACACAACGTCGGTTCGTGCTCGCTCCTTTGCTGGAAATCGATCCCGACGTTGCCGACCCATGGGGCCGAAGGTACGGCGACTGGATCGACGAGGCCGAGGGCGAAGTCGAGTTTTTCGAGAACTTCTGATCTCTACATGAACCCATCTTTCCGGCGCGTCGCGACGGGCGCGGTCGCCGTATTTCTGGTCACGGGATCGTGGGCGGCACCGTCAGGATCGGTTGCTCAGCCGACAACCGCCCCGGCCGTTTACCACAAGCTTCGGTTGCGCGAGCGGATGGATCGTTCCTGGGCTCCCCGCGAGTTACTTGTGCGGTTTCGGGCGGGAGCGGGCCGAACAAATCACCGACGAGTTCACGCCGCGGCCGGCGCCAGGCTGGTCGATTCCATTCCTGCGTTTAGTACGGACCTGGTTCGGATCGCCGGCGATGTATCCCTCCGGCAGGCAGCGTCTCGCTACTTAAGAAGCCCACTTGTCGACGACGTGGAACCGAATTTGCTCTTCACTCCGACGCAGGTTCTCCCAAACGATCCCAGGTTTGACGACCAGTGGAACCTGCACAACACCGGCCAGCGGCATCCCATCACCGACCCTCCCCCCGATACCTCGTCGGGTAGGAGCGATGCAGACATCGATGGACCGGAGGCCTGGGAGACACAAAAGGGTTCTCCCTCGACAGTCATCGCGGTGGTCGATACCGGCGTTGACGTCGGCCACGACGACCTGAACTCGAGCATCTGGTCCAACCCGGAAGAGACTCCGGGAAACAACATCGACGACGACGCCAACGGTCTCGTCGATGACGTCAACGGCTGGGACTTTGCCGAGAACGACGACGGTCTCGTCGAGAACAACAGTGATATCGAGGGCTTTGATCACGGCACCCATGTCGCCGGCATCATCGGGGCCGAGATGGACAACTCCAGCGGTGTCAGCGGAATCTGCCCGGGCTGCAAGATCATGGTGCTGAAGTTCATGCGGCCGCGCGATACCGATGGAGACGGCGACCAGGACACCATGCTGGGGACTCTCGCCGCCGAGTTGAAAGCGCTCGCCTACGCCCGGCGCGAGGGGGCCGACATCGTCAACGGCAGCTATTCCGCGTATTCGTGGTCGAAACTCGAGCGTCACGCCTTTGTCGCCACGGGAAATGCCGGCATTCTCTCGGTTCTTGCGGCGGGCAACTCGAGTCTTGACAACGACATGACTCTGAGCATCAGCCTGCCCGGCGGGGTGATCGGCTTTTCTCCCGAGTACCCGGCGAGCTACGATCTGCCCCAGATCATCTCGGTGGCCGCGTCCAACCACAGGGACCACTACGGGTACTTCACGGGCTGTGACCAGATCGTCGCGCGCTGGAAGTGTTCGTTCACGAACTGGGGCCGCGATTCCGTGGATCTCGCGGCCCCCGGGGTCGACATCGTGAGCACCGTCCCGGGGGGTTACGACGAGTTCAATGGGACCTCCATGGCCGCTCCGCACGTTGCCGCGGTCGCCGGGATGCTCAAATCGGAAAGGCCCGCCCTTGGGGCCCTTGCCCTGAAGAACGCGATCATGAACTCCGCGGACAGGCCCGACAGCCTAAGGGATCTCTATGCATTCAGACGCGGACCGATCCAGGGTCGGTTCAGTCGAACGAACGGACGGCTCAACGCCGACGATGCGCTGGATGCGCCGACCATCGGGAACTGGTCCGGCGGAGACGGCAACGTCGCGGGAGCGAAGCGAATACGCAGGTTCAAGTCGGACCGAATCGGCTGGCCCTCGGACGTTAACGATGTTTACAAGAAGCATTTGAGACGGGGAAGGAGGTACAGGGCGGTCCTCGACGGGCCCGGAGACGAGGATTTTGACCTGCTCGCCTGGAAACCGAAGACAAAGGAGATCTGGCAACTCGAGGATGGCTGCTTTTTGGGGTTCGGATCCTGCAAGCTACTTCGTTACGCGAAGAAGAGGGACGCCGATAGAGCAGACGAGTCGTTTGAGTTCCGCGCCAAGAAGTCGGGAACGTATTACTTTCACGTGAGCGCATGGCTTCACAGCCAAGGCCACTATGACCTGAAAGTGCGGCGGCTTTAAGCCGTCGTATTCTTTTTGGACGACCGGTACCACTTTGCTCGGGTTGGCGACGACGCCGACTCGGGCCGGACTGGAGCGTAGGTGATGACAGCTTCGACCGCCCCCACACCGCTTTCCGTCGCGCTTATCGGGGCCGGGCGAGTTGGAACGGCCGTGGCCCTCCTTCTCCATGAAGCAGGACACAAAGTCGTTGGAGTTTCGTCTCGAACCAGGGAGTCGGCGAAAAGGGCGGCCTCGCGGCTAAGTTGCGAGACCTTCGATCACCGTTCCGGCCTGCCGGCCGGCGACCTGGTCATGATCGGCGCTCCCGACCCGGCCATCGAACAGGTGGACCGAGAGATTGCGTCTCACATCGAATCCGGCACCGCCGTCTGTCATTTTGCCGGTTCGCTGGGCATCGGCCCGCTGCAGTCCACCACCGCAGCGGGAGGACCACCCTTTGCCCTCCATCCGGTGCAATCCTGCCCCCACGTCGACGCGGCCGTCAGGCGACTTCCCGGTTCGGCGTGGGGAGTGACCTGCGAGCCCTCGCGCTTCGAGTGGGCGGCCCGCCTCATTTCCCAGGACCTGAGGGGCGTGCCGGTGCCGGTGAGTGATGAATCGCGACCGACGTGGCACGCGGCGGCATCCACGGTCTCGAATGGGATCGCCGGCCTCATGGCGGGCGGAGAGTTCATTCTCTCTTCGGTGGGCATCGAGACGCCGGAGAAGATACTCGGCCCCCTCGCCGCCGGGACGGTTGCGAACGCTCTTGATGCAGGGGGCGGGATCGCGGCCCTGACCGGCCCAGTCGTCCGGGGAGAGAGCGACACCCTGAGGCGACATCTCGACGGACTCTCGGCGAGTCCCACCCTGGTGGAGGTCTACAAGGCCGCGGCCGTTGTCGTGGTACGGGTCGCAGCACAGGCGGGACGAATCTCGCCGGAGGCCAGAGATTCGCTCCTGAACTCCTTGGAGTCGAGATGAGGGTGGTGCGAGATGGAACCGAATTGAAATCGGTTTTGGAACCCGAGCGTCGTGCGGATCGGACGATCGGCTTCGTACCGACGATGGGTTATCTGCACCCCGGCCATCTATCTCTGTCCAGGATCGCTCGCGATTCCGGCGACGTCGTCGTTATGAGTATTTTCGTGAACCCTCTTCAATTCGGCGAAGGCGAGGACTTCGAGGCCTATCCGAGAGACGAAGAAAGAGACTTTGCTGTTGCGGAAGAAGAAAAGATAGACGTCGTGTTCGCACCCTTTCGGGAGGAAATCTATCCGGCCGGTTCCACCGCAATCGTGTCCGCCGGTCGATTGGCGACGATCGTCGAGGGAGAGCACCGGCCCGGCCACTTCGATGGTGTGACCACTGTTGTGGCGAAACTGTTCCACCTCGTGGAGCCGCAGCGCGCCTATTTCGGTCAGAAGGACGCTCAACAGGTGGCGGTGATCAAAAAGATGGTTGGGGATCTTTTCTTTCCCCTGGAGGTTGTGGTTGGGGAGACCATCCGAGAGCCGGACGGGCTTGCCCTGAGCAGTCGCAACGCCTATCTCTCGAAGGAGGAAAGGGAGCGAGCGCCGGCTCTTTACCGGGCGCTTCGGGAGGGGGCCGAGGTCTTGAGGTCCGGTGAAGGGGTCCCTCGCGCCGAGAAGAGGATGGAGCAATTGGCCTCGGAGGCCGGCTTCGCCCTCGACTACGCGCGGGTCGTCCACCCGGATACGTTCGAGCCCCTCTCCGAGCACCAAAGAAGCTTGCTGGTTATCGCCGGCCGCCTCGGCCGGACTCGGTTGATCGACAATCTGCTGGTTAGCTAGGAGGACCCCGGTAATGCTTCTCGCGATCGACATCGGCAACACCCAGACGCAACTGGGCGTTTTTCAACGGGGGGACCTTATTCAGGAGTGGAGGGCGACCACAGATCAGCGTCGCACGGCCGACGAATGGGCTCTCATGTTCGGCCACTTTCTCTCCCTGGAGAATCTCTCCTTTTCGCGTCAGATAACCGGCGTGGTCATTTCATCGGTCGTACCGCGCGCGACTCAAGAACTGAGACAGATGACCGACAGGTACTTTGGCTTCCCCGCCGTCGTCGTGGAACCCGGGGTCAAGACCGGAATCGCGATCCTCACGGACAACCCGCGCGAAGTGGGTGCCGATCGAATCGCCAACGCGGTGGCCGCCCGGGAGCTGTTCCCCGGCGAGCCGGTGGTCGTGATCGATTTCGGCACCGCGATCACCGTGGACGCAGTGTCGGAGAGGGGGGAATACCTAGGGGGCGCCATCGCGCCCGGCCTCGACACGGCCGCCACAGCGCTGTTCCAGGTGACGGCGAGGCTTGCCCCGGTCGAATTGGTTGCACCACCCGACGCGATCGGCAAGAGCACCGTGGCGAGCGTCCAATCGGGAACCGTCTACGGGACTGCCGATCTCGTCGACGGACTCGTCACGCGCGTACAGAAGGAGTTGGGCGAGTCTGCACGAACGGTGGCGACGGGCGGCCTTTCCTCGTCGGTAGTGAGACACTGTCGCACCATCGAGAGGATCGAACCTCTATTGACGCTGAGCGGTTTGCAATTGATCTTCGAGCGCAATGCCGAGGAGAGCTGACACCTGAAAACTGGCGACTATCCCTATCGCTACGAGCGCACCGCTCTGGCGGGCGACCTGCAGAGCCGGTTCGACGACCTCGAAGCCGGCGGCGAGTCCGGAACGGTGGAGCGCGTGGCCGGCCGCGTCCGAACGGTTCGAACGCACGGGAAAGTGGCCTTTGCGGACCTCGAGGACGCGTCGGGACGCGTTCAGCTCTTCGCGCAACACGCGGTGGTCGGCGACCGGGGGATGGCATCGTTCGAAAAGATCGGCGTGGGCGACATCGTGGGGGCCGAGGGAGAGATCGTAAAGACGAAGCGGGGTGAACTCTCGGTCAGGATCAAAGAGGTCGTCGTTCTCGCCAAATGCCTCCGGCCCATGCCGGACAAATGGCACGAGATGACAGACGTGGAACGTCGCTATCGGCAGCGGTATCTCGATTTGATGGTTAATCCACCGGCGAGAGAAATTGTGACGGCCCGTGCAATCGTCAACACGACGATCCGAAGCTACTTCGATGACAGAGGTTTTCGTGAAGTGGAGACTCCCCTCCTTCAGCCGGTCGCGAGCGGTGCCGTTGCTCGGCCCTTCATGACGCATCACAACGCGCTGGGCATCGATCTCTACCTGAGGGTCGCGCCGGAGCTTTATCTGAAAAGGCTTCTGATCGGAGGCCTGGAACGCGTTTACGAGCTCAACCGCAGCTTTCGCAACGAGGGGATCTCTACAAAGCACAACCCCGAGTTCACAATGCTCGAGGCCTACGAAGCGTACGTGGACTACAACGACACAATGGACACCGTCGAGTCGCTCGTGAAGGAGATCGCTCAGGTCGTGACCTCCTCATTGGAGGTCGAGTGGCAAGGGCACAGGATCGACTTCGGGTCGCCGTTTCGGCGGATGTCCATGTTTGTTGCGATCGAAGAGGCGACGGGGCGCGACTTGACGACCGAATGGGAGGCGGGCGACGAAGCCGGCCTCCGTTCCTTCGCAGCCGGGCTCGATATAGAGCTTCACGACGCGTGGGGGCCGGGAAAGGTGTTGACCGAGATCTTCGAAGCGGCTGCAGAGAAGAGGTTGGTACAGCCGACTTTCGTGACCGGCTTTCCCAAGGAGGTCTCTCCTCTCGCCAAGGACCACCGGACGATCGAGGGCTTTACGGAACACGCCGACCTGGTCGTGGCCGGCACCGAGATCGCGCCCATGTATTCGGAACTGAACGATCCCGACGAACAGCGCCGTCGCTTCGAACAGCAGGCCGCGGTCAAGTTGGCCGGCGAGGAGGAGGTTGCCCTTCCGGACCAGGACTTCGTCGAGGCGCTTGCCTACGGGATGCCCCCGGCCGGCGGATTCGGGCTCGGAGTGGACCGATTGCTGGCGATCCTTTTGAACCTCCCCTCGCTGCGCGAGGCCATCCTGTTTCCGACCCTTCGTCCGGAGGCCTGAGTAGGAGGTTTGGCCCGGCGGACGGGATCCTTTCGGGACTCGATCGGCGTGGCAGGATGCTCGCCCATGCGTAAGCGGACGGTGGCCGCTCTCACCGCGCTGGTGGTGGTCGCGGGGTGTGATTTCGGAAACGGCGACCAGGTCCGTCCCAGGCGGTCGCCGCTGGCCTCCCCGACGAGCGAGAGCAGCCTGATTGTCGGCCTGGTCGGCACCGTCTCGGGCCCGGACGCCTGGCGGGGCGAGGACGCCATCGAGGGGGCCGATTTCGCGGTGGGGATGCTCAACCGGAATCTCGGCCCGAACGACCCCCCCTACGAGCTCTACACGCTTGACGACAGGGGGGACCCGGGCCGCGCCACGCGTCTGGTCGAGCAGGTCGCGGCGATCGACCGGACCGTCGGCGTCATCTACGCCGGGCCCCCGGAGGGGCTGGCGGCGGCGGAGGGGGCGCTGGCCGAGGCCGGGGTTCCGGCCCTGCTGGCCTACGGCGATCTATACGGCGCTCGCAGGCTGACTCCTCACGTTTTCCAGCTATCCCCCTCCTACATCTGGGAGGCCCGGCGGCTGGTCGCCTACCTGGTCGGGGACAGGGGCTACCGGCGACTCGGGGTGCTGGTCGAGAGGTCGGCTCAGGGCCGGGTGGCCGAGCGAGCGGTGACCGGTGCGCTCAGACTCCTCGGCCGCGGAATCAGCGTCACCGCCCGGTACGGCGCTCCCGATGGCGATCCCACGGGCCGTTTGAGGCGGTTCAAAGACCGGCGAGTCGAGGCGATCATCGTTCACGGGGGCCCGAGAGCGATGGCGGAAGTGCTCGGTTCGTTGAGAGAGTCCGGCTCCGTCTACAGGACGACCGAGGCCGCCAGCCTCGAGCCCCGGCCCACGCGACGCAAGAACAAGCGCCCCCGTCCATGGCGCCCCCAGGTAGCGGGATTCGACGCCGCCATAAGCCCTGCCATCGATCCTCCGCCCGTCGGGACGGTTGCGGCCGACACCTACGGTCGGGGGCCCCATTACCTGCCCATCCCCGAACTGAGAGAGTTCGCACAGGGGTTCGAGGAGTGGTGGGGCGAGCGGCCCCTGGGGTGGGAACAGCGCGCCTTCCAGGGCGTATCGGCCCTGGGCTGGGCCGTGGAGAGGGCCGGGCCGGACCAGGACCTGGCCGTTGTCCTCGAGCGCCTCAGCGGGGAAAGGTTCGGGGCTCTGGGGGCGACTCTGGGGCCGGACGATCACACCTTTGTGGGCCTCACGACGGTGGGGCTCTGGGTGGTCCCTCGTCCGGGGGTGCGATTCGCAGGCGCGGTCCGTCTGCCCGACGCCTTGCCCTGGGTGCCACTTTCCCGGGGTTTTGCCATCGACGGGGACACCACCGACATCCTCGCCCTGGACTGGCGGTATCTCTTCAGAAAGGCACCCCCGAAAGGCGCACCGGCTCCCAAATTCGAGAATCTTCGGTACGGCGTCTCGACTACGAAGAGGGACCCGGTCCACTGAGGGGCCTTGGGAGGGGGGCCGAAAAAGACCGCCTCGATTTCTTAGGCATCCGCCCTGCTCAACCGATGAGTTGAAGTATCGGAAGCTTCACATTCGACGGCATCAGGAATCATCGAATCCGTCGGATGAGGGAAATTTCCTGCGTCGCGCGTTGTTGTGAGTGATTGCGGATAACAAAGAGGGTAGTAACTCTCTCTCCGTATAATGGAAATCGGGAGGAGTGCCGAAATCGAACTCTTCGGACTCCTCGAAGATCCGGGCCGTCGAGAGGTGGACCGGAGCAAGTAAAGGAGGCGTGGCCCTTGTTCGAACGGTTTACCGACCGGGCCCGCAGGGTCGTCGTCCTCGCTCAAGAAGAGGCGCGACTCCTCAACCACAACTACATCGGAACCGAGCACATCCTGCTCGGTCTCATTCACGAAGGCGAGGGCGTTGCTGCTAAAGCGCTCGAGTCACTCGGCATCTCGCTGGAGAAAGTTCGCCAGCAGGTCGAGGAGATCATCGGAGCCGGACAGTCCCCGCCGTCGGGTCACATCCCGTTTACGCCGCGCGCCAAGAAGGTTCTCGAGCTCTCGCTAAGAGAGGCCCTGCAACTCGGGCATAACTACATCGGAACCGAGCACATCCTCCTGGGCCTTATTCGGGAGGGCGAGGGTGTGGCCGCGCAAGTGCTGGTGAAGCTGGGCGCCGATCTCGGACGCGTCCGGCAGCAAGTCATCCAACTCCTTTCCGGATACTCCGGTGCAAAAGAGACCGCGGGGGCCGGAGGCGGCGAGACGCCACAGGGTTCGCTCGTCCTCGATCAGTTCGGGCGCAACCTGACTCAGCTGGCGCGCGAGAATCAGCTCGATCCGGTCATCGGAAGGATGGGCGAGATCGAGCGCGTCATGCAGGTGCTTTCTCGCCGTACCAAAAACAACCCGGTCCTCATTGGAGAGCCGGGCGTCGGTAAGACCGCGATCGTCGAGGGGCTCTCGCAAAAGATAGTCAAGGGCGAAGTTCCCGAGACGATCGCCGGCAAGCAGCTCTACACGCTCGATTTGGGAGCGCTCGTCGCCGGCTCGCGCTACCGCGGTGACTTCGAGGAGCGGCTCAAGAAGGTCCTCAAAGAGATCAAGACGCGCGGGGACATCATTCTGTTCATCGACGAGCTGCACACACTCGTGGGCGCCGGTGCGGCCGAAGGCGCAATCGACGCGGCCAGCATCCTCAAGCCGATGCTCGCCCGCGGCGAGCTGCAGACGATCGGGGCCACCACTCTCGACGAGTACCGGAAGCACCTCGAGAAGGACGCCGCACTCGAGCGACGCTTCCAGCCGATCAAGGTCCCCGAGCCGACGGTCGCCCACACGATCGACATCCTGAAGGGGCTGCGCGATCGCTACGAGGCTCACCACCGCGTCCAGATCACCGACCGCGGATTGGTGGCGGCGGCGAATCTCGCCGACCGCTACATCTCCGACCGCTTCCTTCCGGACAAGGCCATCGACCTCATCGACGAGGCCGGGTCGAGGCTTCGCATCCGCAGGATGAGCGCCCCGCCCGACTACCGGGAGCTCGAGGAGAAGATCGCGGAGGTCCGTCGCTCTAAGGAGTCGGCGATAGAGGCCCAAGACTTCGAGAAGGCGGCCGGCTTCCGCGACGAGGAGAAGCGCTACATCGAAGAACGCTCGTTCAAAGAAGAGGAATGGCGCGCCTCCGAGGGCCAGGCCCTTGCCGAGGTCGACGAGGAGCAGATCGCCGAGGTCCTCTCCTCCTGGACCGGCATCCCGGTGACGTCCCTAACGGAAGAGGAAACCGCCAAGCTCCTGCGCATGGAGGACGAGCTGCACAAGCGGATCGTCGGCCAGCAGGACGCGATCGGCGCCGTCTCTCGTTCGATCCGTCGAACCCGCGCCGGGCTTAAGGATCCGAAGCGGCCGGCCGGATCGTTCATCTTCCTCGGTCCCTCCGGAGTCGGAAAGACCGAGACCGCGAAGGCCCTTGCCGAGTTCATGTTCGGCGACGAGGACGCGCTTATCCAGCTCGACATGAGCGAGTACATGGAGAAGCACACGGTCAGCCGTCTGGTTGGATCTCCTCCGGGCTACGTCGGATACGAAGAGGGTGGCCAGCTCACCGAGGCCGTCCGCCGCCGTCCCTACTCCGTCGTTCTTCTCGACGAGATCGAGAAGGCGCACCCGGACGTCTTCAACACGCTGTTGCAGATCCTCGAAGACGGTCGGCTGACAGACGCTCAGGGCAAGGCCGTCGACTTTAAGAACACCGTAATCATCATGACCTCGAACCTCGGGACGCAGAATCTGCGCAAGCCCGCCATGGGGTTCGGTCAGACGACCGAGCAGCTCACCTACGAGAAGATGAAGGAGCGCGTGACGGAGGAGCTCAAGAAGAGCTTCCGTCCCGAGTTCCTCAACCGCATCGACGAGGTCATCGTCTTCCACGAGCTCTCGCGGGACGAGGTCAAGGCCATCGTCGACCTCATGATCGTTCGCATCGAAGAGCAGCTCAAGAGCCAGGACGTCGACATTCAGCTCACCGAGCCGGCCAAGGAGTTCCTGGCGCTGAAGGGTTACGACCCGGCCCTCGGGGCCCGGCCTCTCCGGAGGGCGATCCAGCGATTGGTGGAGGATCCCATCTCCGAGAAGATCCTATGGAAGGAATTCGAGGCGGGCGAGGTCATTATCGTCGAGCTCGAGAAGAACAAGGAGACCGGCGAGGACGAGTTGACCTTCGGCAAGGGCGAGCGCCCGCCCGATCATCCGCCGGTCGAGCTGGCCGGAGTTTCCGAGGGCGACGGAGGCGAGGCTCCGCCCGAGGGCTAGAAGCAAATCGATTTCTGAGAAACAAAGGGGGCCCGGCTTTAGCCGGGTCCTTGCTTTAAGGGTAGATGACTGACACACACTCGTTTCGTTCGCCGGTTTCTGTTGTATCGGGCATCAACCCATTTGGTCGCTATACGCCGAACAAGTGGATCGCGAACGCGGGGAAAATGCCGTGACGATGAAGCGAGCCCGCTGGACGTGGAGTAGCGGCGCCCCTAGCCTGTTTCCGCGGGAAGGTGCCGACTCGCACGAGGAGAGCTTGTGAGAACTGAAGCCGAACGCGCCGCCGCCGTTATAGAGAGCGGAGACATCCTGGTTGCGGAAGGCGTCACGAAGGTTTACAGGACCGGTGCCGAGGAGGTTGTGGCGCTGCGGGATCTCGACCTGGAGGTGGCACGAGGTGAGTTCATCGCGGTCATGGGTCCATCCGGTTCCGGCAAGACCACGTTGCTCAACTGTCTTTCGGGGCTCGACAGCATCGACGCCGGAGCGGTTTGGGTCGAAGGGCAGAACCTTCACGCCATGCCCGACGCGAAAAGAAGCAGACACCGGGCCGAGAAGATGGGTTTCGTGTTTCAGTCCTTCAACCTGATTCCCGTGTTCACTGCCGCGGAGAACGTCGAGTTGCCGTTGTTGCTCGCGGGCGAAAGCCCGGCCCGGTCGCGCCTTCGTGCCGAGGAGACGCTCGAGCGCGTGGGCCTCGGCGACCGCAAGAACCACAGACCCAACGAGCTCTCGGGGGGCGAACAACAGCGGGTCACGATCGCGCGGGCCCTGGCGGGCGGGCCGGCCATCGTCTGGGCGGACGAGCCGACCGGGAACCTCGACACCGAGACCGCGGATTCGGTCATGGACCTATTGAGGGATTTGAACCGAGAGGGGTTGACCCTCGTCTTGGTCACACACGATCCTGCGATTGGCCGAAGCGCCCAAAGGCTGATCAGGATGAGGGACGGCAGGATCGAGTCGTCCCAGGGTCAATAACGCGTGATCGGCAATCTCGTCCTGGTGGCGCTGATTGTTGCCGCCATGACTACCGTCGCTCTCAGAGGCAGAGTGGAGCGACGGCTGGCCCTGAGAAATGCGGCCCGGCGAAAGAACGAGGCCGCGCTGGTCATAGCGGGGAGCCTTTTGGGCACCGCGCTGATAACCGGGAGCTACATCACCGGCGACACCCTCGATTCGTCGATAAGGGGAGCCGCTTACGACCAGCTCGGGCCCATCGACGAAATCATCGTGGTTCCAGACAACGACCAGGCCGAGAAGGTCGAGGAGGAACTCGTACAACGAAACGATCCTCGGATCGACGGCGTGATGTCGATCACGGCCGTTCCGGCCTCGCTATCGACCGTCGACGAAACCGATGCCCTGGCCGAGCCGGAAGCGCAGTTGATCGAGGCAGACTTTGCCGACGCTCGTGCGTTCGGTGACGACCCCGAGGCGACCGGGATCCGTGGACCGACGCCGGCCCCCGGCGAGGTCGCCGTCACCGAGGACCTCGCCGAGACGCTCAACGCGCGCCCCGGGGAACGGGTCCGGGCCTTTCTCTATGGGTCGAAAGTTGATCTGAAGGTCGATCGAGTGCTTCCCCGGTTGGGGATAGCGGGATTCTGGTTGGGTTTCGAGAGCACGTCTGCCAACGCGTTCGTGGCACCCGGCACCATTGCCGGACTCGGCACTGGGAAGGTCCCGAGGGGGGCGATACCACCTCTTTCCACGATCCTCGTTTCCAATCGCGGCGACGTCGAAGGCGGAGCGGCTCTGACCCCACAGGTCACTCAGGTTATCGACGACGTCGTCGGTGCCGGAGGGTTCGGACTCAGGGTCGAGCCCGTAAAGAGCGACACGCTCGATGAAGCCGAGGTTCAGGGAAAGGAGTTCGGCGAGCTCTTTTTGGGCATCGGAACGTTCGCGATTGTCGCAGGTGTCCTTTTGTTGGTGAACATCTTCGTCATGCTCTCCGAGGAGAGAAAGGGTCAGCTCGGCATGCTCAGGGCCGTGGGGTTGAAGCGCGCCCATCTCGTTCGGATGTTCGCGCTGGAGGGCTTTTTCTATTCGATAGCCGCCGGGGTGGTGGGTGCCTTCCTCGGCATCGGAGTCGGCTGGGCGATCGTGAAGATCGCGGCGCCGATCTTTTCGAGAAGCGAAGAGTTCGCGCTGGAGCTGATGTTCTCGATGACGGCCGAAAGCGTTGTCGCCGGTTTCTCTCTTGGACTTCTCATAACGACACTGACGATCGTGCTCACCAGCGTTCGAATCAGCAGGATCAACATCATCCGGGCGATCCGCGACCTTCCCGAGCCGATCGGACGGATGGCTCGGAAGAGGTCGGTCGTTTTCGGCTCGATGTTCTCCGCGGCGATGGTCGCGGGAGCAATAGCGGCGTTCTCCACCGAGGGGATGTGGCTGGCGGCCATGCTCTGCCCGCCGCTCGCCGTCTTTGGCTTGCTACCGGTTCTGAGCCGGATCATGGGGCGGCGCCTCCCGGTCATGTTGGTATCGGGCCTGACCCTGCTCTGGGGAATCTTCGGAAACACGATCACGGGCAATCGATTCTTCGAAGAGGGCGACATCTTCGCCTTCGTGGTTCAGGGCGTGCTGCTTACGCTCTCCGCGGTGGTCCTGTTGAGTCAGACCACCGATTACTGGGAGCGTGTGATCAGACGAGTGGCGGCCAGAAACCTGCCCGTGCGTCTGGGTATCGCGTATCCAATCGCTCGTCGGTTCAGAACCGGCCTGACGCTCGGCATGTATGCGCTGGTGATCTTCACCATGACTTTCATCGCGGTTCTGTCGAGCGTCTTCGGCGGTCAAGTGGAAGAGACGACCCTGCGCGTGGCCGGGGGATTCGACGTCTTCGCCACGGCCTCGGCCAGCGATCCCCCCACGGAAACCGAGATCGAATCTGTTGACCCGGTGACCGAGGCCGCAACCCTCGTGTACGGGGAGCCCCTATTCCAAACCGACGCATCCCCCGAACCGCAGGCGTGGCCGGCAAGCGGGTACGAGAACGATTTCGTGGAGATAGGTCCTCCGGAAATCGAAGAGAGAGATCTGAAGGAGTTCTCGACCGAGGCCGAGGTCTGGACCGAAGTCGCCTCCGATGAGTCCCTCGTCGTCATCCCGAGCTTCTTTTTGCAGGAGGGCGGAGGCCCCCCGACTGAGGTCGTGGAACCAGGCGAGACCATCGCGGTCACGGATCCCGTCACGGGGCAACGATCCGAGCGGACAGTCGCCGCGATCTACAGCGACGACTACACGTTCTCGGGCGTCTTCATGTCGAGGAAGTCGCTTGAGAACATTCTCGGAGCCCGGGCCGCTCCCTCGCGCTTCTTCATACAGTCAGAGGGGTCGGGTTCCGAAAACGCCGCTCTCGCCACCGAACTTCAGGGTGAGTTCCTCGCCAACGGCGTAGAGGCCGACACCTTCTCGGCTCTGGTCGAGGAATTCCAGGCCATCAACCTGCAGTTCTTCGAACTGATGCAGGGCTATCTCGCTCTGGGTCTGATCGTGGGCATCGCGGGCCTCGGCGTGGTCATGGTTCGTGCCGTCAGAGAGCGCAGGAGAGAGATCGGCGTGCTCAGGGCGCTCGGTTTTCTCTCGCCCCAGGTCAGGAAATCGTTTCTGTTGGAATCCGGATTCACCGCGATTCAGGGAATACTCATCGGTGCCGCCCTGGCCCTCGTGACCGCGGCGCAACTCATCGCCACGAACGAGTTCGGCGAGTCGGCCGCGTTTACGGTCCCCTGGCTGCAGCTCGCGATTCTGTGCGGAACCGCGCTGCTCGCGTCGCTCCTGGCGACCGCGTGGCCGGCTCAACAGGCGTCTCAGATCCCTCCGGCGGTGGCTCTTCGCGTGGCCGAGTAGTCCCGACCTGAGAAGAACGGGTTCTGGCCCACTTGCTCCTGAGATCGGAGAGGACGGTTTTCTGTCGCAGCCCCTCTCTAGCCTGCAATGCATGGCTCACCCCAACAAAGGCCCCTTCGTCTGCCCCGACTGCGGCCGGGCCTCGCCGAAATGGTTCGGGCGCTGCCCCGACTGCGGGGCGTGGGGATCGGCCGCAGGTGTAGCGGGTGGTGCGGCAGTCGAATTCGTTCCGCTGAGCGAGTGCGGTTCTCCCCCCGCCCGGATGGCATCGGGGCTGGTCGAGGTCGACCGGGTTCTGGGAGGAGGGCTGGTTCGGGGCGAGGTGATCCTTTTGGCCGGAGAGCCCGGTATCGGGAAGTCGACTCTGGTCTTGCAACTCCTCAACGGCCTCTGCGCCGGAGGCCACGACTGCCTGGTGGTCTCGGCGGAGGAGACGGCGCATCAGGTTGCGATGAGGGCGCGGCGGGTCGGAACGAACCCCGAATTGCGGATGGCGAACACCTCGGATCTTCAGGCCGTGATGGAGGTTTGCGAGAAGCTGAACCCGTCGGTTCTCGTTGTCGACTCCATCCAAACGATGGCGATGAACTCGCTCGATCATGCGGCCGGATCGATCGCCCAGGTACGCGAATGCGCTGCGGCCCTCGGTCGTTACGCGAAGGAGGCGGGAACCGCCGTCGTGCTGACGGGGCACGTAACGAAGGATGGTGCCGTTGCCGGACCGAAGGTACTCGAACACCTCGTGGATGCGGTGCTCGCGCTCGACGGCGAAAGAAGCGGCCCCCTCAGGTTCCTTCGAGCCACGAAGAATCGCTTTGGCTCAAGCGATGAACTGGCGATCTTCACGATGACGGCCGCCGGATTGGTGGCGGTGGGGGATCCGTCGGTCATGTTGCTCGCCGATCGTCCTGTTGGCGTTCCGGGGTCGGTCGTGTTCCCTGCTCTCGAGGGTCGACGGTCGGTGCTGATGGAGATTCAGGGTCTCGTCACGGAAAGGGAATTCGCACAGCCCCGGCGCGTGGCCGTGGGCGTGGATTCACGCAGGCTCGCGCTATCTCTTGCGGCACTTTCAGAAAAAGCCAGGATTTCTCTGTCGCGCAGAGATGTCTTCGTTGCGGCTTCGGGTGGATTACAGATTGTCGAGACGGCGGCCGACCTCGCCCTCTGCCTGGCCGTGGCGTCGGCCGTTTACCAGACCCCAATCGATTCCGAAATGGTGGTCCTTGGTGAGGTGGGTTTGGCGGGCGAGATCAGACGGGTTGCGCATATCGACCGGCGGCTAAAAGAGGCCGGTCGTCTGGGTTTCAGGCGAGCGTTGGTTCCCGTGAGCGCGGCCGATGAGCGAGACTGTGGAATCAACCTGGTTGCAGTCCCAGATGTTGCAAGCGCGGTCGAAGTGCTTCGCTCGGAGCCCGCGCGCGTCTGAGCGTCGGCTTCCCTCGTGTTACTCTGGGACAAGTTCAACAAGAGGTTTTCTTCCAGTGTCGGTGTCGCCGGCTCTTAACGGATTGATCGGTTCGGAGGGCTGCTTTGAGCGATTTTGAAATTGGCGACAAGGTGGTCTATCCGCATCACGGCGCGGCCGTGATCGAAAAAGTCGAGGAGCGCGATCTCCTCGGCGAAAAGCGCGAGTACTTCATTCTCAAGTTGGCTTACGGCGAACTGACGCTGATGGTCCCGACCGACTCCACCGAAGACGTCGGCTTGCGACAGGTGACTCCCGCACGGGAGATGCCCAAGGTTTTCAAAGTTCTCAAGAAGAACGAGCCTCCCCAAAACACGACGAACTGGTCAAGGCGCTTCAAGGCCAACGTCGAGAAGCTGAAGTCCGGCGACATCTACCAGGTGGCCGACGTCGTTCGGACCCTTCACCAAAGGGATAAGGAAAAGGGTCTTTCGGCCGGCGAAAAGCGAATGCTCAACAAGGCGCGTCAGATTCTCGTCTCCGAACTGACCTTCTCCAAGAACTGCAACGAGGACGAAGCCGAAAAGCTGCTCGACGAGGTGCTGGGGTAGCCGTCTCGCCCGTAACGGGAATCCTGGCCGCAGGGGGAAGCGGCCGCAGATCGGGCTCCGTAGGCCCTAAGCAATTTCTCGATCTTGGAGATCGTCCGGTTTTTCGGTGGGCGCTCGACGACTTGTTGACCGGCGGATGCCGCCGAGTTGTCTGCGTTTTCCCCGGCTCCCATATCGACTCGGCCCGTCGCCTGACATCCGACCTCCCGGTTCAGTTGGTCGAGGGGGGCGAGACGAGACAAGAGTCGGTCCTGAACGCCTTGCTCGAGGTCGAGGACTCACGCGTGGTCGTACACGACGCGGCCCGACCCCTGGCCGGGAGCGATCTGGTGGGGCTGGTGATCGGGACACTCGGTGATGCCGACGCCTGTGTTCCGGTCGTTGCCGTCGGTGAAACGGTAAAACGCGTTGCGGACGGTCGCATTGCCGAAACGGTTTCTCGCGACCGCCTCGTTGTGGCCCAGACGCCGCAGGCCTTCGCCACCGAGAGGCTTGTGGCCGCCCACCGCAGGGCCCAGACCGAAGGCGTCGCGGTGACCGATGATGCGGAACTCATCGAGAGGTACGGCGGAGTGGTAACCGTGGTCGAGGGATCGAGGAGAAATCTGAAGCTGACGTTCCCCGAGGATCTTTCCGTCGCCGAGGCCATGATCCGAAGATGATTCGCAGCGGGATAGGTTTCGACGCCCACGCTTTTGCCGACGGGCGACCGCTGGTTCTGGGCGGAGTCGAAATAGCCCACTCACAGGGGCTGGCCGGGCACTCCGACGCCGATGTATTGAGTCACGCGATTGCAGACGCGCTGATCGGCGCGGCGAGGTTGGGCGATATCGGATCCCTGTTCCCCGCGGACGACCGGTGGCGAGATGCGCCGAGCACGGTCATCCTTACCGAGACCTCCCAGGCCCTGGCCGATGCGGGATGGAAAATCCTCAACGTCGACGCGACCATCGTTGCTGAGGAGCCGCGCCTCGACCCCTATCGAGAGCAGATGGTCGAACGGATGGCCTCGGCTCTTCGAGTCCCGACGTCCGAGGTCTGGGTCAAGGCAACGACTACGGACGGGATGGGGTTCACCGGTCGTGGAGAAGGGATAGCGGCGTTCGCCGTGGCCTTGATCGAGAAGGAAGCCGGCATCGGCTAAATCCGAATTCGAATGTGTTTGCTTCGGACGGACGGTCCTCGTTCGGCACCCGCGCTGCGCTGGTTCCGAAAGCATCCGTTGAAACGGATGCTTTCTCCACAGGGTGCCTCAGAGGATCCGTCCGCCCTCGCCGCTGTTCTGGATTTCCTCCGCGGAGTTGTCTCGGGATCCGTTTCTCCTCGTCGCATCTCTGCTCGCAGGCGGGCCCCGTTTAGGGTTATCGAATGTCCATCCGGATATACGACACACTCTCTCGGCGCATGGTTGATCTGGAGCCTCGGGAACCGGGTCGTATCTCCATGTACGCGTGCGGCCCCACGGTTTACAACTACATGCACATAGGCAATATCAGGACCTCACTCTGGTACGACCAGATCCGGCGCTATCTGACCTACAGAGGTTACGAAGTCGTCTACGTGATGAACTACACGGACGTCGACGACAAGATCATCGAAAGGGCTCGCGTCGAAAAGATCCCTCCCGAAGAGATCGCCGAGAAGTACGCCACTGCATTCGAATCGGATATGCGGGCGATGGGATCCAATCCGCCGACCGTTCTCGTGAGAGCCACCGAGCACATCGACGACATGATCGACGACGTCAAGGGCCTGATCGACAAGGGTGTGGCGTACGAGGCGGAGGGGGATGTCTATTTCTCGGTCGAGAAGTTCCCCGATTACGGAAAACTCTCGAATCGAACGCTCGACGAGATGCGGGCCGGCGAGCGGATTGAGCCGAACGCCAAGAAGCGGCATCCGCTCGACTTCGCCCTGTGGAAGACGGCAAAGGAAGGGGAGCCTTCCTGGCCCTCGCCGTGGGGGCCCGGTCGACCGGGCTGGCACATCGAGTGCTCCGTGATGTCCAGGAAGCAGTTGGGTATGGGGTTCGACATTCATGGGGGGGCGACCGACCTCATCTTTCCGCATCATGAGAATGAGATCGCGCAGGCCGAAGGGCTCGAGGGAAGCGCCACACCCTTCGCGAGGAACTGGATGCATGCGGGGCTCGTGAAGATGGAGGCCGAGAAGATGTCCAAGTCGCTCGGAAACGTCGTTTTGGTGAAGGACTTGCTCGACGAGATTCCGGGTGAGGTCGCTCGCTATTGGGCGCTCATGGGTTCTTACAGGAGTCAGGCGACATTCAGCGAGGCGGCCCTGAACGACGCGGCTCAGGCATACGAACGCCTCCGCAATTTCAAACAAGGCGTCGCTCACGCTCTCGGACCCGACACGCCCTCGCTCAAGTCCGAACCCCGCCGGCCACTTGATTCCACCATTTCAGAGAGAGAGGGCGCGGCGCACATCGAGCGCTTCATCGCCGCCATGGACGACGACATGAATTCGGCGGAAGCCCTTGCCGCGCTGCACGATCTTGTCCGGGACGGAAACAAGTTATTGGAGCAGGTCCAACGAGGAGACGCCGAAGCGAGGCCGCGCCTGATCGAGCTCATGGAGGCGTTCTTGGAACTGACGTGGGTCTTCAACCTGACCCTCAGGTCGGAGACCGCCGGATCGGACCTGGCCGCCGCCCTTATCGACTTCCTGTTGGATTTGCGCGAGAAGGCCCGTGACGAGAAAGCATTTGACCGGGCCGACTCGATCCGAGCGAGACTCGCCGAACTAGGGGTTGCGGTCGAAGACACCCCGGCGGGCCCCCGGTGGCGCCTCTAGTGTGAGCTGTAATGCCATCACGACGACGTCCCGAACGCGATGTTGTGTCGGGACGAAGGCCCGTGCTCGAGCTTCTAAAGTCCGGTCGCCCGGTGGACGGGGTGCTGCTTTCCAAGGGGACGCGGCCCAGTCCGGTTATCAAAGAGATTCGCACCCTGGCGGCGCGAAGGTCCGTCTCGACGCGCCAGGTTCCCCCTCAGGAGCTGGAGGCCCTGGCTTCGGGGGGAAACCACCAGGGCGTGCTCGCCCTCGTGGGCGCGTACAGGTATCGCTCGCTCGATCGAGTCCTTGACGGCGCACGCACCTTGCTATTTCTCGACGGCGTCATGGATCCTCACAACTTGGGATCTCTCTTGCGGAGCGCGGACGGGGCCGGCTTCAACGGCGTGGTCATACCAAGTCGACGATCGGCGGGCGTAACCGCCGCCGTCCGCAGGGTATCGGCCGGTGCCTCCGAGAGGGTGCCGGTTGCGAGGGTCGCGAGCCTCAGGGCCGGACTCCAAAGAGCAAAGGATTCCGGCCTCTGGGTGGTCGGGTTGGAGCCGGTCGCGAAGGACGACCTGTGGACCTCGAAACTGCTCGATCCTCCTGTCGCGGTCGTTCTGGGGGCGGAGGACAGGGGCCTCTCGGGTGGAGTTCGCGCCCTTTGCGACGGGGTGGTTCGCATTCCCCTCGGCGGGGCGCTGGAGTCGCTCAACGTTGCCGTGGCAGGAGCCCTCGCGATGTTCGAAGTGGCCCGTAGGGTGAGCGAGTCGGCTACTCTGTGATAGAGGATTCGCGCGGGGCGAATCCACGTGGCGCGTCGGGTGGAGGCCAAACTGCCGGAAACGGACGAAGAACTCGTAGAACGAGTACGCGGCGGCGACGATAAGGCAATCGACGAGCTGCTGACCCGATACCGCCATTACGCGAGGGCCAAGGCACGGTCGTACTTCCTGGCGGGAGCCGACAGGGAGGACATCGTCCAGGAGGGGATGATCGGGCTTTACAAGTCGATCCGGGACTTCGAACCCGAACACAACACGGCTTTCCGGGCCTTTGCGGAGCTCTGCATCACCCGCCAGATAATCACCGCCATCAAGACCGCAACCCGTCAAAAGCACATGCCCCTCAACTCCTACGTCTCTCTGAACAAGCCGGTAACCGACACCGATACGGAGGAGCGTCCTCTCGCGGAAGCGCTGGTTAGCGAATCCATTGGTGATCCTGCCGAGGTGATCATTTCCGCGGAGGAGATAGCGAGCATCAAGACCTCGGTCGACGAGCTCCTGTCGAATCTCGAGACCGAGGTCCTACAGCTTTATATGGATGGGAAGTCGTATCAGGAGATTGCGGACATCCTGGGACGACACGTGAAGTCGATCGACAACGCACTCCAGCGCATCAAGCGAAAGCTCGAACAGCACATGCCGGGCGCCAAAGCCGAAGTGGGGGCCTGAGAAGGGTACCCTCTTGTCAGCGCTCATTCGTGCTGGAGTAGCTCAGCCCGGTAGAGCAGCCGCCTTGTAAGCGGCCGGTCGCAGGTTCGAATCCTGTCTCCAGCTCTGGGGCGAATCTAAGGACGGCGCCTCATCGCGCCGGACATGTCAACGGAGACGTGTTTGGAAACTGAGCAGAGAAAAGAAAGAGATACCTCCGGCGATTCGGCCTGGGAAACCGCTCTGGCTCAACTGGACGAGGCCGCCGAGCTGATGGGCCTCGCGCCCGGCGTCCACGAGACGTTGCGTGCACCAAAGCGCGCCCTGATGGTGTCGGTTCCGTTTCGAATGGACGATGGATCGACGCGGGTTTGTAAGGGGTATCGCGTTCACCACAACGTCACGCGGGGGCCGGCCAAAGGCGGAATCCGTTATCACCCCGATGTGACGATCGATGAGGTCAAGGCACTCGCGATGTGGATGACGTGGAAGTGCGCGGTAGTGGCGATCCCATTCGGCGGGGCAAAGGGCGGCGTAACCGTTGACCCCAAGCAATTGAGTCGGGCCGAACTCGAACGCATGACGCGCAGGTACGCCTCCGAAATCCTTCCCCTCATCGGTCCCGAGCGAGACATTCCGGCCCCCGACATGAACACGAACGAAGAGGTCATGTCGTGGATCATGGATACCTATTCAATGAATCAGGGGTACTCCGTGCCGGGAGTCGTGACGGGGAAGCCGGTATCGATCGGCGGATCAAGAGGCCGCACCGGCGCCACCGCGCGCGGGGTGATGTACATGGTGTTCTCCACTCTGAAGACGTTGGGCTTGGGGATAGATGAAGTAAGCGTTGCCATTCAGGGCTACGGAAAGGTTGGGGGACACGCTGCTCAGTTGATGCATGATGCCGGTTGTCGAGTCGTGGCGGTCTCGGATGTGGAGGGCGGTCTGTACCGGAAGCGAGGGCTCGACCCGGAGGCTATCAACCGTCACAAAAAGGAGGCCGGCACGGTGGCGGATTTCTCCGGAGCAGAGCCGATCTCCAACGACGAACTCTTGTCTGTGGAGTGTGACGTGCTCATCCCGGCCGCCATCGAGGGTGTGATCACCGTAAAGAACGCGGATGAGGTACAGGCGCGGATCGTTTGCGAGGCGGCCAACGGACCGGTGACGTTCGAGGCCGACAAGATCCTGAACGACCGCGGCGTCTACGTTGTGCCGGATATCCTGGCCAACGCGGGCGGGGTCACGGTCTCGTATTTCGAATGGGTCCAGGACATCCAGGCCTACTTTTGGTCCGACGAGGAGGTCAACGATCGGCTCAGGCAGATCATGGAGCGCGCCTTTCTCCAGGTCCGGACCCTTGCCGAGGACAAGGGCCTGTCTCTCCGCCAGGCCGCTCACTGGATCGGGGTGGGGCGAGTTGCCGAAGCGCATTTGACCAGAGGTCTGTTCCCCTGATCCCGGTCGCCTGATTCTGGAAATCCGGCTTAGCTCAGGGGGTCGCCACTAGGCTTTTCCGCATGGAGCTGAGTCAGCGAGACGTCGACATCCTCGATTTCGAGCGTTCGTGGTGGAAGCATGCAGGGGCAAAGGATCAGGCGATCCGTGAGCGATTCGGCGTGTCGGCCACCCGCTATTACCAGCTGCTGAATGAGCTGCTCGAGAACCCCGCCGCGATGACGCACGACCCCATTTTGGTTAAGCGGCTGAAGCGCCTGCGGGTGTATCGGCAGCGCCAGCGGGTGGCTCGCCTCCTGGGCGCTCAGTACACGCCCAGTCACAGATAGGACTTCCGCCGTGAAGCCGATCGCGTGGGTGGCTCCCGCTTGATTTGCACCTGGGGTGACTGGTGAGCGGTCGGCACTCCGCAGATAACGAAACCTTCTTCTATCGCTCCGCGGCCCTGTGGTTCCTCCCCTGGACGGTCGTCGCCGTCGTGGCGCTTGCGGCGGCGTGGATAGCGATCGATGCCCTCGGCAATGAGGTCGGCGCCCCGCCCCCGGCTCGGGAAGAGGGCAAAAAGCCTCCCCCCAAGGATTCGTCACCCACGGCTTCCGATGACGCTTCTCCGACCCCGGCGTCGTCCCCCTCGGTGAGTGAATCGCCGCCGGACGGCGACGATGTGGAACTGATCACCGAGAACATTTCCGTCCAGGTCCTCAACGGGACGTCCGTGGACGACGCCGGGGATGACTGGGCCGACAGACTCGAGAGGCTGGGCTTCGAGATCGGAGCCGTAAACCCCTACTCGACGCGCGACGAGACCATCGTTTACTGGTCATCGGACCAGACGAGGGCCGCGGCGGAGGCACTCGCCCAGAAATTCGGGTGGGATTCGCGGCTGAAACCGCCCGATCTCTCCCCTGAGGTTGACCTCCACGTCGTCGTGGGCCAAGAGGACGTCGACGTTTGACCCCCCGGCACCACTAGACCCGGCGAAGTTCCAAAGTCTCCTCTATGTGCAGTGTTCCGGTGATTGGGTTCGTCGCGTCCTGTGGCGTGACGGATACGTCGAAGTCATACGTGGTAATTGAAGAGGAGCTCCGAAGGACCCCCTCTTCGAGATCGATCATCGCTTCGATGTTGGTCCTCAACTCCCCATCAAGGTCGGCCGTGTCCTCGGCAACTTCCGCGGTTCCTATAAGCGGCCCCGATCCCCGGAACCGCAGTTTGGCGAAGTCACCTTGGTCGTCCGTGTCCAGGCCCTCAAGCTTTCCCACCAGCGATACCTGTTCGGACTCCGGGCCCTGGAACCCTTGTTCCGCCGGCCACTCCTGATAAAGGCGGACGGGCTCGGCCGCCAGTTGAGGGCGGTACGTTCGAATGATTGATCGTCTCTCGGGTTCAATGAAACCTGCGGGGACGTCATCGACTTCGACGATTTCAACGACGCTTCCGTTGGTGGCGACGCCGACCGTCATAGAGCTGCTGTCGGGAGGCGGAAAGTTATCCTCCTCGACACTGGTTCGAGTGAGGTCCAGGGATACGATCGCTCCGTCTTGGTCCGCCGATTCGACGGTCTCGGTGAGGTCGAAGGCGACCCTGTAGGAACCCTCGTCCGGCTCTCGTCCCTCCAGGTCCCATGAGGCCTTGACCGCGGAAACGAGCTCGTAGCGAAGTGTCGACCCCTCCGGAAAACGGTAGACGAGATCAACCGTCTCCGGTCTGCACGCGGGCAGAAGCATCGACAGTGCAACGACCAAAAGAAACGGGCGGGCGTGCATGGACCGAGTCTAGGGGCCGCCTCCCGGTGTGGGCGACCCCGCGCGACGTACGCTGCACCCATGCCCCCCACTGATGGACCCGCTTGGCCGAGTGATCTCAAGCGGTCCGGACTGTTTCTCGATTTCGACGGCACTCTGGCCGAGATAGTTCTCGCTCCCGAGGCTGCACGGCCGGTCGAGGGCGCGAGTGAAACACTGGCGCAGCTGGCGCGCAGGCTGGCCTGCGTCGCGGTCGTCTCTGGCCGATCGGCGACCGAGCTGCTCGACTGGTTGGGATCCGAGATCGAGATCTGGGGTCTCCACGGCGCGGAGCGAACCGTGAACGGTCGTGTAGTTCTCTCCGACGCGGCGGCCCGATACACGGAAGTGATGACTCGGGTCGGTGCCGAGGCAAAGGCCATGACCTCGAATTTGGCCGGTGTCCTCGTTGAGGACAAAAAGGCAATTGTTGCCCTGCACTATCGCACCGCACCAGATCTGGCGAATGAGGTTGACCAAGTTGCCGCCGAGCTCGCTCGTAAATACTCGCTCTCGCTTGGGAGGGGACGAATGGTCGTTGAAGTTCGACCACCGATCGAGTTCTCAAAGGCCGCGGTTGTTACAACGAGGTCACATGAGCTGGATCTGGAAGCGGTTGCATTCGTCGGCGACGACGTCGTCGACATCCCGGCCTTCGATGCACTTGATCGGCTCGCTAACGAAGGCAAAAACACGCTCCGAGTTGCGGTGAGGTCGGACGAGTCGCCATCTGAACTACTCGACCGCTCCGATCTGATCCTGGAGGGTCCCGCAGGTGTTCTGGAATGGATCAGGAAACTCGTGTGAACGAGGCTTTGGGGCGCCCTTCCGCCTGAATGAGGGCGAGGTCCTCGATTTGGGATTGGATCCAGTCGCCCGGTTTCGTTGAGTGGACGATGTCCCGCAATCGATCGGCTCTGGTACGCCTTTCGGATGGGGACATCTCTATTGCCGCTTCCAAAGCCTTAGACGTCTCTTCGACATCGAGAGGATCGACGATTGTGATCGCGTTTTGTCCCAACTCCGTAAACGATCCCGCGCCCTTGGAGAGAACCAAGGCGCCGATGTTCTCGTTGATCGCAGGACCCTCCTTTGAGACCAGGTTCATCCCATCCATGATGGAGTTAACTACCAGGACGTCGTAAACGAGCAGAGCTCCAAGCGTTCTATCGAAGTCGTCTTTCATGAAGAGGTGAATTGAGTCTGGGTAACGCTCGTTTACCTCGGCCACGATCCGATCGATCTTTTCCGAATAGATCTGATACTCGGGCATGGTTTCACGAGAGGGGTAAAGGCAGGCCACGAAACGCGTCCTCCCTCTCAGATCGGGCCTTCGCTCGAGCGTTCTCGCGAACGCCTCAAAGCCTCGCAGCACGTTCTTAGATGGTTCGCTTCGGTCGGCTCGCACTATCAGCGGACCATCCGTCAACGACCTGAAACGGTCCGCCCATTCGCGGGCCTTTTTCCTCTTCGACCTCTTGATCAATCCTGGAGCATCGATGGGTATGGGGTAGGAGCGGATCCAGCTGCGTCGGCCGTCGAAATCCACGGTTCCGGCTTCCGGGTCCACCGTCGCTCCGATTCGTTCGCAGCAATCCATGAAACCTTTGCTCCAGGCGGGCACATGGAACCCAAGGAGATCGGCCCCCAGCATTCCCTCTATGACCTTTTTAGGAATCGGAGCGGGTAGACGCTCCAGTCCATTGGGGCCGCAAAAGGACGAATGCGTGAAATGGAAAATGGTTTGCGACGGACGAGATTCTCGAAGATACCCGGGAGCCGTCGTGAGGTGGTAGTCCTGAAAGAGAACGAGCGAGTCGGGATCGGCGACCTCGAGAACTGCCTTGGAAAAGCGTCTGTTCACGGGCTCGTAGGCCTCTTGCCACGCCAACTTTTCTTGCCGTCCGAATTCTCTGACGCCGAGTTCGTCCCACAGGCAGTGGTTGGCAAACCAGAGCATGCGGTTCGAAACGACGTCGTAGTAATCGGCGTACGTATCGGGGTCGATATCAAGGAAATAAACCGGATAGCCCAACTTCTGAGCGAGCCCATCGGCTGCCCCCGCGACCAGAGCCTCCCTGTCCGTTTCCGACGTGGCCGCGGCAATCCATATCCCTTTATCGCCCAGTTTTCTTACAACGGGATCTAGAGCACCGGCGAGTCCCCCGGCTCCGCGTTTTATCCCGAACTCTTCCCCTTTTCTCACAAAGGAGATGGGGCCGCGATTTGAAGCGAGGACTACGCTCAGGTCGTCGTTCACGTTCGTATCTTAGAAGGCCGTTCCGCGAGGTCGCATTGCGCGTAGTCATTGCAACCGACAAATTCAGGGGTTCTTTCAGCGCGCGCCAGGCCGCCGCGACCATGGCCTCGGCTCTTCGAGAGTGTCTTCCCACAGCAACCATCTACGAGTCGCGCGTCGCCGATGGAGGCGAGGGCACGCTTGAGGTGCTGCTGTCTGCGGTGGGGGGGCGAGAATCGAGCGTGGAGGTTGCGGGCCCCCTGGGCGACCCGGTCGGTGGTCGAATGGCGGTCCTGGCCAATGGATGGGCGGTCATTGAAATGGCGACCGCGTCCGGCCTTGATCGTCTAACTCGCGATCGTCGAGATGCCTTGAGGGCTTCGTCGACCGGAACGGGCGAGCTGATTCGAGCCGCGATCGAGGAAATCGAGCGTCCGGCGCGGCTGATCGTTTGCATCGGAGGCAGCGCCTCCACCGACGGCGGAGTGGGTGCAGCCACGGCTATCGGGTGGAGGTTTCTCGATCGCGGAGGTCGTGGCCTCTCGCCGGGGGGCGGGTTCCTTACGGAGCTTGCGTCCATTGGGCGACCCCATCGCGATTTTCTCGAAGGTATCTCGGTCACCGGGGCATGCGACGTCGATTCCCCTCTCACCGGCCTCGCCGGGGCGGCCCGTGTCTACGCCCCACAGAAGGGCGCGACCGCGGGCGAGATCGCAAGACTGGAGAGGGCCCTCGAAACATTGGCGGCGAGAATTTCATCCGATCTCGATATCGGTGTGGCGGGGCTCCCCGGCGCCGGTGCCGGGGGCGGTATGGGCGCGGGCCTCGTCGCCTTCTTCGGTGGGGAGCTCGTCCCGGGGGTTGACCTGGTGGCCGAAGCGGTGGGCCTCAAGCAGCAGATCGAGAAGGCGGACCTCGTCATCACCGGAGAGGGCAGTCTCGACGGACAATCGTTGCGCGGGAAATGCGCTGTGGGCGTGGCGCGCATCGCATCCGCCGCGGGCGTCGATTGTGTCGCCGTTGCGGGGCGAGTCGCAGTCGAAAGAGCCGAACTCCAGACGAGAGGGATCTCAGTGGCCGTCGATCTCACGGAACACTCCCAGCGGTCAGACGCCGAGGCGCTGAAAAGGGCCACATGCGAAGCCGTGCAGTCGTGGAGCGTACGCCGCCCTTCCTAACGCGATACTTGCTCGACCGTGTCCAGTCCCGCGCCCCCGCGCCTGCCGGCTAGCGAGCGCCTGAGAAGGGTGGGGCTCGCCGCGTGGTCGTTGATCGGCATATTGATCGTGACCGCGTTTGCGCTTTGGGGACTGCTGAGGATACGCATTATCTTTCCGCCGCTAATTCTTGCGGTGCTGATCATCTACACGCTGAACCCGGTCGTGGCCTGGTTGGAGAGAAGGCGGATACCGAGGCTGGCGGGAACCCTCATTGCATACGTCGTCGTGCTGGGCGGCATCTCGATTCTGATCGCGCTCCTCGTGCCGCTCGTTTCGAGACAGGTAGAGCAAGTCAGTGATCACTGGCCCGAGTACCGCGCGGAGATCGTTACCTTTGTCGATGACACGGCCCAATCGGTGGAGGACCGATTCGGAACCGAGATCAACACCTCACAAGTCGCCTGCCTTCTCGGTGCCGAGGAAGCCTCCACAGAAACGATTTCGGAGGCGCGCTGCGACGAGGTCACGGAGGACTTCAGAGAGGCACTCGCTAATCAAGCGGACCGAATAACCGAGATCGGATCGTCTGTTCTCGAGGCGTTGCTTGTTTTCATCATCGGCCCGCTACTTGCCCTGTATCTGTTGATCGACCTGCCTCATCTCCAAAGAGACGCGATCAATCTCGTCCCGGAAGCCCATCGAGAGGAGGTGCGCGATCTCGCATCGAAGGTCGGCCTGGCGGTTGGAGGATTCTTTCGCGGCCAACTCGTCGTTGCTCTCTTGGTGGGGACCTTGTCCGCCTTTGGCTTCTGGCTTATCGATCTCCCCTTCTGGTTCTTGATCGGAGCGATCGCGGGCTTTTTCAACCTGATCCCCCTCGTCGGTCCGTACATCGGAGGGGCCATTGGATTCTTCATAGGGATCATCGCCCAGGGAATAGGGCTCGGGCTCAAGGCAGCGCTCGTGGAGTTGGTCGTTCAGCAGATCGACAACCACATCATCAGTCCGAACGTAATGAGAAGAACCGTGAACCTGCATCCCGTCACGGTGATGCTGTCCATTCTTGCCGGCGGTGCCCTGGCCGGGTTCTGGGGCGTGCTCCTGGGGGTGCCGGCCATGGCCGTAGTGAAGTTGTTGCTGGGCCACGTCTGGAGCACGCGGGTGCTGGGAGCGCCGGTCTCGCCCGCCTCGGAGAAGCGTTCTCCGGTCCCCGTGGCTCCGCCCGTCAGGGCCGGGCCCGACCGCGACTCCGAAGGCGAAGGCTAGAGCCGTCTTTCGCCCTCCAGCCCGGGGCACCTGCTGCGATAGGTTTCTATTGCAAACCGTTGCAACAAGCGAGGAGGGCGGTGCACATCCCCGACGGCTTCATCAACGTCCCCACCTCCCTTGGGGCGGGGGCGATGGCCGCGGGGGCCCTGGGCCTCTCGGTCAAAAGGGCCGGTATCTACCTGCAGGACAAGCATGTTCCGCTCGCAGGACTTATGGCGGCATTTCTCTTCACGGCTCAGATGATCAACTTTCCCATCGCGGCCGGAACCAGCGGCCATCTCATCGGTGGCGTTCTGGCAGCCGTTCTGTTGGGCCCGTGGATGGCGGTGCTGTGCATGTCGGTTGTCGTGGGCGTCCAGGCCCTGTTCGCCGACGGGGGTCTGACCGCCCTGGGTCTAAACGTTCTCAATCTCGCGGTGGTGGGATGTGTTCTGGGCTACGGCATCTTTTGGTTTGTTCGCCTGCTCGCCCCTCGCAATCGATCCGGCGTCGTTTTCTCGGCCGGTCTTGCGGCGACCCTTTCCGTTGTGGCATCCGCGGCGCTGTTCGTTTTTGAGTATGGCGTCGGAGGCGACTCGGACGTAGACATAGCCGCCGTCCTCGGCGCCATGCTCGGGATTCATCTGTTCATCGGTGTCGTTGAGGGCCTTGTGACCGCGGCAACCCTGAGTCTCGTGATCGGAGTCCGCCCCGATCTTGTTTTCGGTGCCGCCGGTCTCGTGCCCGGTGCAGGGTCGAACCCCGTTGCTCTCCCCGTGCAGCTGCGACAATGAATCGGAAGACGAGGCTTGAGATCCTGGGCGGCGTAATTGCGCTGGGGGCCCTGGGTTGGTTCGTAGCTCCCCGGGCGAGTTCAGAGCCCGACGGGCTTCAAAGGGTTGCGCTTAAGCACGGCCTCGGCGACGACGAGCGTGGGGCGCTCGCGAAAGGTCCCCTTTCCGATTACTCGGTCAGCGGCGTCGAGGACCGACGGCTTTCCACAGGTCTTGCCGCGTTGATAGGCATTGCCCTCACCTTCGGTCTGGTCGGCGGGGGGTTTGCCCTCATGCGCAGGCGCCGGGCCAAACCGGCCGAGGCGCGCGATCCATGAGCGGCGGTCATGCACATGGTCTCTTCTTTCACAAGGACTCGCTCGTTCATCGTCTTCCTCCGCACTGCAAGATCGTCGCCACGCTGTTTTTTGTGCTCTCCGTGATGACGGTCCCGCGAGAGGCGGTGTGGGCGTTCGGTTTGTTCGGGGTTCTCCTGGGAGCCGTCGCGATAGTGGCCCGCATACCGCTCAAGTTCATGGCGCCCAAGCTGGCGATCGAGCTCCCGTTTATCGGATTTGCCCTGCTTCTTCCTTTCGTTGCGGCAGGCCGGCGCGTCGACGTAATCGGTCTGTCTTTGTCGGTCGAGGGACTCTGGGCCGGTTTCAACATTTTCGCGAAGGCAACACTGGGATTGGGCGCCACCCTGATCCTTCTGGGAACCACTGAAGTGGCGGATTTGCT
Organism: Actinomycetota bacterium; assembly: GCA_030862065.1. Taxonomy (GTDB): domain Bacteria; phylum Actinomycetota; class CADDZG01; order CADDZG01; family WHSQ01; genus JALZEK01. The sequence continues at coordinate 5,717 of JALZEK010000016.1, read as the reverse complement.
TCGGGGCCTCGACCGAATGCGGGTCCCAAGGGTGATCACTGCGATTGCCGGATTCATGGTCCGATACGCCGACGTGGTGACCGGGGAAATGCGCAGGATGCGAATCGCGCGCGAGTCGAGGTCCTACAACCCGAAGGCATTGTGGCGCACCCGAGCGCTGGCGTCGACCGCGGGAACCATGTTCATCCGTTCCTACGAGAGAGGCGAGCGCGTACATACGGCAATGCTGGCGCGTGGATATGCGGGGTCCATGCCCCAGCTTCGATCGGTTCGACCCACCTGGAAGGACTGGCTGATCTCCCTAAGCGCGCCGGCGACCGCGGCGACCATCGCGTTCGGCGCGTGGGGCGGTTACGGATGAGTGTCCCCGCGCTGACCGTCTCCGGCCTGCATTACACCTATCCGGATGGGAACGCGGCCGTACTGGGGGCCGACCTCACCGTAGAGAGCCGCCAACGGGTGGCCGTTCTGGGCCCGAACGGGGCCGGCAAGACCACTCTTGCTCTCCTTTTCAACGGCGTCCTCGTTCCCGACAGGGGCCGCGTCGAGGTACACGGCATCCCGGTTGAGAGGAAAAACCTTGCCCAGGTGCGCTCGCGGGTGGGCATCGTCTTCCAGGATCCCGACGATCAGCTGTTCATGCCCACCGTGTTCGAGGATGTCGCCTTCGGTCCCCTTAACCAGGGCTTCAGAGGCGCGGAACTCCAGACGCGGGTGGACGCCGCGCTCGCCGCGGTGGGGATGGAGGCGTTCGGGGACCGTCCTCCCCATCACCTCAGTTTCGGTCAGCGCCGGAGAGTGGCGATTGCCACCGTGCTCGCAATGAGACCGGAGGTACTGATATTCGACGAACCGACCTCCAACCTCGACCCCGCTAGTCGTAAAGAACTCTCGACCATCCTCTGGGGCCTCGACATGACGATGGTGCTGATCACGCACGACCTTCCCTATGCCCTACAGATGTGCCCGCGCGCCGTGATCATGAATTCAGGAGTCATCGTTGCGGACGGGCGAACGGAGGAGTTGCTGGCCGACCCGGATCTGCTCATCGCGAACAGGCTGGAGCTTCCTTACGGGTTCAGCCTCTCGGCAACGTGGAGCGGCTAGCCCTCTCTTTGTCGGCAGTCGGCACAGAGCCCGGAGATGGCGAAATGGGTGAAGTCCGGGACGAATCCACTGTGGCGGGAGATCAATTCCTTTAGCGGTGTCGTGTCGTCCTCGGACAGAGACTGAGCCTTATTGCAGCGCGAGCAGATGAGATGGACGTGGTCGTGCTCATCGGCCTTGTGGTACTCGGGGCCGTCACCCAGGTGAGCATGGGAGACGATCCCGAGCTCTTCGAGCAACTCCAGCGTTCGGTAAACGGTGGAGGGATTTGTGCCCGGAAGCCGCTTCTCGACCCGGTCGACGATCTTCTGAGGAGAAATATGTCCGCGCGTTCGCATGATCTCAACAACGATGGCCCGTCGCTGAGGCGTCATCCGATACCCCCGCTTCCTGAGGGCACCGAGCGCCTCCTCGGCCCTGGTCACGTCCCGCTCGATTCGAGAGCCGAGGCAAGGGGAGGGAGTTCTTCCACCTCCAGTCGATTCTCCGTCCACGTTTGACCGCGCTCGGCCGCGAACTGGACGAGCGAATTCGAGAGTTCCTCCGCGAGGACGATCTTGCCTCGTGCTCTCAATTTCCCCAGGACGGTCTGCATGACCTGGAAGGCCGTTCGGCCGAGCGCCTGTACGTCCCTGTTGCGATGAATACGAGTTCCGAGGTCGCTCTGTCCGAGCGAAAAGAGCCCGTAGCGTTCAACAACCTCGATCAGCAACCCGATGTCCACTCCGTAGCCCGTCGTGAAGGGAATCTCAAGCGCAGCCGCCCGTCGAATGGCACACTCGCCGGCCAGGGGTTGGATCACTCCTTTGAGCTTGGGATACAGCAGCTGCAGCAGAGGTCGGGCGGCGATCTCCGTTACGCGGGCGCCGTCCGGCGTCATCTTGTCGTGGTCTCTCGACAACGGTCGTTCGTAAAACCCCTTGACCATGACGAGGCTTTCGTCCAGCAGGAGCGGCCAAACCAAATTGGTCACGAAATGGGGACCGAAGTTTCGGAGGTCCGCGTCGAGCCACACGACCAGGTCTGAGCTCGCCACGGCAACGCTCCGCCAGAGCGCCTCCCCCTTCCCGCCGCGACTGGGTCTTATGGCTTCCGGAGGGAGATCCTGGACCCGGTGAACGATTGCGCCCTCTCGGCCGGCGATCTCCGCGGTGCCGTCCCGCGATCCGGAGTCGATGACGATGAGCTCGTCGACGAGGGCGGAACGTTCGACCAGGTGGGACCGAATCGACGACACGATCGGCCCGATCGTCTCCGCTTCGTCCAGAGCCGGAAGACACACGCCGATGCGTTCGCCGCGGCGGGCTTTAACGCCGGCCATTTTTTCGGGCGCGATCTCGACCGGGCGGAAGGTCCTTTGCGAGAACCAGCTCTCGGCGCTGTGGTCGGTGTGCCGAATCATCCGGCGAGACTAGTCCGCGGTACCGACGGCGAATCAGGCCGCGCGCAAATATGTGGATATCTCATGGCGCGGCGGCACCGCCGTCCACCTATGCAGTACCCGGCCGCTTGCCGTCACCAGGAAAACGGTCGGGAGGCTGCGCACGTTGCAGCTCGTGGCGAGGTCCTGGCGCTCCAGGGAATCGACCGCGTGCACTTCAATGATGCCCCCGCTTTGATCGGCCGCCTCCCGAACGACCCTCAGCGCCGACTTGCACGGCCGGCAGGACGGCGAGGTGAAGACGATGAAGGCATAGGGGGCCGCCATCACGTCGAGGTCGAACGACCGAACGTCCAGTCTCTCGGGGGCCGCCCCCCTTCGGCGCCAGACGTAGTAAAGGAATCCCGCCACGGCCCCCACCAGGGCCACCCCCGCCAGGATTAGCGCCCTCTCGGCCACCTATTTTCTCGACCCCCTCATCCGCTGCACGAGCAGATAGATCTCGCAGCCCAGTCAGAACGCCGTCGCGGCAGCCAGAGCCGCCAGCAGAGCGACCGCCAGGGCCGGCCCCCATCCGAGGACCCACCACGGGGACGTGTTCTCCCGGAATACAAAGAGGCCCATCGTGCCGACGGCGAGGAAAACCGCCCCGACGGTCTGGGCGAAGCGAGGCGGCGCCGCCGGCTCAGGCTCGCCCCGGGGGATGGGGAGGACTCGATAGAGGTAGGCGAAGGGGTTGGTCCGGGGGCCGCCCACGACGGCAATCGCCAGGATCGCGGCGAGGACTGGGACCGCCCATCTCAGGTCGACGAGGAAGGCGGCAACCACAAGCAAGGCGAGAAGCCCCTGCGAGAAGCGGGGAAGGTGGGAATCCACCAGGCCCGGAGTCGCCTTTTGCACCCTTTCACCGTTCATAAACGAAAAAATAGCCGATCCCCCCTCGGGTGTGGTCCGCCTGCGGGAGGGGCCGCTTAAGTGGGGGGTAGTGCCTTCCGATGTCCAAGCCATAACGACTTCAGGTGGGGAGGGGCAGGAGACCCTCGCTTATGGCTCGTATTTTGATAGTTGACGACAACGCCGATATCCGTCGGTTGATCGGCACGATCCTGACCCCTACGGATCATGAGCTGATGTTCGCCGAGGACGGTGGGAAGGCCCTCGAGATCGTCAAGAAGCGCAGCCCCGAACTCGTGATTCTCGACGTCATGATGCCGAACATGGATGGCTTCATGGTGCTCAAGCAGATGAGGGTGGCGGGACTGCGTGATTCGACGCGAGTTCTAATGCTCACCGCCAAGTCCACCGAATCGGACTGGGTCCGAGGCTACAAGCTGGGAGCCGACGCCTACCTCACCAAGCCCTTCGATCCCGATGAGCTGATGAGCTTTGTCGATGAACTCTTTTCGATGACCAAGGACAGGCTGCGGGAAAGGCGCGAGGAGGAATTGCACCGGGCCCAGATGCTGTCCCGCCTGGAGTCGATCTTCCAGAGCTAGCGGGCGCGTCCGGAGCATCGAGCGGTTGCTCTGTAACCTTCGATCGGATGAGGCGTCCAAAAGATACCCGTGGTTCGTCGCCGGAGCTTGTGTCCGCGGAAGTCATCGAGCGTTGCAAGAAGGGCGATCAGGCGGCCTGGAGACTGCTGATAGACACGACCCAGGGGGATGTGTACACGCTTTGTTTGAGGATTCTCAGGAACCCCGACGACGCGGCCGAGGCGACGCAGGATACCTATTACAAGGTATTCAAGGGCCTGAGAAGCTTCCGAGGCGAGGCGCTTTTCACGACGTGGCTCTACCGGGTGGCCACCAATGCGGCACTATCCCGGCAGAAGGCCCGAAGCAGGCAAAGAGAAAGAGAGACGCAGGGAGACGAAGTGCTGGCTCAGATCGCATCACCCGAATCCATCGAACGCCAGGCGGAGAGCCGGCTGGATCTGCGATCCGTCGACTCGGCGCTTGCAGGGCTGCCCGAGCACTACCGCACCGCGGTCGTGCTTCGAGATGTTTATGGATTGACGATCCGAGAAATCGCAAAACAACAGAAAATCTCCGAAACGGCCGCCAAGGTCCGAGTGCACCGAGGCCGCAAACGTCTCAAGGAGTTGGTCTTTGAGGAACCGGAAGAAGGGGAGCGGACTTCATGAGGTGTTCTGAGATACGCGAAGTTCTTCCCGCTTACGTCCACGAAGGTGGAGCAACGCTTGCGGTTCGACGTCACCTCGCGACCTGCCGGGATTGCCGGGCGGAAATGAAGAGGTATGAGGTACTGACCGATTCATTGGGAGCGCTCGCCCTCGCCAGGGCTCGAGTGCCTGAAGACTTGACCCGGTCGCTGTATTCGATTCCAGAGCAAGCCGGAGTCGTGGAGGGAGTTCGTTCCCATCTCTCCCGCAACCGAGCGACCTATCTCGGGGGCGCGGCGGTCGCGCTCGCCGGGGCCGGGGCCGCGGTATGGACGCTTCGGGCGCGTCGCCTCGCCGCGGCGTAACGATCCTAAAGACGAGGACTCAACTAGACTTCTGTCCCTTAGGGCGGTAGCTCAGCCTGGCAGAGCGCCGGTCTCCAAAACCGGTGGTCGGGGGTTCGAATCCCTCCCGCCCTGCTTTCGCTTTCTTTCGTGACATGGGCCCGCTGCAGCGACGTCGCGTGCAGAACGAACCGCCATGAATCTGTTCCTTACGGGGGACGCAGGACAGTAGAGGCTTCGGGCTAATCTTCCGGTCCCATGGCCCCCCGGATAAAGGTTCTCCTCGCCGACGACACGCCGGAGATCAGGATGCTGCTCAGGTTCACGCTCGAGCAAGACGACCGCTTCGAGATCGTGGGAGAGGCCGCCGATGGGGCCGAGGCCGTCGAGATGACGGCATCCGCGCTGCCCGACGCCGTCATCCTCGATCTCGCCATGCCCGTGATGGACGGGCTCCAGGCGATCCCTCACATCAAGGAATGCTGCCCCGATACGAAGATCGTCGTCCTGTCGGGCTTTCAGGCGAGCACGATGTCCGAGGAAGCGATGTCGCACGGTGCGCACGCATACCTGGAGAAGGGCGCAGGGTTCACCGACATCGCGTCCACGATCGCGCGAGTCGTCGAAGCCGCCTGAACCCTCGACAGCGCGCCGCAGCGAAGCCTTCACGCCTGGTTTAGGGGCCCCGCCGGCGGGAACGCTTTGAAGGTGGGCATAAAAAAGGTCATCTCGCGACGATTCCGTCACGAGAGCGATGGAG